>NZ_JBFALJ010000008.1:0-306378 GCF_040660195.1 Streptomyces sp. NPDC050147 | reverse complement strand
ATCGACATGGGCGTGGAGAACGGCTTCGTCCGCAAGGCGGGCGCCTGGTACACGTACGAGGGCGACCAGCTCGGCCAGGGCAAGGAGAACGCCCGGAACTTCCTCAAGGACAACCCCGATCTCGCCAACGAGATCGAGAGGAAGATCAAGGAGAAGCTGGGCGTCGGCGTGAAGCCGCAGGAGGAGGAGCCGACCGCCGAGGCGGGCAAGGACGAAAAGGCGGGTGCGGCGCCCGAGGATGCCGCCAAGACGGTGCCCGCGCCGGCGACCAAGGCCACCAAGCCCAAGGCCGCCGCGGCCAAGAGCTGATCCATGACGCGGCGCACGGACTGGGCGGACCAGATCACTCCTGAGTACCACACCGACCCCGCGGGCCGAGGGCTCGCGGACGGTGTGGATCAGAGTGGCGCCGATCAGGAGGGCGACGACACCGGCTTCCGCGGGGGCGGTGGCCGACGGGGGCGCCGACGACGTGGCGGCTTCGGTGAAAGCCGAGGCGACGGCCCACAGGACAGCGGTCCCCCTTCCTCGTCGAGGGCCGAGAAGGGGGAGCCGCCGACAGGGGACCCGGGCGAGAAGGCGCGGGCGATCTGCCTGCGGCTGCTCACCGGGACCCCGCGCACGCGCAAACAGCTGGCGGACGCGCTGCGCAAGCGAGACATCCCGGAGGACGTGGCGGAGGAAGTGCTGACGCGCTTCGAAGAGGTCGGCCTGATCAACGACGGTGCCTTCGCGGGCGCGTGGGTGGAGTCCCGGCACCACGGCCGGGGCCTGGCCCGACGGGCGCTCGCGCAGGAGCTGCGTACGAAGGGCGTGGACGCCACGCTGATCGAGGAAGCCGTAGGGCAGCTCGACTCGGAGCAGGAGGAGGCGACCGCGCGCGAGTTGGTCGCCCGCAAGCTCCGCGCCACCCGGGGCCTCGACCGCGACAAGCGTCTGCGCCGCCTCGCGGGCATGCTCGCCCGCAAGGGCTACTCGGAAGGCCTGGCACTCCGGATCGTCCGGCAGGCCATCGAGGAAGAGGGCGAGGACGCGGGGGAGTTGGGGTACGAAGGGGGCTGAACCGACCAGGGCCCTCGCGGGGGTGGGGCTCAGGTCAGGGCCGGGCAGCGCGGCGCGAACCGCGGCCCGGCCCTTCCGCGTTCCGCGGGGGGCTCTTCGAGGGGGCGGCTCGCGGCCTCGGGCCGCCAGACCGCTCCCGCAACTTCCTCTTCCTGGCCCCCTCTTCTCGACCTCTGTTCCCGATCCCCTTTCTCGACCCCTCGCTCGACCCCCTCTTCTCAACTCCCTTCCCAGCTCCCCTTCTTCGCCTGAAGGGTGGGGTTAACCCCCTATCGAAGACGCCGGTCCACCGCACTGCAAAGGAACCTGTGCACAGGCGACTGTGTACGCATGGCAAAGGAACCCGGCACGACCGGCGCCCCGGACGACACGACCGACGGCGCCCCGGAGGAGCTGCGCGACCTCCGCGTCCTCAAGGCGCTGGCCCAGCCCCGGCGTCAGCAGATGCTGCAGCACCTCACCGTGCACGGCCCGGCCACCTCGGCGACGCTCGCCAGGGCGCTCGGCCTCAACACCGGCGCCACCAGCTACCACCTGCGTGAGCTCGCCCGCTACGGCTTCGTCGAGGAGACCGCGGGTACGGGCCACGGCCGCGAACGCTGGTGGCGCGTGATCCCCGGCGACCGGCGCTTCCCGCCCCGCAGCAAGCAGAACGCCGAGACGCGGCTCGTGATGGACGAGCTGAACCATCTCTCGTACGCCGCCGACCTGGAGCTCTTCGAGCGGCTGCAGCGAGACGCCGGCGGTGACACCGGCGACGCCGAACTCGGTGAATGGGCCGACGCGTTTCCGTACTCGCGCGGCACGATCCGGCTCACGCTCCCCGAACTCCGCGAGTTCTTCGAGGAGTACATCGCCCTGCTCAACCGCTACAAGCGCCCCGACGCAGAGACGCCGGCCGACGCCCGCACCGTACTCACCCGGCTCCTGGCCTTCCCGGCGCCCGCGCCAGCCTCTGCCCCGACCTCTTCGCCCTCCCATTCCTCCCCCTCCTCCCCCTCCTCCTTCGAACCCGAGGCGACGTCATGATGCTGCGCTACGCACTGCAGACAGTCCGAGACCGCAAGGGCGGATTCCTCGGTGCCTTCCTGGCACTGATGTGCGCTGCCGCGCTCATCACGGCCTGCGGCACCCTCCTGGAGACGGGCCTGCGCGGCACCATCCAGACCGAGCGCTACGCCGCAGCCCCCGTGATCGTCTCCGCAGACCAGAACGTCCACCAGACCACGGTCAAGCACAAGAAGGGCAAGACCAAGGTCAAGCACAAGGCCAAGCCGATCGCCGAGCGGGCCTGGTTGTCGGACGACATCGCGGACAAGCTCAAGGGCGTGCGGGGCATCGGCAAAGTCGTACCCGAACTCACGTTCCTCGCCACACCGTTGGTCCCCGCGGTAGGCGACCTCACCGACAAGCCCGCGTACGGCCATGCATGGGAGTCGGCCGCGCTGACCCCCTTCCGCCTCGTCGAGGGCAAGGCCCCGCGCGCCACAGGCGATCTCGTCATCGACAGCGGCCTCGCCGGACGCGCCCACCTCAAGGCCGGCGACCGCCTCACCGTCCAGTCGACACAGGCGCCACGCTCCTACCGCATCACCGGTGTAGCTGCCCCCTCCGAAGGCGCCCTCGCTCACCAGACGTCCCTCTTCTTCTCCTCCGCAGAGGCCGAGCGGCTCGCCGCGCACCCCGGAAAGATCACCACTCTCGGCGTCATGCCGGCCGGGGACACCGGGACGGCAGAGCTCAAGGAGGCGGTCGCGGACGCCCTCGCAGGCACGAAGGCGCAGGTCAGTGCTGGCGAAGACCGTGGCCCCGTGGAGTTCCTCGACGCGGCGGGCGCCCGCATCAAGCTGGTCAGCATGGGCGGTGCGATGGGCGGCACGTCCCTCCTCGTCGCCATCCTCGTGGTCGTCGGCACCTTCGCCCTCTCGGTGCAGCAGCGTCACCGCGAACTCGCCCTGCTCCGCGCCATCGCCGCAACCCCGAAGCAGATCCGGGGGCTTCTCGGCCGCGAGGCTCTGATCGTCGGAGCGGCCGCGGGCGTCGTCGGTTCGCTCGCGGGCATCCCGCTCGGCGGCTGGCTGCACGGCAAGTTCGTGGACATGGGCGCCGTCCCCGCCACCCTGGAGCGGACCGTCAGTGTCTTCCCGCTCCTCGTCGCCGTGGCCGCGACGCTGCTCGGGGCCTGGGCCGCCGCCCGCCTCTCCGCCCGCCGTATCGCCCGTATCCGCCCGGCCGAAGCCCTCGCCGAAGCGCGAGTCGAGCGCACCCGGCCGCCGTGGAGCCGCGTCATCGCGGGAGTCCTCCTCCTCGCCGGAGGCGCCGTACTGGTCGCCGTGCTCAGCGCGCTGCGCACCGAGCCCGCGTCGACTCCTGTGACGTTCCTGACCGTGGTGGTCCTCTCCTCCGCTGTCGCACTCCTCGGCCCCCTCCTGGTCAGGGCGGCGGCTGCCGTGCTCCGTGGCCCGCTGCGGCTCTCCGGACCCGGTGGCCGCCTCGCCCACGCCAACCTCCGCGGCAACGCGGCCCGGATGGCGGCAGCCGTCACCCCGCTCGCCCTCCTCACCGGCATGACCTGCACCGTCCTGTTCGTCCAGCCCACCCTCGGAGACGCGGCCCGCGCACAGGCCCGCGAGGGAATCCGCGCCGACTGGGTCCTGGCGGCGCAGGGCCCTGGAGTCCCGGCCGGGGCCGCGCAGAAGCTGCGTACGACCGAGGGCGTCCAGGCAGCCACGGAGGTCGTCCGCACCACCGTGCGCGTAGGGCTCGACAAGTACCCGGCGCAGGGCGTCAGCACGGCCGGTCTCACCCGCACCTGGGACCCCGACGTGACCGCCGGATCCCTCAAGGGCTTCGGCAAGGGCAGTGTCGCCGTCAGCGAACTGGCCGCCGACCAGCTCGGTCTGCGGCCCGGCAGCAGCCTGAAGCTCACGCTCGGCGACGGCACGAAGACCACGCTCAAGGTCAGCGCCGTGTATGCGCGCGGGCTCGGGTTCGGGGATCTGACCATGGCGCAGGAGCTGGTGGCCCGCCACGTCGACAACCCGCTCTCCGCCACAGTTCTGATCAAGAGCGACCGTACACAAGAGCAACTCGCGGCAGGCGTCGCGAAGTTCCCGGGAGTGCTGGTTCTCGCCCCGGCGGCCGTCGACAACCTCCAGGCCGAGCGCCAGCAGGCGAACGCCGAGGTGAACTATCTGGCCATGGGCCTCATCCTGGCCTTCACCGCGATCGCCGTCGTCAACACTCTCGCCATGTCGGTCTCCGAGCGCATCCGCGAGTTCGCGATGCTGCGCCTGGCGGGCGCGAGCCGCCGCCAGGTCCTGCGCATGCTGCGCACCGAGGCGCTGTCCGTCCTGCTCATCGGCACGGCACTCGGCAGTGGTATCGCGCTCGCCGTCCTGACCGCCTTCAGCGTCGGCATGACCGGCAGCGCCGCGCCCTCGGTCGCTCCTTTGGTGTACGTCTCCGTGGTGGCCGTCGCGGCGCTGCTCGCCCTCACCGCGACGGCGCTCCCGGGTCGCGCCGCCCTCAGGCCCCGCCCCGTCACGGTGGCGACGGCCAAGGAGTAGGCGGGTGACCGGCGAGGAGCAAGGAGTAAACAGGGACTGGAGAGGAGCAAGGAGTAAGTGGCAGGGCGCAATGGTGGGCGCCCCTTACCGGACACGGTGAGGGGCGCCCACGCGCGCGTGCTCAGCCCGCGACCGGGAGCCCGGCGGCCTTCCACGCCTGGAACCCGCCGATGAGGTCGGTCGCGTGGCGCAGCCCCAACTGCCGCAAGGAGGCGGCAGCGAGGCTCGACGCGTAGCCCTCGTTGCAGATCACGACGGCCCGCAGGTCGTGGCCGACGGCCTCCGCGGCGCGGTGGCTGCCCTGCGGGTCCAGGCGCCACTCCAGTTCGTTGCGTTCGACGACGAGGGCCCCGGGGATCAGACCGTCGCGCTCGCGCAGGGCGGCGTACCGGATGTCGACCAGGAGACCCCCTGAGGCCGCGATGTCACGCGCTTGTTCCGGGGTGACGCGGTCGAGGCCGAGCCGCACCCGCTCCAGCAACTCGTCGATGCCTACAGGGCGTTCGCCGGAGACAGGAGGTGTGCCGGCGACAGGACGTGTGCCGGTGAGGGGACGTGCGCCGGTGACGGGGCGTTCGTCGGTGGGAAGCTCACTCACTGCCAGTCCTCCGGACGCTCCACGGACTCCAGGCGCAGGACCGCGCCCGTGCGGCTGTAGCGCCGGATGCGCGGCAGCGGCGGATAGTAGGCGTGCACGGAGACGGCATGCTCGTCCGTGGACTCGTTCAGCACCTCATGCACGTGGTTCTGCCCGAACGCCCTGCCCTTGCCGACCGTCAACTCCCGCTCCCGATCGACTCCTTCGGACAGCTCCAGGGTCTTCCAGCCGTCGGTGGGCAGCCGGGCGGCGAGCGCGTTCTCCTTGAGGCTTCCGGCAGCGGTGAAGAAGGCACCCACCGACTCCGCGTGGTCGTGCCAGCCGGTGCCGGTGCCCGGCGGCCAGCCGATCAGCCAGGCTTCGCTGCCGCCGGGTCCCTCGAGACGCACCCAGGTTCGCCCCTCGGGGTCCAGCGGAAGCGAGGCGATGAGCTCTGCGTCGGCGGCACTCCTGCGTACGAATTCGAGGAGCTCGGCGGCGGTGGGCGGCGCGGACCCCGCCGTGGAGGCATGGGTGGCAGAAGCAGGCGGGGTGGAGACAGAAGCAGACACGGGGACCGTCCTGGAGGTTCGCGGAAGCGCGCGCCAAGGAGAGGGCGCGCAGAGGAGAAAGCGGCGAATTCAGCAGGACGGACGACACACGCAGCCCGCATAGCGGACGAGGTCCATATGGACCCTCCGCCACAGGCGCACATCGGTGTCGGTCACGTTTCGGAGTAGACCATGACGCTGCGTGCCGGTCAACTGCTTCTCACTGTGTGGTCGGGCGGCTCGCCGCGGCCGTCTTCTCCGCCTTCTCCTCGGCGTCCGCGCTGTCCGTACGCCGCTTCGGAGCCGCCCCGCCAAGGGCTGCCTCCGCTGCCGCATACAGCTCGGCGGGGCGCACTCCGCTGAGCGCGGTGACCAGGTGACCGTCGGGGCGGATGAGCAGCACCGAATGTGCGGGGGCCCCGGGGTAACTCTCCGCGACCAACAGTTCCGCCGGGTGCGGCAGTGCCGTGACGGCGGCGGCGAGCCGGGGCATGATCCCGGCCGTCACCCAGTGCCGCCGCTCCCACACCACCGTGCCGGGCGCGACAAGCACGACGAGCAGCTGGCTCGCTCCGAGCCGGTCGCGCAGCCGCACGAGGGACCCGTCGGGCGCCGTCACCGGCGCATCGGCGACAGGCGCTCCGGGCGCCGTGCCGACGGCCACCTCGGACTCGGAGAGCGGGGCTGCCAGCGGCGAGTCCGCGTAGGACGCCGGCGCGCCGAGGGGCCCGCGTCCCACGTGACCGTCGGTGAGGAGCGCGTCGTGCCCGCGCGCGGATCCGGGCACGTAGGAGCGCAGGCCTTTGCCGCCTCGCAGTATCGGCAGGGACTGGTCGGCGGCGCGCAGACGTGCGGCGACACTGGCGCGCCGCTCGACCTGGTAGCTGTCGAGCAGGGCGTCGTGCGCGCCGTGGTGCCAGGCCAGCGCCAGCTTCCAGGCGAGGTTGTCCGCGTCCCGCAGCCCTTCGTCGAGCCCTTGCGTACCGAGCGCGCCCAGCAGATGCGCGGCGTCGCCCGCGAGGAAGGCACGGCCGACCCGCCACCGGCGGGCCAGCCGGTGGTGGACGGTGTGCACACCGGTGTCGAGCAGCTCGTACGGCGGGGTGGAGCCGCCGCACCAGCCCGCGAGGGTCTCGCGGATGCGCACCACGAGCGCGTCCGGCGTCACCAGTTCGCCGCGCGGGGGCAGCAGCCAGTCAAGCCGCCACACTCCGCCGGCGAGCGGACGGCCCGTCACCTCGGCGCCCCCGTGGCGCCACGGGGGCATCCGGTGCAACAACGCCTGGCCGGGCCCCGGAAGTTCCGTGCGCAGCGCGGCCACGGCGTGCCGCTCGACGGCCGTACGCCCCGGAAAGCGGATGTCGAGGAGCTTGCGCACGGTCGACCGTGGTCCGTCACAACCCACCAGATAACTGCCCCGCCACCATGTGTCCTTGGGGCCGCGGGTGTGGGCGGTCAGCCCGCCCGCGTCCTGCTCCACGGAGTCGAGCTTGCTCTCCACCGCGACCTTGACGAGCCGTTCCTCGGCGATGGCCGCGCGCAGGGCACCGGTCAGCGCGTGTTGGGGCACATGGAGGGGGGCCGGCATCTCATCACTGAACGTGAGCTCCCGCATCAGCTGCTTGCGCCGCAGGGAACGCCAGCCGCCCCATCGCGCGCCCGACTCCTGGTCTCCGAACGAGCGACCGGTGAGCCGCTCCATGAGGGCCGCCGTGTCATCCCGCAGGACGACGGTCCGCGCGGGCCTCTGCTCGTCCTTGCCGGGCCCTTCGTCGAGTACGACGGTGGGTACGGAGTGACGTGAGAGGGCCAGGGCGAGCGTGAGCCCCACGGGGCCGGCGCCGACGACGATCACCGGGTCCACGGTGCGCACCCTCCCGCCACAAGGGCCCGGGAGCGCTGGACATACGTACAGGAACTGGCAGTTGGAGCCCGGTGCACGATCACAGAACGTATGCAACCCACCGCTGCTGCCTGCGTCAAGTTGCCGACCGACTGCTGTGGCGCTTGGGCGAACGTGTGACGGGGCGGTCGACAGATCACACCGGGCGTGGTCGGTATGCGACGAGGGCTGCCGCCCCGTATCGGACGGCAGCCCAACATCGGCGCCTCCGCGCCGACAGTCATTCCCTTGAAGGTCTTCGGTTGAGCGCAGGCGTGGCCAAGGAGGCTTTCGGCATAAAAATGACGGAGGCAGCGGCGATATGCCGCTGCCTCCGTGTGTCTCACCGATCGATCTGGTGGTTTCTGTTATCCGCCTCCGCCGCCTCCGCCGCCCCCGGTGTTTTCACCGTGGTCCATACGGATCGTCTTGGGGCCGATCGTCTCCAAGTTCTCGAGCGCCTCAGGACCCACCACGGCACCCGTGCTCTTCTTGGACCGCCGCATACGGCGTTCCAGCCAGGAAGCCAGGGTGGTGAGCAGCAGGTTCAGCACGATGTAGATCACCGCGACCACGATGAAGCTGGGGATGACGCTCGCGTAGTACGACGCCCCCGTCTTCCGCGCGTTGAGCAGCTCGGTGAAGCTGAGCATCGCGCCACCGAGCGCGGTGTCCTTGAGGATGACGACGAGTTGGCTGACGAGCGCCGGGAGCATGGCCGTCACGGACTGCGGAAGCAGCACGCTCGTCATCGTCTGGCCCTTGCGCAGGCCGATCGCCTTGGCCGCTTCCGTCTGGCCCTTGGGCAGCGACAGAATGCCCGCTCGCACGATCTCGGCGAGCACCGAGGCGTTGTAGAGCACCAGACCCGTGACCACCGCGTACATCGGGCGTGCATCGGTACTGATGTCGGTGGACGTCGAGTAGAACTGATTGGCGAAGACCATCAGGATCAGGACGGGAATCGCACGGAAGAACTCGACGACCACTGCGGCAGGAACCCTGATCCACTTGTGGTCGGAGAGCCGCGCGATGCCGAAGAGCGCGCCCAGCGGAAGGGCGATCACCATGGCGAGGCCCGCGGCCTTCAGCGTATTCGCGAGTCCTGGCAGGAGATACGTCGTCCACGACTCGGAGTCCGCGAGCCAGGGCTCCCACTTGGCCCATTCCAGCTGCCCCTTGTCGGACATGGCGGTCCAGACCCACCAGAGTCCCAGGAGCAGGACGACCAGGAAGAGCAGGGAGAGGAGGACGTTCCGCCGTTTGGCGCGGGGCCCGGGAGCGTCGTACAGGACGGAGGTCATCGCTTCACCGCCAGGCGCTTGCCGAGCCACCCGAGTATGAGGCCCGTCGGCAGGGTCAGCACCACGAACCCGAGGGCGAATATCGCGGTGATGAGGAGCAACTGCGCCTCATTTTCGATCATTTCCTTCATCAGCAGGGCCGCTTCCGCCACACCGATGGCCGCCGCGACCGTGGTGTTCTTCGTCAGGGCGATCAGTACGTTGGTGAGAGGGCCGATAACGGAGCGGAAAGCCTGCGGCAGCACGATGAGACCGAGGACCTGACTGAAGCTCAGCCCGATGGCGCGCGCGGCCTCCGCCTGGCCCACCGGCACGGTGTTGATGCCGGACCGGACCGCCTCACACACGAACGCAGCCGTGTAGGCGCCGAGGCCGAGCACCGCGAGCCGGAAGCTCATGACGTCGACGTCGTCGGACGCGCCCAGGGTGATACCGAAGACATCGGCGAGCCCGAGCGAGCTGAACACGATGATGACGGTCAGTGGGATGTTCCGCACGATGTTGACGTATGCGGTACCGAACCAACGCATGACCGGAACCGGGCTGACCCGCATGGCGGCCAGCAGGGTGCCCCAGACCAAGGAACCGATGCCTGCGAAGACGGTGAGCTTCACCGTCATCCAGAAGGCCTCGAGCAAGTCGTAGTCTTCAAGAAAGTCGAACACGATCTCCCGCGCTCTCGCATGTGGTGATGGCGAGGTACGCCGCCGCTCGAGCGCGGCGGCGTACCGGCGTGTGCCCTGTCAGTGGACCGGCTCCAGGAGCCGCTCCCACGAGGTCACTTGACGATGTCGCCGATCTTCGGGGCGGGCTCGTTCTTGTAGTTGGCCGGACCGAAGTTCTTCTTGACGGCCTTGTCCCAGGACTTGTCCGAGACCATCTTTTCGAGGGCCTTGTTGATCTTGTCCTTGAGCTTGGTGTCGCCCTTCTTGACGCCGATGCCGTAGTTCTCGTTGGTCAGCTTCAGGCCGGCGAGCTTGTACTTGCCCTTGTACTGCTCCTGCGCCGCGTAGCCGGCGAGGATCGAGTCGTCCGTGGTCAGCGCGTCCACAGCGCCGCTGCCCAGTCCGTCGATGCACTCGGAGTAGGTGCCGTACTCGCGCAGCTGGGCCTTCGGCGCGATCTCCTTCTTGACGTTCTGCGCCGAGGTGGAGCCGGTGACCGAGCAGAGCTTCTTGCCGTTGAGGTCCGTGCCCTTGGTGATCTTGTCATCGGAGCGGACGAGCAGATCCTGGTGGGCAAGGAGGTACGGTCCCGCGAAGTCGACCTTCTCCTCGCGCTCGTCGTTGATCGAGTACGACGCCGCGATGAACTTCACGTCGCCACGCTGCAGGGCGGTCTCGCGGTCGGCGCTGGGAGTTTCCTTCCACTCGATGTCCCCGGCCTCGTAGCCGAGCTCCTTGGCGACGTAGGTCGCGACATCGACGTCGAAGCCGGTGTAGCCGTCCGGCGTCTTCAGGCCGATACCCGGCTGGTCGAACTTGATGCCGATGGTGATCTTCTTGCCACCACCGGAACCCTTGTCGTCCTTGTCGTCCGAACCGCAGGCGGTGGCGGTGACGGAGAGCGCGAGCACGGCAGCGGCAGCCGCAGTGACCTTGCGAGCCTTCATGGTGAACATCCTTTGTGTCGGCAGAAGAAAGTTGAGACGCAGGAAAGCGCCATGCGTCAGTGGTGAAGGATCTTCGACAGGAAGTCCTTGGCCCGGTCGCTGCGCGGGTTGCTGAAGAACTGGTCCGGCACGGCCTCTTCGACGATCCGGCCGTCCGCCATGAAGACGACGCGGTTGGCCGCCGAGCGTGCGAAGCCCATCTCGTGGGTGACCACGACCATGGTCATGCCGTCGCGAGCGAGCTGCTGCATGACCTCCAGGACCTCGTTGATCATCTCCGGGTCGAGCGCCGACGTGGGCTCGTCGAAGAGCATCACCTTCGGGTCCATGGCCAACGCGCGGGCGATCGCGACACGTTGCTGCTGGCCACCGGAGAGCTGCGCGGGGTACTTGTCGGCCTGCGAGGCGACACCGACGCGGTCCAGAAGACCGCGTGCCTTCGTCTCGGCCTCCGCCTTCGACGTCTTGCGCACCTTGATCTGGCCCAGCATCACGTTCTCGAGCACGGTCTTGTGCGCGAAAAGGTTGAACGACTGGAAGACCATGCCCACGTCCGCACGGAGACGGGCGAGCTCCTTGCCCTCCTGGGGCAGCGGCTTGCCGTCGATCGAGATCTCTCCCGACTCGACCGTCTCCAGACGGTTGATGGCACGGCACAGCGTCGACTTGCCCGACCCGGAGGGGCCGATCACGACGACGACCTCACCCCGGGTGATGGTCAGGTCGATGTCCTGGAGGACGTGCAGAGCGCCGAAGTGCTTGTTGACGTTCTTCAGCACGACCAGGTCGTCCGCCCCGGGCGGTATGGCGTCCTTGGTCACCGAAACTTCGGTCACGGGTTGTTGCTCCATCCTCCTCGGTTGGGAGGACAGTAATAACCCGGTGCGACCAGCGTCATTACATCTGAGGGGAAATTGAGCATAACGATCCGGCCGCAACCGGACACACCGTGTGAACGGGGACGCCCGGGCGCGTACCGGCTCCATAACGGAACGTGCTCGTGACCCGAACCCTCTTGACGCGGTCCTTATCCATCGGCGTGGATGCGATGGTGCGTGTGCACGCGCGCGTACCGGCCATCGGCGAGCGCGAACCGAACGACCGATGAACCGGAGGGGGCCCGTATGAGACTGCTCCTCGTCGAAGACGACGATCACGTGGCCGCCGCCCTGTCGGCGGTCCTGGCCAGGCACGGCTTCGACGTCGTGCACGCCCGCAGCGGCGAGGAAGCGCTGCAGGCCCTGCTGCCCGGCGAAACGGCACCCTTCGGAGTCGTGCTCCTCGATCTGGGGCTGCCCGATCAGGACGGCTACGAAGTGTGCGGAAAGATCCGCAAGCGCGGATCGATCCCGGTGATCATGGTGACGGCGCGTGCCGACGTGCGCTCGCGGATCCATGGCCTGAATCTCGGGGCCGATGACTACGTGGTGAAGCCGTACGACACCGGGGAGCTGATCGCCCGCATCCACGCGGTCATCCGGCGGCCCCCGTCCGGCGTCGCGGCGGGCCCCGCGGACAGCGAACTGCGCCTCGGCTCCGTACGCATCGAACTGCCCACCCGGCAGGTCAGCGTGGACGGTTCGACGGTCCAACTGACCCGCAAGGAGTTCGATCTGCTCGCGCTCCTCGCGCAGCGGCCCGGCGTGGTCTTCCGCCGGGAGCAGATCATCAGCGAGGTGTGGCGCACCAGCTGGGAGGGGACGGGACGCACGCTTGAGGTGCATGTCGCCTCCCTGCGCTCCAAGTTGCACATGCCGGCCCTGATCGAGACCGTCCGGGGCGTGGGCTATCGGCTCGTCGCCCCGGCCGCGTAGCGAGTAGCGAGGCCAGGTGCGCTCTCGCCTCCTCCCGCTGCTCATCGTCCTCATGGCGGGCGTACTGCTCGCCCTCGGCTTCCCGCTCGCGGTGAGCGTGGCGGCGGCACAGCAGCAGAAGGTGGTCATCGACCGGATCGACGACACGGCGCGGTTCGCGGCGCTCGCGCAGTTCGTCACGAAACGTCCTACGGGTTCGCGCTTGCGGGACAAGGACGAACGACGCGAAACCCTCCAGACCGAACTCGACTACTACCACGAGGTCTACGGGATCAAGGCGGGCGTCTTCTTCCGGGACGGTGAGCCCATGGCTCACGCCCCCGCGGACTGGTTCCTGCCTCCCCGGGGCGCCGAGGCACGGGAGGCCTTCGAGGAGGCCCTCAGGTCCCGTGGAAGCCATGATCCGCGTCAGGTGTGGCCTTGGCAGCGCGGCCGGCTCGTCGTCGCCTCTCCGGTGATCAGGGACGGGGACGTCATCGCCGTCGTCGTCACCGACTCGCCCACGGGACGCATGCGTTCGAAGACGCTGCAGGGGTGGCTGCTCATCGGTGCCGGCGAGTTGGCGGCGATGCTCCTCGCGGTGGGGGCCGCGCTGCGCCTCACCGGCTGGGTGCTGCGCCCGGTACGGGTCCTGGACGCGACCACCCACGACATCGCGACCGGGCGCCTGAAGTCGCGGGTGGCGGCCGCGGGCGGACCGCCGGAACTGAGGCGCCTGGCCCGGTCGTTCAACGAGATGGCCGACAACGTCGAGGACGTGCTCGAGCAGCAGCGGGCCTTCGTCGCCGACGCCTCGCACCAACTGCGCAACCCGCTCTCCGCCCTGCTGCTCCGCATCGAGCTGCTCGCCCTCGAACTGCCCGAGGGGAACGAGGAGATCGCCTCCGTGCGCACCGAGGGCAAACGCCTCGCCCAGGTGCTCGACGACCTCCTGGGCCTCGCCCTGGCCGAGCACGCCGCGGCCGACCTGCAGCTCACCGACATCGGCGAGCTCGCGGCCGAACGCGTCGGTGCCTGGCGGCCGCTCGCCGAGGAGCACGGGGTACGGCTGACGGGCCACTGCCCGGCGACCACCGGCTGGGCCGACCCGGTCGCCCTCTCCAGCGCCCTTGACGCGGTGATCGACAACGCCCTCAAGTTCACGCCCGAGGGCGAGGAGGTGCGGGTGGAGGTCTCCTGGAGCGGTGAGCGGACGACCATAGTGATCACGGACGGCGGTCCCGGCCTCACCGAGGACGAACTCGCCCGCGTCGGTGACCGCTTCTGGCGCAGCAACCGCCATCAGAACGTCAAGGGATCCGGCCTCGGCCTGTCGATCTCGCGCGCCCTGCTCACCGCGGGCGGCGGTTCGATCGCGTACGAGCAGAACGAGCCGCACGGACTGCGGGTGACCGTCGGCGTCCCGCGCGACGAACCGGGGCACAGGGCCTGACGGCTACGGCTTGACCGACTGGTAGTAGCGCCGCGCGCCCTCGTGCAGGGTGAGCGGGTCCGTGTAGAGCGCCGTCCGCAGGTCCACGAGCTGGGCCGCGTGCACCTCGCCGCCGATGTGATCGCGGCTGTCGATCACCGTGCGGGTCAGCCCCTCCGTCAGCTTCGGGTCCGCCCGGTCCGTCGTGACCAGGAGATTCGCCACGGCCAGGGTCGGTACGGCGTCGTTCTGCTGGGCGGCGGGATAGGCGTCGGCGGGCATCACCGCCGCCCGGTAGTAGCGGGAGGCCCCGCCCTGCTTGTGCAGCGCTTCGACAAGGGTGCCGAGCTCCACGAGGCGAATGTCGAACTCTTCGGAGAGCAGCCGCACCGTGGTGGTCGGCAGCCCGCCCGACCAGAAGAAGGCGTCGATGTCGCCCTTCTTGAGAAGATCGGGCGCCTTGTCGATACCGGCGTCCACCGCCGTGAGGTCCTTCTCGAAGTCGATACCGGCGGCCTTGAGCACCCGGTCCGCTATCAGCCGCACACCCGAGCGCGGCTGCCCCACGGCCACCTTCTTGCCCCGCAGGTCCTGCGCCTCGTCGATGTCCGACGAACGCCGGACGACGAGCTGCACGTAGTCGTCGTACAGCCGCGCACAACCCCGCAGCCCTTCCGCGCCCGCACGCCCCTCCAGGCGGTACTTCTCCACGGCGTCGGCGGCGGCGATGGTGAAATCGGCCTTCCCCGTGGCCACCCGCTCGACGTTCTGCTGCGACCCCTCGCTGTTGAGCAGCTCCACGTCCACCTTGGGCATGTCATGGGAGACCGCGGTCCGCAGGAGCTTGCCGTACCGCTCGTACACCGCGTTCTTCACGCCCGTGCTGAACGTCATCCGGCCCCCCGGAGAGTCGTCGCCCACCGGAACGAGCCACCACATCAGGAGCCCGAAGACCACGAGGGCGGCCGCCGCACCCTGGAGTGCGCGCCGCCTGCTGATGTGGGGGAGTGCCGTGAGCATGCGCGCGATCCTGCCAGGCCGCTCGCCGAAATGGCCAGGGCCGAGCTCCCGGCAGGGACACTCCCGCGACCGCCTACCCTTGTCACATGAGCAGCGGCGACCGGGGACAGGCAGTGGGCGTAAAAGGAACGTACGAGGTACGCACTTACGGGTGCCAGATGAACGTCCACGATTCGGAGCGCCTCTCCGGTCTCCTCGAGGGCGCCGGCTACGAACGCGCGCCGGAGGGCTCGGACGGCGACGCCGACGTGGTCGTCTTCAACACCTGCGCCGTGCGGGAGAACGCCGACAACCGTCTGTACGGGAACCTCGGCCGCCTGGCGCCGATGAAGACCAAGCGGCCCGGCATGCAGATCGCCGTCGGCGGCTGCCTGGCTCAGAAGGACCGCGACACCATCGTCGAGAAGGCGCCCTGGGTCGACGTCGTCTTCGGGACGCACAACATCGGCAAACTGCCGGTCCTCCTGGAGCGGGCCCGCGTCCAGGAAGAGGCACAGGTCGAGATCGCCGAGTCCCTGGAGGCGTTCCCCTCGACGCTGCCCACGCGCCGCGAGAGCGCGTACGCGGCATGGGTCTCCATCTCCGTGGGCTGCAACAACACCTGCACGTTCTGCATCGTGCCCGCCCTGCGCGGCAAGGAGAAGGACCGCAGGACCGGCGACATCCTCGCCGAGATCGAGGCGCTCGTCGCTGAGGGCGTCTCCGAGATCACGCTGCTCGGCCAGAACGTGAACGCGTACGGCTCGGACATCGGCGACCGCGAGGCCTTCAGCAAGCTCCTGCGGGCCTGCGGGAAGATCGAGGGCCTGGAGCGCGTGCGCTTCACGTCCCCGCACCCGCGCGACTTCACCGACGACGTGATCGCCGCCATGGCCGAGACCCCGAACGTGATGCCGCAGCTGCACATGCCGCTCCAGTCCGGCTCGGACCCGATCCTGAAGGCCATGCGCCGCTCGTACCGCCAGGACCGCTTCCTCGGGATCATCGAGAAGGTCCGCGCCGCCATGCCCGAGGCCGCCATCACCACGGACATCATCGTCGGCTTCCCCGGGGAGACCGAGGAGGACTTCGAGCAGACGATGCACGTGGTCCGCGAGGCCCGCTTCGCCAACGCCTTCACCTTCCAGTACTCCAAGCGCCCCGGTACGCCCGCGGCGACCATGGAGGGGCAGATCCCCAAGGAGGTCGTGCAGGCGCGTTACATGCGTCTGTCCGCCCTCCAGGAGCAGATCGCCTGGGACGAGAACAAGAAGCAGGTCGGCAGGGTCCTCGACCTGATGGTGGCCGAGGGCGAGGGCCGCAAGGACGGCGCCACCCACCGTCTCTCCGGACGCGCGCCCGACAACCGCCTGGTGCACTTCACCAAGCCGGACACCGAGGTCCGCCCCGGCGACGTCGTGACGGTGGAGATCACGTACGCGGCGCCGCACCACCTGCTCGCCGAGGGCCCCGTCCTGAACGTGCGCCCCACGCGCGCGGGCGACGCCTGGGAGAAGCGCAACACCGAGGCGGCCGCCAAGCCCGCGGGCGTGATGCTCGGGCTGCCCAAGGTGGGCGCCCCCGAGCCGCTTCCGGTCGCGTCCGGCAGCGGCTGCGGCATCGACTGACCGAGGCGAACGGCGGACCACGGGGGAGACGGGCCGATGGCGCGCTGGGCGCTGATGATGGAGAACCCGCCGGGGCCGGGGGCATGGCATCTGTTCGAGCTGATGGCCACGGTGGACGGCACGCGTGAGGAGGCGGTGGAGCGGTTCGCGGAATTCGTCCGCCTCTACCGCCCCAAGCACCCGCGCCATCCCGTAAGGATGCGGCGTTACCGCACGGCCGACGGCTGGATGGTGATCGGCGACGGCTCGTCCGGGGGCTCGTTCCCGTACCGCTTCTCGATCTCCGAGCTGGAGTGGGACTCGGGCCCGATCTCGTACTAGGACGCGTTCCTCCTGGCGCGCGTTACGCTGCGGATCATGCTTGTCGCCGCAGCTGTCTGCCCCTGCCCGCCCCTGCTCGTCCCCCAGGTCGCCGCGGGCGCCGCTCCCGAACTGGACGCCGCGCGCGCCGCGTGCACGGACGCCATCGGGGTGCTCGCCGCCTCCCGCGCCGACCGGCTCGTCGTGGTCGGCCCCGCCGGGGAGAGCGGGCGTGGCCCGCATCCGCAGGGCGCACGCGGGTCCTTCCGGGGCTTCGGCGTGGACCTGGACGTATGCCTTGGCCGGACCGACGGTACGGGCGCCCGGGACGATGCGGCGCAGCGCGAACTTCCGCCCTCGCTCGCCGTCGCCGCCTGGCTTCTGGAGCGTACGGAGTGGTCGGCGGCCCCGCTGGAAGGGCTCGGGGTGGGGGAACCTCTGGCGGCCGAGCGGTGTGTTCACGTCGGAGGGGAGATCGCGGCGCGGGCCGACCGGGTGGCCCTGCTGGTGATGGGCGACGCCAGCGCGTGCCGCTCGTTGAAGGCGCCCGGGTATCTCGACGAGCGGGCGGCCGGGTTCGACGCCGAGGCCGCCCGTGCGCTGGGTGCGGCGGACATCGAGGCGCTCAAGGCGCTGGACGCGGAGCTGGCGCGCGAACTGATGGTGGCGGGCCGGGCGCCGTGGCAAGTGCTCGCGGGGGCGGCCGAGGGCGCGGGCCTGAGCGGCGAGCTGCTCTACGAGGACGCTCCGTACGGCGTCGGGTACCTGGTGGCCGCCTGGTCGTAGCGGCCTGAGAGGTCCGGAGCGGCCTTGGAGGTCCATAGCGGCCTGAGGCCTGCGGGGTCCCACGCAGCGTGACAGGACCGAGCGGTCTGACGGGCGCGAACGCGCCTCAGGGGCCTTCCCTGCACGTGGCCGACGCTGCCCGACGCACGGCGACGGCCGCGGAGCTGGTGGCGCTCCACGGCCGTCCGCCGGAGTCGTTCAGCGGGTGACCCGGCAGGCGTACTCAGCCGGCGCTCCGGCGCTGTGACGCGTCCGGTGGGCCGACGAGTGACGCAGCCGGTGGTTCAGGAAGCCGGAGGGGGCGGAGGAGGCATTGGGGGCGTGGGGCCGCCGCCCGGGTCTTTGCCCTTGGCACCCTCGTCGGGCGTTCCGGCAAGGCGGTCCACGGCGTCCTTCGCCTTGCCTGTGCCTGTCTGGATCTTGTCGCTGTACTTGCCCTTGGTCTTGTCGTCGACCATCTTCGCGGCCTTGTCGAGACCTTGGTCGATCTTGTCTCCGTGCTGCTGCGCGAGGCCCGCGACCTTGACCTTCGCCGGTGCGAGCTTGTCCTTCAGGTTCTGCAGGAAGCCCATCGGTCACCTTCCCTCGCCGGGGGAGTCACTTGCGGGCGCCTTCGTCGGCCTCGTCGTTGTCGGCGGCCTTCTCGGCGGACTGCTGCTTCGGGATGTCCACGTTCTCCCCGGCGGCCGCTTCGGTGTCGTCCGGCGTGCTCTCGGTCTCGGCCTCGGCCTCGGTGTCCGCCTTCGCCTCGGCCTTCTCCTCGGTCTTCGCCTTGGCTTCGGTCGATGCCTCGGTCTCGCCCCCGGCGGTGGCCTCGGCCTTGGCCTCTCCCTTGTCGGTCTCGGGCTCGGTGGCCTGCCCGGCGGCTTCCGCCTCGGCCGGGAGGGTGGCCGCAGCCGCCCCGCCTGTGGACGCCTCTTCCGTGTCCTTGGACTTCCTACGGAACCTTGAAAAAACGCCCATATCTACTCCATACGGTACTCGTGTGGGCGAAATCCCGCGCCGCCCGGTGCGCCCTGTTGCGCCACCCGGGTCGCCGATCCTCGAAACCGGCGGCCGGAACCTCGCAACAGGCAACGACCCCGGAGGTGTGGCGTCACGTAGCTCGTTCGGGAAGTCGCCGCGGGGTTTGCGAGACTGGGGCGGTGAGTAGAGCAGCTCCCGCACCGCGGGTCATCGCCGTCGTCGGGCCGACTGCGGCAGGAAAGTCCGATCTGGGCGTTTTTCTGGCGCAGCGTCTCGGCGGCGAAGTCGTCAACGCCGACTCCATGCAGCTCTACAGAGGGATGGATATCGGGACCGCCAAGCTGACGCTCGAAGAGCGCGACGGCGTGCCGCACCACCTCCTCGACATCTGGGACGTCACGGAGGCCGCGAGCGTCGCCGAGTACCAGAAGCTGGCGCGAGCCGAGATCGACCGCCTCCTTGCCGACGGACGCTGGCCGATCCTGGTCGGCGGCTCCGGGCTCTACGTCAGGGGAGCCATCGACCACCTGGAGTTCCCCGGCACCGACCCCGAGGTCCGGGCCCGCCTGGAGGAGGAGCTCGCACTCCGGGGCTCCGGGGCTCTCCATGCCCGCCTCGCCGCCGCCGATCCCGGAGCCGGCCAGGCCATCCTCCCCAGCAACGGCCGCCGGATCGTCCGTGCCCTTGAGGTCATCGAGATCACCGGCAAGCCCTTCACCGCGAACCTTCCTGGCCACGACTCCGTCTACGACACCGTGCAGATCGGCGTCGACGTCGGCCGCCCGGAGCTCGACGAGCGCATCACCACGCGCGTGGACCGCATGTGGGACGCGGGCCTCGTCGACGAGGTGCGCGCCCTGGAGGCCGCGGGGCTCCGCGCGGGGCGTACGGCGTCGCGCGCGCTCGGGTACCAGCAGGTGCTCGCGGCGCTCGCGGGGGAGTGCACCGACGACGAGGCGCGCGCGGAGACCGTGCGCGCGACCAAGCGCTTCGCGCGCCGTCAGGACTCGTGGTTCCGCCGCGATCCCCGGGTGCACTGGCTCAGTGGTGCCATGACCGACCGAGGGGAACTCCCAGGACGGGCAATGGCGTTGGTCGAACGAGCGGTCACAGCCTGATCACGTGATGGCATCGGGACGCTCCGGCGGTCATCCCGGCCCCTGGCGCCGTGCCATCATCGACCATCGATCGACCAGTGGAGTCCGAAGTGGGAGGGCGGATGGCGATGGAGGCCGGCCCTCGTGACACCGCGCACAACGGCGGCGAGCTGACCCCGGACGGACCCGACGAGGCGCCGGGCGGCGTGACCGACGACGGACCCGTCGCGGACGCGATGGCCGCGGCGGAGGTCGAGGTCGAACTGCGCCCGCAGCGCCGTCTGCGCATCTGGCAGCTCGCGCCGATCGTCATCCTCGCCGCCGCCGGATCGCTGATGTTCGCCTTCCCGCTGGCCTTCGAGTTCGGGGACGGCGGCGCCGTAGTCGCCATGCTCGGACTCCTGATCAGCAGCTGCGCCGCGGGCTGGGGCATGATGGCCGCCCGCCGCGTGGGACACACCTGGCCGGGGCTGCCGGAACGCGGTTCGGGACGCCGCCCGGACTGGCGGATCGTCTCCGCGTACGCCCTGGTCTTCCTCGCCGTCGCCGTCCTCGCCGTGTGGCGGGTCGCACGCCTTCGCTGACGACGTCGTGCGAGGTCGGAGCCGTGACGGGCACCTTGACGACCGACTGTCCTCGCCACCCCGTACGATCGAGGAATGAGCACGCGGATCGCCTTCCTCAAGGGGCACGGGACCGAGAACGACTTCGTGATCATCCCGGACCCCGACAACGCCGTCACGCTGTCCCCGGCCGCTGTCGCCGCCCTGTGCGACCGCCGTGCGGGCATCGGGGGCGACGGTCTGCTGCACGTCGTGCGTTCCGCGGCGCACCCCGAGGCGCGCCACCTGGCGGCCGAGGCCGAGTGGTTCATGGACTACCGCAACGGCGACGGTTCGACCGCCGAGATGTGCGGCAACGGCGTACGCGTCTTCGCCCGCTATCTGCAGCGCGCCGGACTGGTGGGCGAGGGCGATCTGGCCATCGCGACCCGGGGCGGCGTGAAGAGCGTGCACATCGCCAAGGCCGCGGCCGGCGGCGATGTCACCGTCGGCATGGGCAAGGCCTCCTTCCCCGAAGGGGAGGTCACCGTCTCCGTGGCCGACCAGCACTGGCCCGCGCGCAACGTGAACATGGGCAACCCGCACGCGGTCGCCTTCGTGGACGACCTGGCCCACGCGGGCAACCTGTACGACGCGCCACCGTTCAGCCCCGCTTCGGCCTACCCGGAGGGCGTGAACGTCGAGTTCGTCGTCGACCGCGGCCCGCGCCACGTCGCCATGCGGGTGCACGAGCGCGGTGCCGGCGAGACCCGCTCGTGCGGCACGGGCGCGTGCGCCGTCGCCGTCGCGGCGGCACGCAGGGACGGGGCTGACCCCGTGACGACCGGTTCGCCGGTCACGTACACCGTCGATCTGCCCGGTGGAAGCCTGGTGATCACCGAGCGGCCCGACGGCGAGATCGAGATGACGGGCCCCGCGGTGATCGTCGCCGAAGGCGAGATCGACGCGGAATGGCTCGAAACTGTAAACCCGTGAACTGTCGCTCGAATGGGTGATCCGTTTCACGCTCGGCGAGAGGCGGTCAGCGGCGCGTGATGGGCTCGGTAGCATCAAGCACCGGCCCGGACGGAGCACGCCGTCGTCCGCTCACCGCCGGTCGGAGTAGCCGGAGGTGCCCATGAGTGCGGAGGCTTCCAACCCCGCGATGTCTGGCCCCGTGACGCCCGGAGCCCAGCGCAGGCGCGGTCGCCCGCGGCTTGACCTGCGCAGGCTCGGCCGGGCGGCCCTGCTGGGACCCGCCACGCGGGACCGCTTGCCGGACGCGATCGGCCATGTGGCGGAAGCCCACCGCGCCCACTACCCGGACGCGGACCTGGAGCCCCTGCGGCGTGCGTGGGTGCTCGCCGAGTCCTCCCACCGCGGCCAGATGCGCAAGAGCGGTGAGCCGTACATCACACATCCGCTCGCGGTGACCCTGATCCTCGCCCAACTGGGCGCGGAGACCACGACCCTGACCGCCTCCCTGCTGCACGACACCGTCGAGGACACCGATGTGACACTCGATCAGGTGCGCACGGAATTCGGCGACGACGTCTGCTATCTGGTCGACGGCGTCACAAAGCTGGAGAAGGTCGACTACGGGGCGGCCGCCGAGCCCGAGACCTTCCGCAAGATGCTCGTGGCCACCGGCAACGACGTACGCGTCATGTCGATCAAGCTGGCCGACCGCCTGCACAACATGCGCACGCTCGGTGTCATGCGCCCCGAGAAACAGGCGCGGATCGCCAAAGTGACGCGGGACGTGCTCATTCCGCTCGCCGAACGCCTCGGAGTGCAGGCGCTCAAGACCGAGCTGGAGGACCTCGTGTTCGCGATCCTCCACCCGGAGGAGTACGCCAAGGTCGAAGAGCTCATCGCGGCCAACGCGGCCGACGGCGGCGACCCGCTGGAAGGGACGGCGGACGACGTCCGGGGGGTGCTGCGCGACGCGGGCATCGCGGCCGAAGTCCTCATCCGGCCACGCCACTACGTGTCGGTCCACCGGGTGCACCGCAAACGCGGCGAGATGCGCGCGGCCGACTTCGGACGGCTCCTGGTCCTGGTGAACGAGGACGCGGACTGTTACGGCGTCCTCGGCGAGCTCCACACGTGCTTCACGCCGGTGGTCTCGGAGTTCAAGGACTTCATCGCCGTGCCGAAGTTCAACCTCTACCAATCGCTGCACACGGCCGTGGCCCGCCCGGACGGAGAGGTGGCCGAAGTCCTCATCCGTACGCACCAGATGCACAAGGTCGCCGAGGCCGGAGTCGTCGCGCTGCGCAATCCGTACGCTCCTCCTTCGGAGGAGCAGTCCGACGCCCCTTCCGAGGACGCCGTCGAGGGCGAGCGCGCCGACCCGACCCGGCCCGGCTGGCTCTCTCGCCTGCTCGCCTGGCAGGAAGCGGCCCCCGACACGGACACGTTCTGGTCCACGCTCCGAGAAGACCTCGCCCAGGACCGGGAGATCGCCGTCTTCCGCCCCGACGGCGGCACCCTCGGACTGCCCGCGGGCGCGAGCTGCGTGGACGCCGCCTACGCCCAGTACGGCGAGGACGCCCACGCCTGCATCGGGGCACGCGTCAACGGACGCCTCGCGACGCTGAGCACGGTCCTGCGGGACGGCGACACGGTCCAGCTGCTCATGGGGCAGGACGCGGCGTCCGGGCCCTCCCGCGAGTGGCTCGACCACGCACGCACCCCCGGAGCGCGGATCGCCATCCGGCGCTGGCTCACGACCCACCCCACGCCCGCCTCGGCGCCCGCGGCCCCGGAGAAGGCGGCCCCCGCCCCCCTGCCGCAGGCCGCAGACTTCCCGCGCCCCGCGGCGGCGAACGCCGTGGTGGACAGGGAAGGCGCGAGCGTGCGCCTGGCGGGCTGCTGTACACCCGTGCCGCCCGACGAGGTGACCGCCTTCGCCGTGCGCGGCGGTGCCGTCGCCGTGCACCGCGTCGAGTGCCCCGCCGTAGCCCGCATGAAGGAGGTGGGGCGAGCCGAGGTCGGGGTGCGCTGGGGAGACAGCGCGGAGTGCCGGGTCACGCTGATCGCCGAGTCGTTCGGGCGGGCGCATCTGATGGCCGACCTCACGGAAGCCATCGCGACGGAGGGCGTGGAGATCATGTCGGCGACCGTCGAGCCGCCGAGCCAGCAGCGCGTGCGCCACACGTACACGCTGCAACTGCCGGACGCCGCCCACCTTCCGGGACTGATGCGCGCGATGCGCGCGGTGCCCGGCGTGTATGACGTCAGCCGCGCCCAGCACCCGGCGGCGGCCACTTCGTAGGTGTCGGACCCCGGGCGTCGGCGTCGCTTCAGCCGCCTACTGGCGACTCGTTCGAGTGGCTTGGCGCGCGTCGACACCGGTGCGGGAGGTTGGCGCTGATAGCGGTAGTTCATGCTGCTCACCCCCCGGGTCAAGGCCTCACGGCCGAGGACTCTCCGCATCGCGTCCGCGCTCCTGGCCGCGGCCACCTCCGCCACCCTTCTCGCCGCGAGCGCACCGCCACCGGTCAAACCGCTCGGCATCGGCGACCGCCTCTTCCCGCACCTGGGCAACCCCGGGTACGACGTCACGGCGTACGACATCGCCTTCACCTACCGCGGCGACAACAAGAAGCCCCTCGACGCCGTGACGGTGATCGACGCCCGTGTGACCGACCCGCTGGAGCGGGTCAACCTCGACTTCGCCCACGGCAAGGTCCGCTCGGTCGACGTCAACGGCGCCCGTGCCCGCTTCGAGACCACCGGCGAGGACCTGGTCGTCACGCCCTCGCGGCCGCTGAGCCAGGGCGAGCGGATGCGGATCACGGTCCGGCACACCAGTGACCCCAGGCCCACGAAGGGCCAGGACGGCGGCTGGGTGCCCACCGCCGACGGGCTCGCCATGGCCAATCAGGCCGACGCCGGGCACCGCGTGTTCCCGTGCAACGACCACCCAGCCGACAAGGCACAGTTCACGTTCCGGGTGACCACCCCGAAGGAGCTCACCGCCGTCACCAACGGCCTGCCCGTCGCCACGGCACACCGGGGGCCCACCACGACGCGGGTCTTCCGCACCCACCACCCCATGGCGACGGAACTGGCGCAGGTGTCCATCGGCCGATCCACCGTGGTCCACCGCTCCGGGCCGCACGGCCTCCCCGTACGCGATGTCGTGCCCACCAAGGACCGCAAGGCGATGGAGCGCTGGCTGAAGAAGACGCCGGACCAGATCCGCTGGATGGAGGAGAAGGTCGGCCGCTACCCCTTCGAGGCGTACGGAGTGCTGATGGCGCAGGCACGCACCGGCTTCGAACTCGAGACGCAGACCCTCTCCCTCTTCGAGAGCGACCTGTTCAAGCGGCCAGAGTTCCCCGAGTGGTACGTGGACTCGATCATGGTGCACGAGCTGGCGCACCAGTGGTTCGGCGACAGTGTGAGCCCGCGTTCCTGGTCCGACCTCTGGCTCAACGAAGGGCATGCGACCTGGTACGAGGCCCTCTTCGCCGAGGAGAAGTCGAAGAAGCCCCTCCAGAAGCGGATGCGTGAGGCCTACCGGCAGTCGGACAGCTGGCGTGCCGCGGGCGGACCCCCGGCCGCGCCGAAGGGCCCCGCGCCGGGCCAGAAGATCAGCATCTTCCGGCCGGTGGTGTACGACGGCAGCGCACTGGTGCTCTACGCACTGCGGCAGGAGATCGGGCAGGACGACTTCGACCGCCTGGAGCGCGACTTCGTACGCACCTACCGGGACGGGAACGCGACGACCGCGGACTTCGTGCGGCTTGCCTCCTCGACCGCGGGCCGCGACCTGAGCGGCTTCTTCGACGCCTGGCTGTACGGCGCGAAGACGCCGCCGATGCCGGGCCACCCGGAGTGGCGTAAGGCGGCTCCCGGCGGGAAATAACCCGGGTGACGAGACGGGCCGTTCCGTGCAACCATCTTCAGGTCGGCGCCGCTGCGGGCCCGGGAAAACCCCTCGGGGTGATCTCAGGGCAGGCACCGGCCGGCCCGGGGAATCTCGGGGCGGCCCCGAGCGTTGACCCCTATGAAGAATCCCATCGACGTAAGGATCCAATGACCTCCTCTTCTTCCCCTTCCCAGGACGCGCAGAGCCTCGCGCAGAACTACCCCGAAGGTCTTCGGGCCGATGCCCTGATGGAAGAGGACGTCGCCTGGAGCCACGAGATCGACGGAGACCGGGACGGCGAGCAGTTCGACCGCTCCGAGCGCGCGGCCCTGCGCCGCGTCGTCGGCCTCTCCACCGAGCTCGAGGACGTCACCGAAGTCGAGTACCGACAGCTCCGTCTGGAGCGCGTGGTGCTCGTCGGCGTGTGGACCTCGGGGACGGTGCAGGACGCGGAGAACTCGGTCGCCGAGCTGGCCGCACTCGCCGAGACGGCGGGCGCGCTCGTGCTCGACGGCGTCATCCAGCGCCGCGACAAGCCCGACCCGGCCACGTACATCGGATCCGGCAAGGCCATGGAGCTGCGCGACATCGTCCTCGAGACCGGGGCCGACACCGTCGTCTGTGACGGCGAGCTCAGCCCTGGCCAGCTGATCCACCTCGAAGACGTCGTCAAGGTGAAGGTGGTCGACAGGACCGCCCTGATCCTCGACATCTTCGCCCAGCACGCCAAGTCCCGAGAGGGCAAGGCGCAGGTCGCCCTCGCGCAGATGCAGTACATGCTCCCGCGCCTTCGCGGCTGGGGTCAGTCCCTCTCCCGTCAGATGGGCGGCGCCGGATCCGGCGGTGGCGGCGGCATGGCGACGCGTGGTCCCGGTGAGACCAAGATCGAGACGGACCGTCGTCGGATCCGCGAGAAGATGGCGAAGATGCGCCGGGAGATCGCGGACATGAAGACGGGCCGCGAGATCAAGCGCCAGGAGCGCAAGCGCAACAAGGTGCCTTCGGTCGCGATCGCCGGTTACACGAACGCGGGCAAGTCCTCCCTGCTCAACCGCCTCACGGGCGCGGGTGTCCTGGTGGAGAACTCCCTGTTCGCCACCCTCGACCCGACCGTGCGCCGGGCCGAGACGCCGAGCGGCCGGATCTACACCCTGGCCGACACCGTCGGGTTCGTACGGCATCTGCCGCACCACCTCGTCGAGGCGTTCCGTTCCACGATGGAGGAGGTCGGCGAGTCCGACCTGATCCTGCACGTGGTGGACGGTTCGCACCCGGTGCCGGAGGAGCAGCTGGCCGCCGTGCGCGAAGTGATCCGCGATGTGGGCGCCACCAACGTGCCCGAGATCGTGATCGTCAACAAGGCGGACGCGGCCGATCCGCTGGTCCTCCAGCGGCTGCTGCGCAACGAGAAGCACGCGATCGCGGTCTCCGCGCGCACGGGCGCGGGCATCGAAGAGCTGCTCGCGCTGATCGACGCCGAACTGCCCCGGCCCGAGGTCGAGATCGAGGCCCTCGTGCCGTACACGCAGGGTCAGCTCATCTCGCGGGCGCATGCCGAGGGCGAGGTGCTCTCCGAGGAGCACACCGCCGATGGCACGCTGCTCAAGGCGAGGGTGCACGAGGAACTGGCGGCGGACCTCACGCCGTACGTGCCGGTCGCAGGCTGAACGCAGGCCTCGACAGGCGCTGTGCACGCAGTACACATGACGAAGGCCCGCCCCCTCTCGTAGGGGGCGGGCCTTCGCCGTGTCAGGCGCGAGGCGCGGCGGTCACCGCCGTGCAACTACTGCCTACTGGCTACTTGGAGCCGTACTTCTCGCTCATCATGTCGTAGACCTGCTCGGCGCCCTTGCCGAGCTGCGGTCCGGCCAGCCAGGTGTTCTCGGCCGGGCCGATCGAGGTGTTCGAGACCAGCTGCGTCTTGCCGCCCACCGTGCGGAACCAGCCGCCACCGGACGAACCACCGGTCATGGTGCAGCCGATGCGGTACATCGTCGGCTGGGTGGAGGCCAGCGAGAGGCGACCCGGCTTGTCGATGCACTTGTGCATGATCTGGCCGTTGTACGGGGGAGCGGCGGGGTAGCCCCAGGCGCCCATCGAGCTCACGCTCTGCGCCGACGGAACCGAGAAGTCGACCGCGAGTGCGTTGCCGACCGTCTCCTCCAGGGACTTGGAGCCCTGCTCCGGCTTCACGTGCATCACGGCGTAGTCGTACGGCGCGCCGGCACCACCCGAAGTGGCGCCCTGGTCGATCCACTCGGCGGAGGTCGAGACCCAGTCGGCCCAGTACTGGCCGTAGGGGGCGACTTCCTGCGGGGCCGCGTTGCTCAGCTCGGCCTCGGACTTGCCGAGGTCGTTGTAGGCCGGCACGAAGGTGATGTTGCGGTACCAGCCACCGGCGGAACCGGCGTGCACGCAGTGGCCCGCGGTCCACACGAGGTTGGACTTGCCCGGGTTCCGCGGGTCCTTCACGACCGTGCCGGAGCAGACCATCGAGCCCTCGGGTGCGTCGAAGAAGATCTTGCCGACCGGGGCGGCGTTCTGGTGGTACGGCGTCTTCTCGCGCTTGGCCTGGACCGGCGACGGCTCGGGGTCGGTCGCGCCCTGGTCCGAGGGTGCGTCCTTCGCGGCGATCGTCTTGTTCGGGTCCTTGGCCTTCTTCATCCGCTCGGGCTTCCAGAGGCCCTCGATGACCGGGTTGACGAAGTCCTTGGACTCGCGCAGCCAGTCGTCCTTGTCCCAGTTCTTCCAGGCCCCGTCCTTCCACTTGTCCGGGTCGATGCCGTGGTCCTTCAGCTTGTCGGCGATGTCGCCGGGCAGCTTGGCATCGGAGCCCGTGTCGGTGTCGGAACCCTTGTCGGCGCCCTGCGAGGTGCCGGAACCAGCCTTGTCGCCAGCCTTGTTGTCGCTGGAACCGCAGGCCGTGGCGGTGAGCGCCAGAGTCGCGGCGAGCCCGGTGGCGGCGAGTGCGAGACGTCGCCCGCGACTGCGCGCGAAGGGCGCACGAGAGGAACGCATGCTGTGGTAACCCCCGAATTGAACGCGTGATTGCTGCAATTGCCATGTACTTGTCATGTGTGGGCGCGGGTGCTCCGGGAGCACCCCGCCGACGCAACACCTCACTATGCCTGTGCGATTGAGGACGAATGACGGCGGGGTCGTGAAGGTTTGCGGCGACCCCGCCGTCGTACCTCAAGCGGCCACTACTTGGTCGCGAACTTCTCGCTCACCGCGCCGTAGATGCCCTTGGCCTCCTTGCCGAGCCGCGGACCTGCCAGCCAGCCGGCCGTCACCGGGCCGATGGAGGTGTTGGACACCAGGGCGGGCTTGCCGTCCGATCCCTTGGCCACCCAGCCGCCGCCGGACGAACCGCCGGTCATCGTGCAGCCGATGCGGTACATCGTCGGGTCGGGCTTGCTGATCGAGAGCCGGCCCGGCTTGTCGGCGCACTGGAACGCCTTCTGGCCGTCGAACGGCGAAGCCGCCGGGTAGCCGGTCGCCGTCATGTCGGCGATCTGCGCCACGGGCGGGGCGTTGAAGTCCACCGGGAGCGCCGAACCGACCTGCTCCTCGAGCGACTGGCCCTCGCTGCCCTTCTCCGGCGTCACGTGGATGACCGCGTAGTCGTACGGCGCGCCCGTGCCGCCCGTCGGGCCGCCCTTCTCGATCCACTGGTCGGAGGTCTGTGCCCAGTCACCCCACCAGACGCCGTGCGGAGCCACCTCTTCCTTGGGGGCGTTCTGCAGTTCGGCGGCCGACTTGCCGCTGTTGTTGTACGAGGGCACGAAGGCGATGTTGCGGTACCAGCCGCCCTTGGCGCCGGCGTGCACGCAGTGGCCGGCGGTCCACACCATGTTGGACTTGCCCGGGTGCGCCGGGTCCTCGACGACGGTGGCCGAGCAGACCATCGAGCCCTCGGGGCCGTCGAAGAACAGCTTGCCCGAGGCAGGAGCGCTGGCGTCGTACGGCGTCTTGAGGGCCGCCGCTTCCACCGGCTCGGGCGTCGGGTCGGTCACGCCCTGGTCGCCGGAGATGTCGTTGTCGTCGACACCGCGGTCGGGGTTCTTGTCCGCGTCCCGCATACGGTCCGAGTCCCACAGACCTTCGATGATCGGGTTGACGTAGTCGCCGGCCTCGCGGAGCCAGTCGTCCTTGTCCCAGTTCTTCCAGGCCCCGTCCCGCCACTTGTCCAGGTCGATGCCGTGCTCCTTGAGCCGGTCCTGGATGTCGTCGGGGATCTGCACCTTGCCGTCGTCGTTTCCGTCGCCGGCGGGCTGGGAGGCGGCCGGATCGTCGCCCGCGTTGTCCTCGCTCGGACCACAGGCCGTCGCGGTCAGGACGAGCGCCGCGCCGATGGCGACAGCGGCCGCCACAGGGGAGGTTCTGCCGCGCGCGCTCTTGCCACGACGAGCGATATTGAGCGGGCGTATGGGTCGCATAGAGAGATTCCCCCTGGCTTCGAGATCGTTCACATGCCGGACACCCGCGTGCTGCGGCACGGGCGTCGAGCACCGTGCTCACGGGGCGCAGCGCCCTCTGCCGCGGATGAACGGCACCCCACACTATGCCGGTGCCGTAGGGGACAGCCGACGGAACGGCAACGGTTCCGTCACGGCAAGGATCTTCCGATTGCCCGTGTTCCCCCGCAGTCCCCGTCGTTGGTACGTACGGGGGACTGGCGGTCTGCGTTCATCTCCCCTGCCAACTCGTAGGCGCGCTCGCCCAGATCGAGTGGGGAGCGCCCATTCCCAGCGGGAGGACCAACAGTCGTGGCCGTGACCGAGCCGGCGCCCGCGGCGGTTTCCGCGGGGCACTCCGCTTCCGTGGGGCACTCCGCAGCACACGAGGGGATCCTGCGACGCCAGGCGGCGCGCGAGTCGGCCGCGCGCACCTATGCGCGCGCCCTGCCGATCGTGCCGGTGCGCGCACGCGGCCTGACGATCGAGGGCGCCGACGGGCAGCGCTACCTCGACTGTCTCTCGGGCGCGGGGACCCTGGCCCTCGGGCACAACCATCCGGTCGTGCTCGAGGCGATCAGAAAGGTCCTCGACTCGGGGGCACCGCTCCACGTCCTCGACCTGGCCACGCCGGTCAAGGACGCCTTCACCACCGAGCTGTTCCACACGCTGCCCCGCGAACTCGCCGACCGGGCGCGGATCCAGTTCTGCGGACCCGCCGGCACGGACGCGGTGGAGGCCGCGCTGAAACTCGTGCGGACGGCGACCGGGCGCGAGGGCATGCTCGCGTTCACCGGCGCCTATCACGGGATGACGGCAGGGGCGCTCTCGGTATCCGGCGGCGCACCGGACGTACGCGTCGCGCGCCTGCCCTACCCGCAGGACTACCGCTGTCCGTTCGGCATCGGCGGTGCGGACGGCGCCGAACTCGCGGCCCGCTGGACCGAGAACCTCCTCGACGACACCAAGTCGGGCGTGCCCCGTCCGGCCGGGATGATCCTCGAACCGGTGCAGGGCGAGGGCGGTGTGATCCCCGCCCCCGACGGCTGGCTGCGCCGGATGCGCGAGATCACCGCCGCACGCGCCATTCCGCTCATCGCGGACGAAGTCCAGACCGGCGTAGGGCGCACCGGCACCTTCTGGGCCGTCGAGCACAGCGGTGTGGTCCCGGACGTGATGGTGCTGTCCAAGGCCATCGGCGGCAGCCTGCCGCTGGCCGTCGTGATCTACCGCGACGACCTCGACGTCTGGCAGCCCGGGGCCCACGCGGGCACCTTCCGCGGCAACCAGCTCGCCATGGCGGCGGGCGCGGCCACCCTCGCGTACGTCCGTGAGAACCGCCTCGCGGAACGCGCGGGAGTCCTGGGCACCCGCATGCTCGCCCAGTTGCGGTCGCTCGCCACCGACCACCCCTGTATCGGCGAGGTACGGGGCAGAGGCCTGATGATCGGTGTCGAACTCGTGGACCCGGCGGCTCCGCCCGGAGCGGCCCCGGCAGCATCCGGGGACGTGATCCCGGTCGCGTCCGGGGGAGCGATCCCGGAGGCTTCCAGCCCAGTGGACCCGGTCGCCGCGCGTAGCGCAGGCACCCCGGGCGGAGCTTTGACCCGCGCCCCACGACCGCTTCCCCCCGCGCCCGAACTCGCCGCGGCGGTGCAACGCGAATGCCTTCGCCGCGGCCTCATCGTAGAGCTGGGCGGACGGCACTCCAGCGTCGTACGCCTCCTTCCTCCCCTCACCATCACGGACGAGCAGGCGGCCGCGATCCTCGACCGCCTCTCCGACGCGATCTCCGCGGCGGCGCGTCCGCACCACGGATAGCCATGCCGGACCCGGGCCGCCCCGCGGACGGCCAAGAGACATCAGCACAGCTCCAGCCCGTCGCCCCGGAGCCCGAACGACTTCACAAGGAAGCTCTCTTGAACGCCACCCCCGCATCCGACGGTCCACCCCACCCCCACGTGCCAGGCGTGTGCGGCACGCAATCCTCGCTGGTGGCGGAGCCCGGTACGGTCCCCAGGCAGCAGGGAGGCCGGCAGACCGAGCAACTGCGAGGCGCGACCGCCGACCTCCTGGAGCACCCCGATCCACACACCGCCGCGCAAGTGGCGGCCATCGAGAACCTCCTGCGCTGCTGGGTACGCGAGAACGACTTCCCCGCCCCCGAACACGGCGACCTGCGTATCCCGCTCGAGGCCAGCGGCACCGCCCTCCTCGTCCCCGTGTACTACTGGTCGGCCACCGGCTGGCACCGCTTCGGCCTCCCCTATCTGGAGGACGGCCCCCAGAGCGCGCCCCCGGCCGACGCCGTCACCGTCGCCGCCCTGCTGGGCCGTGAGACCGGCCAACAGGGCGGAGCCCTCGACCCGGGCAGTGAGCCCGGCGGCACTGACTCCGGCAGTGACGACAATTCCGGCAGCGACGACAACCCCGGTAGCCCCGGCGAGCACGTCGAAGGAGGGGATCTCGTCGGTCGTGTCGCCGACTCGGTGCGGCGCACCGCCACCTTCATCGCCGACCGCCGGAACAACCCCGGCGACGAGCCCGACCTCTTCCTCGCCGCCGAACAGTCCCTGCTCCTCGGCCACCCCCTGCACCCCACCCCGAAGAGCCGAGAAGGGCTCTCCGAGACCGAATCCCGGCTCTACTCACCGGAGTTGCGCGGCGCCTTCGCCCTGCACTGGCTCGCCGTCGACCCCTCCGTGCTCGCCGCGGACTCGGCCTGGACCGAGCGTGGCCGCACCCTCCCGGCCGAGCGGCTCACCGCCCGCCTCGCAGGCCCGGACCTGCCGCTGCCGCAAGGCCACGCCGCCCTGCCCCTGCACCCGTGGCAGATGCGTGAGCTCAGGCACCGCCCCACGACCGCCGCTCTCCTGGAAGCCGGCCTCCTCCAGGACCTCGGCCCCCACGGCGCACCGTGGTACCCGACCTCCTCCGTGCGCACCCTCTACCGCTCGGGTGCCCCGGCCATGCTGAAGCTCTCGCTCGGCCTGCGCATCACCAACTCCCGTCGAGAGAATCTCCGCAAGGAACTCCACCGAGGCGTCGAGGTCCACCGCCTGCTGCGCAGTGGCCTCGCCGAGCAGTGGCAGGCGGCGCACCCGGGGTTCGACGTGATCCGCGACCCGGCCTGGCTCGCCGTGACCGGCCCCGACGGCGCGCCCGTGACCGGGCTCGACGTGATGATCCGGCACAACCCCTTCGGTCCGGGCGACGACGCCACCTGCGTCGCGGGACTCGTCTCGCCCAGGCCGTCACCGCACTCCACGGGACATGACCGCCCCTCGATGCGCTCCCGGCTCGGCGAGATCGTCACGCGCCTCGCCGGACGGACGGGCCGCCCCCGGGGAGCTGTTGCCACGGAGTGGTTCCTGCGCTACCTGCAACACGTCGTACGCCCCGTGCTCTGGCTGGACAGCGAGGCAGGCGTCGCCCTGGAGGCCCACCAGCAGAACACCCTCCTGCTGCTCGACTCCGACGGCTGGCCCGTGGGTGGCCGCTACCGCGACAACCAGGGCTATTACTTCCGCGAGTCCCGCCGCGCCGAACTCGACCAAAGGCTCCCCGGCATCGGCGAGCACAGCGACACCTTCGTGTCCGACGAGGTGGCGGACGAGCGCTTCGCCTACTACCTCGGCATCAACAACGTCCTCGGCCTCATCGGCGCCCTGGGCGCCCAACGCCTGGCAGACGAGCGGCTGTTGCTCGCGGCGTTCCGCCGCTTCCTCGGCGACATCGCCTCAGGCCCGGCCTCGCTGCGTACGCCCTTGCCCACCCTGCTGCTCGACTCACCCGTGCTGCGGTGCAAGGCCAACCTGCTGACCCGCCTCCGTGGTCTCGACGAGCTGGTGGGCCCGGTCGACACCCAATCCGTCTACGTCTCCATCGCCAACCCCCTCCATTCCTGAGGGACATGACCACCCTCTTCTGAGAGGAGCGACGCCGTGCCTCCGCCTCCCCCCGATGCGAGCACCGACGCCGGGACCGAGCCCGTCGCCCAAGAACCCGCCACCGAGTCCTGTGCCGCCGACAGGGCAGACGTCCAGGACACCCTGGACCTGCGCCTTCCGGACGAACTCAGCGCGCTGTTCGGTGTGAGCGGCGCGACGGAAGCGCCGGGTGCGTACGCCGGGCACATCGGAACCGACGCGCGCACGGCGGTCCGTGCCCCGGTCGCCCCGGCATCCGCCTCGTCAGCCGACGACCTGCTCGACAACGTCATCGACTGGGGCCCCGCGACCACCTCAGCCGGTGTCTTCCAGCTCGTCCCGGTGCGTATCGAACGCGACCTCCCCCTCATCAGCCGGTGGATGAACGACCCCGCCGTGGCGGCGTTCTGGGAGCTGGCCGGCCCCGATGCCGTCACGGAGGCGCATCTGCGCGACCAGATCGGCGGTGACGGACGCAGCGTCCCCTGCCTCGGTGTCCTGGACGGCACGCCGATGAGTTACTGGGAGGTCTACCGTGCGGACCTCGACGCCCTGGCCAGGCACTATCCCGCCCGCCCGCACGACACCGGTCTTCACCTCCTCATCGGCGGTGTCGCCGACCGAGGCCGAGGACTCGGCACCTCTCTTCTGAGGGCCGTCGCCGACCTCGTGCTCGACCACCGCGCCTCCTGCGCACGCGTCATCGCAGAACCCGATTTGCGCAACACCCCTTCCGTCTCGGCATTCCTGAGCGCCGGCTTCCGCTTTGCCGCCGAGGTGGATCTCCCCGACAAGCGCGCGGCGCTCATGGTCCGTGACCGGGCCCTGCGCGCAGTGCTCTGACCGCTCACCGCTCACTTCCAGTACACCGCTCGACCTGATCCGGTTGCCTCCCTGAGGAGTCCCCGTGCCGAATCCGTCCGTCCCCCCGACACCCCGAGAGCCGTCCGCTCTCTACGACCCGCCCGAACTGACCGCGGACCGGTGGGCGAATGCCGGACGCCGCCTCCTCGCCAAAATGGTCGGTGAGTTCGCCTACGAGGAGATCATCGCGCCGGTCCCGACCGGACCAGGCGAGCCCGCCCCCGCCGGACCTGACGACCCGGCCTCCGCCGCTCCGTGCGACATGGCCGGCTACACCCTCCGGCTCGACGGTGACGACGGCGGCCACGGCGATCACCACGACGCTCATCACGACGGCGGCGGCAGCGCCGCAGGCGAGCACACCGAAGCCTCGCGCCTGACCGCACCCCGTCTTCTCTTCCGAGCCCGCCGCGGCTCGTACGGCAGTTGGCACGTCGACCCGGCCAGCCTCGCCCTGGCCGAGGGCGAGGGAGCGCCGTCCCCCTTCAGCGACCCCCTCCGCTTCCTCACCCGGGCCCGCCGCACCCTGGGCATCGACGGTGCCACCCTCGGCCACCTCATCCGCGAGCTGACCGTCACGCTCACCGCCGACGCCCGGCTCGATCACACGGCCCTCACCGCGGCGCAGCTCGCCGACCTCGGCTACGCCGAACTCGAAGGGCATCAGACCGGCCACCCCTGGCTCGTCCTGAACAAGGGCCGCATCGGCTTCTCCGCCAGTGACGCCGCCCGCTGGGCGCCCGAGGCCCGCCGCACCGCCCAGCTCCCGTGGATCGCGGTCCGCACCGACCTCGCCGCCTACCGAGGCGTCGCCGGCGTCGATGTGGCGGAGAAGCTCTACACCCGCGAACTCGCCACCGCCACAAGGGAGTCCTTCGCAGACATACTCAGGGCACGCGGTCTCGACCCGCACGCCTATCTCTACCTGCCGGTACATCCGTGGCAGTGGGACGACGTCGTGCTGCCCCTCTTCGCCCCTTCCGTCGCCGAGGGGGCGATCGTGCCCCTCCCCACCGACGGCGATCAGCGGCTGCCCCAGCAGTCCATTCGTACGTTCCTGAATCTGTCCCGCCCTGACCGGCACACCGTCAAGCTGCCGCTGTCGGTACTCAACACCCTGGTGTGGCGAGGACTCCCGACCGAGCGCACCCTCGCCGCCCCGGCCGTCACCGCGTGGATGCACGCCCTGCGCGACGCCGACCCCTTCCTGCGCGACGAATGCCGGGTGATCCTGCTCGGCGAGGTCGCCTCGGTGACCGTCGAGCACCCGTTGTACGACGGCCTTCCCGAGGTCCCCTACCAGTACAAGGAACTACTCGGTGCGATCTGGCGCGAACCCGTCAACCGGTACCTCGCTCCCGACGAGCGCGCCCGCACGCTCGCGTGCTTGCTGCACACCGATCCGCACGGCAAGGCCTTCGTCGCCGAGCTGGTCGAGCGCTCCGGCCTCGCACCCGAGGTCTGGCTGCGCCGGCTCTTCGGCGCCCTGCTGCCTCCGCTGCTGCAGTTCCTCTACCGGTACGGCACGGTGTTCTCCCCTCACGGAGAGAACGCCATCGTCGTCTTCGACGACAGGGACGTACCCGTCCGGCTCGCGGTGAAGGACTTCGTCGACGACATCAACGTCAGCGCCGAGGCCCTTCCCGAGCACGCGTCGATGCCGGACGACGTCCGTGACGTACTGCTCACCGAGCGCCCCGACTTCCTCACGCAGTTCATCCATTCAGGGCTCTTCGTGGGTGTCTTCCGCTATCTCGCCCCGCTCTGCCAGGAGCAGCTGGGCATCCCGGAAAACACCTTCTGGTCTCTCGTCCGCGCCGAGATCCTCCGCCATCAGGGGCGAGCCCCCCAGCTCAAGGAGCGGTACGAGATGTTCGACCTGCTCACCCCGCGCATCGAGCGGTTGTGCCTGAACCGCAACCGGCTCCACCTCGACGGGTACCGGGACCGCCCCGAACGGCCACACGCCGCCGTGCACGGGAGCGTCCCGAACCCCCTGCATCAGCCTTGATCGAGGGAATGTCAGTGGAGACCCGTAGGGTGGTCGCGCTATGACAAAGCCCTCCCTTCCCGAGCTCCTGCACGCCGCTGTCACCGCCGTCGGCGGCACAGAGCGCCCTGGCCAGGTGACGATGGCCGAGACCGTCGCCGAGGCGATCGACGACGGTTCCCACCTGCTGATCCAGGCCGGCACCGGCACGGGCAAGTCCCTCGGCTACCTGGTGCCGGCGCTCGCGCACGGTGAGCGCGTGGTGGTCGCGACGGCCACCCTCGCGCTGCAGCGCCAGCTCGTGGAGCGTGATCTGCCGCGGACGGTGGACGCCTTGCATCCGCTGCTGCGCCGCCGACCCCAGTTCGCCATGCTCAAGGGGCGCTCGAACTACCTGTGCCTGCACCGCCTCCACGAAGGAGTGCCGCAGGAAGAGGAGGAGGGTCCGGGCCTCTTCGACCAGTTCGAGGCCGCCGCCCCCACCAGCAGGCTCGGCCAGGACCTGCTGCGGATGCGCGACTGGGCGGACGAGACCGAGACCGGCGACCGGGACGACCTGACTCCCGGAGTCTCCGACCGTGCCTGGTCCCAGGTCTCGGTCTCCTCCAGAGAGTGCCTGGGCGCGTCGAAGTGCGCGTACGGAGCGGAATGCTTCGCCGAGGCGGCGCGGGAGCGGGCCAAGCTCGCCGACGTGGTCGTCACCAACCACGCGCTCCTCGCGATCGACGCCATCGAGGGTGCCCCCGTCCTTCCCCAGCACGAAGTGCTGATCGTGGACGAGGCCCACGAGCTGGTCTCCCGAGTGACCGGTGTCGCCACGGGTGAGCTCACCCCGGGCCAGGTCAACCGCGCCGTGCGCCGATCCGCGAAGCTCGTCAACGAAAAGGTGGCCGATCAGCTCCAGACCGCGTCCGAGGGCTTCGAACGGGTGATGGAGCTGGCCCTCCCCGGCCGCCTGGAGGAGGTCCCGGAGGACCTCGGGTACGCGCTGATGTCCCTGCGTGACGCCGCCCGCGCGGTCATCTCGGCACTCGGCTCCACCCGCGACAAGTCGGTGCAGGACGAGGACGCCGTACGCAAGCAGGCGCTCGCGTCCGTCGAGTCGATCCACGCGGTGGCGGAGCGCATCACGAACGGCTCCGAGTGGGACGTCGTCTGGTACGAACGGCACGACCGCTTCGGAGCCTCGCTGCGAGTGGCACCCATGTCCGTGTCGGGCCTGCTCCGCGAGAAGCTTTTCAGCGACCGCTCCGTCGTTCTCACGTCCGCCACTCTCAAGCTGGGCGGCGACTTCAACGGCGTGGGCGCATCCCTGGGGCTCGCCCCCGAGGGCGTCGAGTCCGAGGACGCCCCGGCCTGGAAGGGCCTCGACGTGGGCTCACCCTTCGACTACCGCAAGCAAGGAATTCTGTACGTCGCCCAGCACCTGGCCCGGCCGGGCCGCGAAGGCACGCGCAGCGACATGATCGACGAGCTGGCCGAACTGATCGAGGCGGCAGGCGGCCGTACGCTCGGCCTGTTCTCCTCCATGCGCGCCGCTCAGAACGCCGCCGAGGAGCTTCGGGGCCGCCTCGACATGCCTATCCTGCTGCAGGGCGAGGAGACGCTGGGCGAGCTGATCAAGAACTTCGCGGCGGACACACGGACCTGCCTGTTCGGGACGCTTTCCCTGTGGCAGGGCGTCGACGTGCCGGGTGCCAGCTGTCAGCTGGTGGTCATGGACAAGATCCCCTTCCCGCGCCCCGACGACCCGCTGATGAGCGCTCGCCAGAAGGCGGTGGACGACGGCGGGGGCAACGGCTTCATGGCCATCGCCGCGACGCACGCGGCGCTCCTGATGGCGCAGGGCGCGGGCCGTCTTGTGCGGGCCTCCGCGGACCGCGGAGTGGTGGCCGTCCTGGACCCCCGGCTCGCCACCGCGCGCTACGGCAGCTATCTGAGGGCTTCGCTCCCTGATTTCTGGTACACGACGGACCGCAATCAGGCCCGCCGCTCCTTGGCCGCGATCGACGCGGCAGCCAAGGCGGACCCCAGGCCCAACCCCCAGCCTGATCCCAAGGCCAATCCTCGGACGGCCGACGAAGACGAGGCCGCCGAAGCCGTTGAGGCTGCCGGGGCCTGAACGATGCGGACTCCGGGCCCCTGCTGAGACGTCCGCGGACGCAGCAGGGCCCCGGAACCGGCGCAGTTGGTTCCGGGGCCCGGTCAGGGGCGGAGGTTCACACGCGCCGCAGCACCGCCACCACCTTGCCGAGGATCGTCGCCTCGTCACCAGGGATGGGCTGGTACGCGGAGTTATGGGGCAGCAGCCACACGTGTCCGTCCTCGCGCTTGAACCGCTTCACCGTCGCTTCGCCGTCGAGCATGGCGGCCACGATGTCGCCGTTCTCCGCGACCGGCTGGCGGCGCACCGTCACCCAGTCCCCGTCACAGATGGCGGCCTCGATCATCGAGTCGCCGACGACCTTCAGGACGAACAGCTCACCGTCGCCGACGAGCTGCCGGGGGAGCGGGAAGACGTCCTCCACCGACTCCTCGGCGAGGATGGGGCCACCGGCCGCGATGCGGCCGACCAGCGGCACGTACGAAGCGGCGGGCTTGCCTGCCGTGTCCGTGGGCTGGCTGCTCGGCTGGTCCGAGCCACGCACCTCGTACGCGCGCGGGCGGTGCGGGTCGCGGCGGAGGAAGCCCTTGCGCTCCAGGGCCATCAGCTGGTGAGCCACCGACGACGTGCTGGAGAGGCCCACCGCCTGCCCGATCTCCCGCATCGACGGCGGGTAGCCCCGCCGCTGCACCGAGTCCCTGATGACCTCGATGACACGGCGCTGCCGGTCCGTGAGCCCCGAGCTGTCGGCGCGGATGCCGGGAGGTCGTCCCGGTAGGGAGCGGGTGGGCTTGGCGCCCTCCGGGTTCGTGACTGCGTCATTCATGGCATGCACCGGCTCGAGTCGGCTCTGGCGGTCCTGAGCAGTGATGGTGGCACTGTCTGCGGTGGTGGTCACGTCGGTCGGCCCCTCTCGAGATGTTCTCCCTAGTTAGCCAACGGTAGTTGCTTTCGAAAGGTTGCGCCAAACACACGTTCGAGTGAAAAATCGCAGAATGCCTGCCGTGATCATGCGTCTGGGTGTATGGCTAACGTTCGAACCGACTGGCATTTCGGTTGATTACGGTACGCTTCACCGCCAGGGTCGCGGCCCCCTCAGTGGGGCTCCCATACTGCCACTCGGCACCCGGTCAACCCGGCACCGCCCCCTTCTCGTGCGGTGCGCGAGGCGGGCTCGTACTCTTCCCAACGGCTGCGGGCACGCGACACGCGATGGGGCCGGATTTGCGGCCGAACCCCAGATCTAGTGGTTGGATTGCAGCCACGGCCCAGAAGTTGTGGTCCCCGGTCTTTTCAGACCGTGGGCATCGCCTATGCTTGGGGCTGCTTCGAGGGCCCCAAGGGCCTGTTGAGGCCTATGAGTCGTGTCGTGAAGGAGGGTTGGGAGTTCCATGCACTGCCCCTTCTGCAGGCACCCCGACAGTCGCGTCGTCGACAGTCGCACCACCGACGACGGCACGTCGATCCGCAGGCGCCGTCAGTGTCCCGATTGCTCCCGTCGTTTCACGACCGTGGAGACGTGTTCGCTGATGGTGGTCAAGCGCAGCGGAGTGACCGAACCGTTCAGCCGTACGAAGGTGATCAACGGCGTACGCAAAGCGTGCCAGGGGCGGCCGGTGACCGAGGACGCCCTCGCCCAGCTCGGCCAGCGGGTCGAAGAGGCGGTGCGGGCCACCGGGAGTGCCGAACTGACCACCCATGACGTGGGTCTGGCCATACTCGGTCCGCTGCAGGAGCTGGACCTCGTGGCCTACCTGCGTTTCGCGTCCGTCTATCGGGCGTTCGACTCGCTCGACGACTTCGAGGCTGCCGTCGGGGAGCTGAGGGACCAGCGGGAAAAGCGGCTCGACGAAGAGCCGCAGGGCGCCGGCGGCGAGAGCGGCGCGAAGAAATGCGGGCCCGGAGGGACTGCCGAAGTCCCGGTGCCCGCCACTGCCGCCGACTGACCGGCTGAACGGCCGACGGCGGCACACACAGACCTGTTGCGGAAGCCTTCGCGGCTTTCGCGGCACCAGACAACACCGTGTCACGGGGAACATCGTGGCACTTCAGGGCGTTTTAGCCTGATACAGGGAGGCGGCATGACCGAGACGACGAGCGGCCCGGCACGAGGTTCCCGAGCCAAGGGATCCAAGGCCAGCAAGGGTCTGCGTATCGAGCGCATCCATACGACGCCCGGCGTGCATCCGTACGACGAGGTGGTCTGGGAGCGCCGAGACGTCGTCATGACCAACTGGCGCGACGGCTCGGTCAACTTCGAGCAGCGTGGCGTCGAGTTCCCCGACTTCTGGTCGGTGAACGCGGTCAACATCGTCACCAGCAAGTACTTCCGCGGGGCCGTTGGCACCCCGCAGCGCGAGACCGGCCTCAAGCAGCTGATCGACCGCATCGTGAAGACGTACCGGAAGGCCGGCGAGGACTACAACTACTTCGCCTCGCCCGCCGACGCCGAGATCTTCGAGCACGAGCTGGCGTACGCCCTCCTGCACCAGATCTTCAGCTTCAACTCGCCGGTCTGGTTCAACGTCGGCACGCCCCAGCCGCAGCAGGTCTCGGCCTGCTTCATCCTGGCCGTCGACGACTCCATGGACTCGATCCTCGACTGGTACAAGGAAGAGGGGATGATCTTCAAGGGCGGCTCCGGCGCCGGCCTGAACCTCTCCCGCATCCGTTCCTCGAAGGAACTGCTGTCCTCCGGCGGCAACGCCTCGGGACCGGTCTCCTTCATGCGCGGTGCCGACGCGTCCGCAGGAACGATCAAGTCGGGTGGCGCCACGCGCCGCGCGGCCAAGATGGTCATCCTCGACGTCGACCACCCCGACATCGAGGGCTTCATCGAGACCAAGGTGAAGGAAGAGGAGAAGATCCGCGCCCTGCGTGACGCGGGCTTCGACATGGACCTGGGCGGCGACGACATCACGTCCGTCCAGTACCAGAACGCCAACAACTCGGTCCGCGTGAACGACACGTTCATGAAGGCGGTCGAGGAGGGCGGCAAGTTCGGCCTGACGTCCCGCATGACGGGTGACGTCATCGAGGAGGTCGACGCCAAGTCGCTCTTCCGCAAGATGGCCGAGGCCGCCTGGGCCTGCGCCGACCCCGGCATCCAGTACGACGACACGATCAACGCCTGGCACACCTGCCCGGAGTCCGGCCGGATCAACGGCTCGAACCCGTGCAGCGAGTACATGCACCTGGACAACACGTCCTGCAACCTCGCCTCGCTGAACCTGATGAAGTTCCTCAAGGACGACGGCCTGGGCACGCAGTCCTTCGACGCCGAGCGTTTCTCGAAGGTCGTCGAGCTGGTCATCACCGCGATGGACATCTCGATCTGCTTCGCGGACTTCCCGACGCAGAAGATCGGCGAGAACACCCGCGCCTTCCGCCAGCTGGGCATCGGCTACGCCAACCTCGGCGCCCTGCTGATGGCCACCGGTCACGCGTACGACTCCGACGGCGGCCGCTCCCTGGCCGGCGCCATCACCTCGCTGATGACGGGTACGTCGTACAAGCGTTCCGCCGAGCTCGCCGCGGTCGTCGGTCCTTACGACGGCTACGCCAAGAACGCGACGCCGCACAAGCGCGTCATGAAGCAGCACGCCGACGCCAACGCCACGGCTCCCCGCGTCGACGACCTGGACACGCCGATCTGGGCCGCCGCCACGGAGGCCTGGCAGGACGTCATCCGCCTCGGCGAGAAGAACGGTTTCCGTAACTCCCAGGCGTCCGTCATCGCCCCGACCGGCACCATCGGTCTCGCGATGTCCTGCGACACCACCGGCCTTGAGCCCGACCTCGCCCTGGTCAAGTTCAAGAAGCTCGTCGGTGGCGGCTCGATGCAGATCGTCAACGGCACCGTGCCGCAGGCCCTGCGTCGCCTGGGTTACCAGGAGGAGCAGATCGAGGCGATCGTCGCCCACATCGCCGACCACGGCAATGTGATCGACGCCCCCGGCCTGAAGACCGAGCACTACGAGGTCTTCGACTGCGCGATGGGCGAGCGTTCCATCTCCGCGATGGGCCACGTCCGCATGATGGCGGCCATCCAGCCGTGGATCTCCGGCGCGCTCTCCAAGACGGTCAACCTGCCGGAGACGGCCACGGTCGAGGACGTCGAAGAGGTCTACTACGAGGCGTGGAAGATGGGCGTCAAGGCGCTCGCCATCTACCGCGACAACTGCAAGGTCGGCCAGCCCCTCTCCGCCAAGAAGAAGGAGAAGGAGAAGGCCGAGGTCACCGAGAAGGCCGAGGGCACGATCCGTGCCGCGGTCGAGAAGGTGGTCGAGTACCGCCCCGTCCGCAAGCGCCTTCCCAAGGGCCGCCCGGGGATCACCACCTCCTTCACCGTGGGTGGCGCCGAGGGCTACATGACCGCCAACTCCTACCCGGACGACGGTCTCGGTGAGGTCTTCCTGAAGATGTCCAAGCAGGGTTCGACCCTCGCGGGCATGATGGACGCCTTCTCGATCGCCGTCTCCGTGGGCCTGCAGTACGGCGTTCCGCTGGAGACGTACGTCTCGAAGTTCACGAACATGCGCTTCGAGCCGGCCGGCATGACGGACGACCCGGACGTGCGGATGGCGCAGTCGATCGTCGACTACATCTTCCGCCGCCTGGCGCTGGACTTCCTGCCCTTCGAGACCCGCTCCGCGCTCGGCATCCACTCGGCCGAGGAGCGTCAGCGTCACCTGGAGACGGGTTCGTACGAGCCGTCCATGGACGACTCGGACGTCGACGTCGAGGGCCTCGCTCAGTCCGCCCCGCGGCAGCCCGAGGCACTGAAGGCCGTCGCCGCGCCGAAGGCCGAGGCCGAGAAGCCCGCTCCGCAGCAGGCGCACACCAGCGCCGAGCTCGTCGAGATGCAGCTGGGCATCCAGGCCGACGCGCCGCTGTGCTTCTCCTGCGGGACGAAGATGCAGCGGGCCGGCTCCTGCTACATCTGCGAGGGCTGCGGCTCGACCAGCGGTTGTAGCTGACCCGGCACCGGCCGGAGCTCCCCTCCCCGTGCTAGCCGGGAGGGGGAGTTCCCTCCCCGTGCCGGCCGGGAGTGAAGCCTGATCGTCCAGGGCGGTGGTGCCGAGGAATCGGCATCACCGCCCTTGGCGTTTCCCGCCCGGGGCGTCGTGCTCAGATCTCGGTGCCCATCACCGCGGCGAAGGACGTCGGGTCGGCGTCGAAACCGCGGATCATCTCGCGGAAGGACCATGCGCCTGACTCGTCCCGGTTGAACTCGGCGATGGTCGCGGCCGTGTACCCGGAGACCGCGGAGAGGTCGCTCTGCGCCAGGTCGGTGTACCCCTCCCGGATGCGCACCGAGGTGTTCGGGATGTCGCCGAACGCCTTCGGTTCCTCGTGAGGCTGTATGGCCACACCGACCACCACGCGCGCGTACCTGGCCGCGAGGCGGTCGAGCTCCAGGGTCATGACCTCGTCGAAGCCGAAGCCCTGGCCCGTCTTGCTGTCCCTGTTGAGGGTGATCGTCCCGTCGGGGGCGCGGCTGTCGAAGTGCACCAGATAGACCGGGCTGTCGTACGGAGCGTCCGCTGCGTAGGTCGCGGCGATGATGTCGAGATCATGCGAAGGCGCACCGACAGGGCTCGGGTCCCATTTGAGCCCCACCTCGACCTTCTTGATCCCCTTGCTGACACTGCTCACGGAGCTCCCCCTCTTCTTCGTCCCGGCTGACGCTGCCGCACCAGACATGTCCGGACGGCATGTCCTACGGACACGCTACGACGTATGACTGACATCACTGAAGTTTCCTGGTCAGTACGGGTGTTGAGGCTGACACGGGCCCACCCCCGGCGCGCCTTGGTCGGCGAGCGTCTCGCGGCGACACAGCCGGACGGCACATCGGACGAACGTGACGTATGCGCCGAGGAATTGGGGGATGTCCTCGACCGTGGGTTCGGTATTGAACTGAACACCGATGATCGCGCCGAGGTGAACCGGGCGCACTGCGCCGGAGCGTGACCCGGGCCACGCTCCGCGCCGTACGATGGCGCGGTGCTGGTCAAGTGGATTCGCTGCACCGTGGTGGACCGACGGGGGTTCGAGCGGGGACAGCGGAAGTGGGCGGGGCTTCTGGGGGAGCCGGGGTTCCGGGGACAGGGCGGGGGGTGGAGTCGGGAGCGGCCAGGCGTGGCGCACGTCTTCGGCTTCTGGGAGAGCCGGGCCTTCTACGACTCCTTCATGGCGCGCTCCCATGACCGGCTCGCCGCCACGCAGTCGGGCACCTTCAAGGACATCCAGATCAAGCTCTTCGACCACCGTTTCGACGTGAAGACGGGCTTCGAACCGCGCTTCACGGACGCGGACGTGGTGCGAGTGGCGCACTGCCGCGTCCGTGAGGCGCGGGTGGAGCACTTCGCGCTCATGCAGGAGAAGGTCTGGAACCCGGCGATGGCGGGCTCTCCGGGGATGGTGCGCGGGCTCTTCGGCCAGGCGCCCGGGCACGAGTTCCTCGTCCTGTCGATGTGGCTCTCGGCCGCCGAGCACGGCAAGTACCGCAGGGAGCGCGTGGAGCGCCTGTCGCTGCGGGCCCAGACGGAGGCCGATGTCGCGGCGCTGGCCGGTGACATCGTGGAACTGGAGCCGTCGTGGACGGTGTGACGTCCCGCGGGAGGTGACCTGGCACGCCGAGGTGCGATCGGCGGTCGCCACGTACGCCGGATGGCGCCCCAACGGCCGACCGGTTGGGCCGCCGGAGAGGGGCCGATCTAGGGTTTCCGTATGGCACGTCCGCAGCGCATCTTCCTTGTCCGGCACGGCGAGTCGGCCGGAAACGCCGACGACACCGTGTACGAACGCGAACCAGATCACGCGCTGGCGCTCACCGAGAAGGGCTGGCGCCAGGCGGACGAGACGGGCCGGCAGCTACGGGAGGCCGTCGGCCGGGAGCGGGTGAGTGTGTACGTCTCGCCCTACCGCCGCACCCACGAGACCTTCCGGGCCCTGCGGCTCGATCCCGATCTTGTGCGCATCCGCGAGGAGCCGCGGCTGCGGGAGCAGGACTGGGGGAACTGGCAGGACAGGGACGACGTCAAGCTGCAGAAGGCGTACCGCGACGCGTACGGGCACTTCTTCTACCGCTTCGCCCAGGGCGAGTCGGGGGCCGACGTGTACGACAGGGTGGGTGCGTTCCTGGAGAGCCTCTACCGGAGCTTCGAGGCCCCGGACCATCCGCCCAACGTCCTCCTTGTCACTCACGGCCTGACCATGCGGCTGTTCTGTATGCGCTGGTTCCACTGGTCGGTGGCGGAGTTCGAGTCGCTGTCCAACCCCGGGAACGGCGAGATGCGGACCCTGGTGCTCGGCAATGACGGCAAATACACACTGGACCGGCCGTTCGAACGCTGGCGTGAACCCGAGCCGTACGGCGTCACCGGATAGAGTGGCAGAGCGATGACCGCTGACTCCTCTCCCGACCGGCGCCTGGCCCGCGCTGTGGCCAGCCTGCGCGGACTGGCGGTGGGGGACGCGCTGGGCTCTCAGTTCTTCGTGCCCGCGAACTACCCCCTGCTGAAGCGCCGTGAAGCGCCCCCAGGCCCCTGGCAGTGGACCGACGACACCGAGATGGCCTGTTCCGTACTCGCGGTCCTGATCCGCCACGACCGGATCGACCAGGACGCCCTGGCCCTGTCCTTCGCCGAACACCACGACTTCGACCGCGGCTACGGCCCGGCAGTGAACCGACTGCTCAGGCAGGTCCGGGAGGGCGGAGACTGGCGGGAGCTGGCCTCCGCGCTGTTCAAGGGGCAGGGCTCCTGGGGCAACGGGGCGGCCATGCGGATCGCCCCGCTCGGCGCCTGGTACGCGGACGATCCGGAGCAGGCGACGCACCAGGCGGAGATCTCCGCGTACCCCACGCACCAGCACCGTGAGGCGGTCGTGGGAGCCATGGCGGTCGCCGCCGCCGCGGCGCTCGCGGCCGACCCCGCAGGCCCGCCCGCACCGAAGGCGCTGCTCGACGGCGTGATCGACCTGGTGCCCCGCAGTGCCGTGGGGGCGGGGCTCCGTCGCGCGCGGGACATGCTCGACTACGGAGACGCGGCGACGGTCGCGGCGGTCCTCGGCTGCGGTCGCCGCACGACGGCGCATGACACGGTGCCGTTCGCGCTGTGGTCGGCAGCCCGTGGCCTGGGCGCCTACGAGCAGGCCATCTGGTCCACTGCCCAAGTCGGCGGCGACATGGACACGACCTGCGCCATCGTGGGCGGAGTGGTCGCTGCCGGCGAGGGCGGGGCACCCTCCGACGCCTGGCGGGAGCGGACCGAGGCCTTGCCCGGCTGGGTGCCGGTCCCGGCGGGCTGAGTCCAGGGCCTCCAGGGGCTTCGGTGTGACTGTCCGTTCCGGTGCGACTGTCACGGTCATGCCACAGCGTGGCCGACGCGGGGGCCGCCGTCGGCCACGCGGCTACTCTTTCCGGCAGGCCGCGAGTTGATCATGACTCGTGTCGCCTTGACGAGATGCCGGTCGCCCGGCGGCCCCGCCACGCGTGCGTGCCGTCTGCTGCACGTGCGGGCCGGCCGGGAGGGGACCCCGTGTCCGATACACCGTCCACGCCTGAACCATCAGACGTGGAAGAACCACCAGCGCGTTCGGCAAGAGGATCGGCAGAAGAGCCGCCAAGGGGAGCAGCAGAGCCGCCGAGGACCCCGCGAGCGGTCAAGGACCGTGACAGCCAGGGCGAGGCGCCTGAGGAGCCCCAGGACGCCGTGCCCCGGCCGCGGGCCGTGGCGGGCGCCCCAGGGCCTCGCACCGACTGGGCGTACCCGCAGGGCGCGTACAAGCACGAGCCGTTGCTCGCCGACCTGCGGGCCGAGCCGCCCGCGCCCGTCCGCACGGGCACGCTCGGCGCGGTGCTCGCGACCGGCCTGCTGAGCATGCTGCTGCTCGGCGACGGCCTCGCGATCAACCTGCTGATCGTCGCCGTGCCCGCCGCGCTCGCCGCGTACTTCGCCGCTGAGCAAGCGGGTCGCAGGCCACGCCCATGGACGCTGACCTGGGCGATCGGTGGCCTTGCCCTGCTTGCCGTGCCCGCTCTGCGTGACGCGGGGTGGCCCTCGTTCCTCGCCATCCTCAGCGCCGTCGGGCTCGGCTCGCTCGCGCTGCACGGCTGCCGTACCTGGCCAGGCGTGCTGCTCGGCCCGGCCGGCCTCTTCGAAGCGGCGCTCTCCGGCCTCGGCTGGGGCTGGCGCGGGGTGCGGAGCCGTGCGAGCGGGTCCAGGAGCGGTCCCGTGCTGCGGGCGGTCGCGGTGACCGCCGTGCTGCTCCTGGTCTTCGGCGCGCTGTTCGCCGGCGCCGACGCCGCCTTCGCGGGGCTGCTGGGCGATCTGATGCCCGACGCCTCCGTTGCCGACGGGCCGTGGCGCTTGCTGCTCTTCGCGGTCGGTGTCGTCGGGGCGCTCGCTGCCGCGCGCACCGCCGCCGCGCCCGTGCGGTGGGACCGGCTCGTCGTAGGTCCTGGCCGGGAGAGGGGCAGCGTCGAGTGGGCGCTGCCGCTGATCGTCCTGAACCTGCTGTTCGCGGCGTTCAACGTCGTGCAGTTGGCCGTGCTCTTCGGCGGCTACGACGCGGTCCTCGAGAAAACCGACCTCTCGTACGCCGCCTATGCCCGCCAGGGCTTCTGGCAACTGCTGCTCGCCACGCTGCTCACCCTGGTCGTCATCGTCCTCGCCCTGCGGTGGGCGCCGCGGGGTGGAGCGCGCGACCGAGGTCTGGTGCGGGCCGTGCTCGGCACGCTCTGTGCCCTCACGCTCATCGTCGTCGCGTCGGCGGTGCGGCGCATGGACATGTACGTCGAGGCGTACGGCCTGACGAGGCTGAGGGTGTCGGTCGTGGCCGTGGAGCTCTGGCTCGGCCTGATCATCGTGCTGATCATGGCGGCCGGCGTGTGGGGCGCGCGTTGGTTGCCGCGCGCCGTCGCCGCGAGCGCGGCGGCCGGTGTGCTGGCCTTCGGGCTCCTCTCGCCCGACGGACTCATCGCGGAGCGCAATGTGCAGCGCTACGAAGACACCGGGAAGTTCGATCTGGAGTACGCGCGGGGGCTGTCCGCCGATGCGGCTCCGGCCCTCGACGGGCTGCCGGAGCCGCTGCGGTCCTGCGTCCTTGAGGGCATCGAGACGGGCCTCGGCTCCGAACGGGGCCCCTGGTACGCCACCAGCCTGGGGGAGGCGCGGGCCAGGGAGATCCTTGAGGACCGGCCGCCCGCTGATCCCTCGACGGACTGCACAAGTGTCGGCCAGGGGGCCTCGTACCGCTGAGTGGCGGTTGGGCAAGGCGCCAAGCTCGCCTGGGCGGCGGGAGCGTGGCGGCGGTCGTCCATGGCGGCCGGAGCGTGGCTGTGGTCGTCTCCGGCGGCGAGCGCCGGGTCGCTCTCTCGCGGCCGTGAACGACCCGGCACGTGCGCGTGCAGCACCGTGTGTACGCACCGTGGTGCACGCCCCGCGCCTCTGTCAGCCTCCCGCTGGACCCGCCGCGCTCGCCGTGCCGGACAACGCCTCCATGTCGCTCTTGCGCACCCGGACCACCACCAGCGCGATGACCAGGGCGAGCAGGGCCATGGCGACGGCCGGGAGGAAGGCCGTCGAGATCCCCTCGGCCAGTACTTCGTGCCCCCAGGGCGCCGGCAGCTCGCCCGTCTTGGCGAAGGCGGCCTTCTGCTCCGGCGAAGCGTTCGCCATGAAGTCCGCCATCTGTTCCTTGCCCTCGTCCCGGCTCGCCGTGCCGAACACCGTGGTCAGGATGGACAGGCCGAGCGAACCGCCCACCTGCTGCGTCGCGTTGAGCAGCCCTGAGGCGGCGCCCGCCTCGTGTTGGGCCACTCCGGAGACAGCTGTCAATGTCAGGGTCACGAAGTTCAGACCCATACCGAAGCCGAACAGGAGCATCGGTCCGAGCACTCCGCCGACGTACGAACTGTCCGGGCTGATGAGGGTCTGCCAGCCGAGACCGAGGGCGACGAGCGCAGAGCCGGTCACCATGAACGGCTTGGGGCCGAGGGCCGGGAGCAGCCGCTGGGAGATGCCCGCGCCCGCCACGATCGCGACCGTGACCGGCAGGAAGGCGAGGCCCGCCTCGATCGGTGTGTAGTCCAGTACGTTCTGGACGAAGAGCACGATGAAGAAGAACATGCCGAACATCGCCGCGGCCAGGCTCAGCATGATCACGTACGAGCCGGAGCGGTTGCGGTCGGCGAACATCTTCAGTGGAGTGATCGGTTCCTTCGCCCGGCTCTCGATCAGGGCGAAGGCGAGGAGCAGCACGACCGCCGCGCCGAACGACCCCATGGTGAGGCTGTCGCTCCAGCCTTCCTCGGACGCCCGGATGAATCCGTAGACCAGGGAGGCCATGCCGAGGGTCGACGTGAGGGCGCCCGCGATGTCGAAACGGCCCGGATGGCGCTCGGACTCGCTGATGTAGAGCGGGGTGAGGAAGGCGATCAGGATGCCGATGGGTACGTTCACGAACAGCACCCAGCGCCAGTCGAGCCACTCCGTGAGCATGCCGCCGGCCAGCAGGCCGATGGCGCCGCCGCCCGCGGAGACGGCCGCGAAAACGCCGAACGCGCGGTTCCGCTCAGGGCCTTCGGGGAACGTCGTGGTGATGAGGGCCAGGGAGGTGGGCGACGCGATCGCGCCACCTACGCCCTGCAGGGCGCGCGCCGCCAGCAACTGCCAGGGCTCCTGCGCGAATCCACCCAGGAGCGAGGCGAGGGTGAAGAGCAGGATGCCGGTCATGAAGACCCGTCGTCGGCCGAGGATGTCACCGGCCCGGCCACCGAGAAGCAGCAGGCCACCGAAGGTGAGGGTGTACGCGCTGACGACCCAAGTGAGGTCCGTGGTGGAGAATTTGAGCGCGTCCTGGATGTGCGGGAGCGCGATGTTCACAATCGTCGCGTCGAGGACCACCATGAGTTGGCAGGCCGCGATGACGGTCAGGGCGATACCGGGCCGGCCTTCTCGGCGGGCGGCACCGGGCTTCCGATTCTGAGCTAACTGAGAGGTTGTCACTATGGGTCCCCCACAAGTGCGTTAGTGAACGCCCCCGTTCACTGGCCCGTCAACGGTAGTGACTCCCCATCAGTGAACGCAACCGTTCACTGACACTGCCTCGTACTCCAACGGAGAGATATCGATGGTTACTTCGCGCTGGAGCGCCGCTGCCGCTCAAACGGCCTCCCTGCGCCGCCGGGGCCCCGTCCTTGAGCGGGCGATCCTCGAGGCCACGCTCGAACAGCTCAGCACCGTCGGCTGGGCCGGGCTGACCATGGAAGGTGTGGCCGCGGGCGCGCAGACCGGCAAGGCCGCCGTCTATCGCCGCTGGCCCTCCAAGGAGGACCTCGTCGTGGACGCGCTGCAGGCCGGGCTTCCGAAACTCGACTCCGCACCGGACTGCGGAGGGGTCAGGGAAGACCTCGTCCAGCTGTGCAGGCAGATGCGTGAGGCGATGTTCTCGCGGCCCGGGTTCGCCCTCCGTGCCGTGCTTCACGAGTGTGACTCCGTGACGGCCGAGCGGTTTCATGGCGTGATCTTCGACGGGGTCATCGGGCCGAGCGTGGAACTGATCCGAGAGGTCGTACGCCGCGGAGTCGAGCGCGGAGAGGTTCGCGCCGAGGCCACGAACTCTTTCGTATGCGATGTCATCCCGGCGATGATGATGTATCGGTCCAAGGTGTGCGGGAGCGAATGGGGAGACGAGGAATTCGCCGAGCTGATCGATCAGGTCATGGTTCCGCTGCTTCGTCGGTAGACCTGGGTGTCGCTGGTGGCATGCGGCGGCGTACGCTGTCAGGCGCCATGCCGTACGAACCACCCACCCACACCGTCGAGCGCTCCCTTCGCGCTACCACCGGAGCGAAGATCGTTGCCGGAGTCGACGAAGTCGGGCGCGGCGCGTGGGCGGGCCCGGTCACCGTATGTGCGGCGATCACGGGACTGCGCAGGCCGCCCGAAGGGCTCACCGATTCCAAGCTCATCACTCCCAAGCGGCGCACCACGCTCGCCGGGGAGCTGGAGAGCTGGGTCACGGCCTATGCCCTGGGGCACTCCTCGCCCGAGGAGATCGACGACATGGGGATGACCGCCGCGCTGCGGCTCGCCGCGGTGCGCGCCCTGGAGGCGCTTCCGGTGCGTCCTGAAGCGGTGATCCTCGACGGGAAGCACGACTATCTCGGGGTTCCCTGGCAGGTTCGTACGGTGATCAAGGGCGACCAGTCCTGTGTGGCAGTCGCCGCGGCGTCGGTGATCGCGAAGGTTCGGCGCGACAAAATGATGGCCGAACTGGGTATCGAACATGCAGACTTCGGTTTTGCGGCCAACGCCGGCTATCCGTCGCCGGTGCACAAGGCCGCGCTGGCGGAGCGGGGGCCCACCCCGTACCACCGGATGTCGTGGGCGTATCTTGATGCGCTGCCCCAGTGGCGGCACCTCAAGAAGGCCCGCAGCTGGGCGGATGGAAGCGTTCCGGAAATCGAGGGCCAGCTCGGCTTCGACTTCTGACGCTTTCGGCAGTTCCATCGCACTCAAGTGCCACCCGCCGGTGCCACTCGCACCGGCGTTTGATAAATAACAACGCATGCCTCTCAGTCCCGAGGAGCCTCAGATTCACGAGAGTGCCCAGGGTCCCCGCGTGACCCCGGCCAGTGGCCGCATCACGCCGACCCCCCGTCCCGTACCCGGCCCGCGTCCCGCGGCCGCGCCGCGTCCTGGCCGACCGGGCCCCGCCCGGCCGACGCCGCCGGCGCAGCGCACGTCGCATGAGCCGGCCGCCAAGCCCGGGCCGTCGGCCCCGGCCGTTTCCGGATCGTCTGCCGCTCCCGCCCGTGTCCCCACGGGCGCCGCCACGGACGCCGGTGCTTCGGTTCCGCAGATCCAGCTGATCCCGGCTCCCGTCGAGGGGGCGCTCGACGCCGCCGAGGAAGCCGTTGACCTGCTGCTCGACTCGGGCCGCGCTCCGGGTGAGGTGCTGGTGATCACCACCGGCGACCCGCACCCGTGGGCCACGCACGAGCTGTCGTTCGGCGAGGCCTCCTACTGGGCTCAGCACGACGCGGGTGACGACGTCTTCTACGCCGACGCCGCCGCCCTGGACCGTGCCGTGTCCCGCCCCGTGGTCGTCGTCGCCATCAATGGCGGCAGCGAGGAGATCGCGGTCGGCGCGCTGCCGACGGCGCTCGCCAGGGCCGGAACCCTGCTGATCGTCTGCGGTGACCCGCAGCGCATCAACGCGATGCTGGGCGCGGGCGTCTGACGCTCGCTGTCCGACATCCGCGCCTCGGCTTCGACTACCTGACTTACGCGGTCGGGCGGACGGAGTCGCGGCGTGGTGCGGCCGGTTTCCGTGGCATGGCCGAGTGAGCCTCGAGCTGTGCGCGCCGCGTATCGCGCGACGCGGACAGCGGGCGCACGTCGTCGGCCCGCGCCCGTGCCCGTCTCCCGGCGGGTGGCGCGGCGGACGCCTCAGCGTGCCGCCGCTCGGCGCAGGACGTCGGAGGCGGCGCCGCCCGTGCGTGGCGGCGGCGGATCGGTGTCGGCGAAGGTCTCGGGCTGCGAGCCGGAGCTTGGCCGACGGCCGCCGCGCCCCTCGCCGAGCACCTGCCAGCCGTCACGCGTCAGCGTGATGTAGGCGCCGCAACGCAGCCCGTGCAGCGTGCAGGCGTCCCGCAGCCCCCACATCCACGCCCCGTCCTCCTGCGTCCAGCGCGCGTCGCCTTCGCGGCAGTAGAGCAGAACGGCCGTACGCACCGGTGTGCGGCGCCGCAGATCGTGCGGGATGATCCGGCGCAACTGCGCGAGCAGGGCGTTACGAAAGACCCAGCCGTCCGCCGCGCTCGGCCGACGAGTGAACGAGGCGCTCGCCCTGATCCGTTCCTCCGGGTCCAGAACGGCGACGACGGCTGTCGCGGGCATCGGACGATGCCGGGCATGCAGACCGCTGACGACCTCACGGGGGTTGCGCAGCAGGGGAATTCCCGCGGCTGACCACTCCGCGGGCTCCAGCATCCGGGTCAGTCGGTTGGTGGAGTCGGCGGACATCTCAGCCGACGTCGAAAAATCCGACATCGATGCCGCAGCGGACGGAGCGAATCCGAAGGTCACGGTCCTCCCTTCGGCTACGCGCCCAGAGGGCGGGGTCGGGCTGGGGGGAGCGCACCGTGGCACAGTGCTGCCGGGCCACGGGGAGCCGCGCGGGGAGCGATACCAATTCTTCCCGTCGGACCGCCTTGCGGCAACGAGCAATTGGAGCCGCCGACCGGTATCGGGTGATGCGCCTTCTATATCCTTGCCCAGGGCGCCCCGCATTGACGCTTGCGTCAGCCCTGTACAGCCAGGACCAGCGGCAACACCCCCTTCGCTCCGGCTCGTCGGAGCATGCGCGCGGCCACCGCCAAGGTCCAGCCACTGTCCGTCAGATCGTCGACGAGCAGCACGGGGCCGCCCGCTTCCCGGAGCGCCGCGGCGAGCTCGGGGGACACGGTCAGCGTCCCGTCGAGGGCGCGCAGACGCTGTGCGCTGTTACTCCTCGGTACGTGCGCCGAATCGGCTCCGGCGGCGTACTCGATGGAGCCCAGGAGTGGAAGGCGGCCGATCTCCGCGATCCGGGCACCCAGCGACTGGATCAGTTGAGGCCTGCTGTGCGAGCACATGGTCACGACGCCCGCCGGTCGCGGCTGGGCGTCGGCACTGCCCGATGCCCAGCCACCAGGGCCCTTCGCCCAGTCGGTGAGGACGCCGACCACCGCGTTCGCCACATCGTCGGGCACCGGCCCGTCAGGGGCCTGAGGCGAGAGCATCGGCCGGAGCCGGTTGCCCCAGCCGATGTCCGAGAGGCGGCCCAGAGCCCTGCCCTGCGAGGCCTGCTCCCCGGCGGGGATACGTCCCTTCAGGTCGACACCGATCGCGGCGAGCCCGGTCGGCCACATCCTCCGGGGCTCCACATCAACGCCCGCGCGGATCAGCTCACCCTTTGCCGTGTCGAGCGCCCCGGACGAAACGACGTCGGTGAAGCGCGCTCCCGCGCAGTTGTCGCAGCGGCCACAGGGGGCGGCTGCCTCATCGTCGAGCTGCCGTCGCAAGAACTCCATCCGGCAGCCGGATGTCGAGGCGTAATCACGCATCGCCTGCTGTTCCGTCTGCCGCTGCTTGGCGACCCAGGCATACCGCTCGGCGTCGTACGCCCAGGGCATGCCCGTGGAGGTCCAGCCACCCTTGACGCGCCGGACCGCGCCGTCCACGTCGAGGACCTTGAGCATCGTCTCCAGACGCGACCGGCGCAGCTCGACCAACGGCTCCAGGGCGGGCAACGACAGTGGCCTGCCCGCCTGCGCCAGCACGTCCAGCGTGCGCCGGACCTGTTCCTCGGGCGGGAAGGCGAGCGAAGCGAAGTAGTTCCAGATCGCCTCGTCCTCCTTGCCCGGAAGGAGCAGCACCTCCGCGTGATCGACACCGCGGCCCGCGCGACCGACCTGCTGGTAGTACGCGATCGGGGAGGACGGAGAGCCGAGATGCACCACGAAACCGAGGTCCGGCTTGTCGAAGCCCATCCCCAGCGCGGAGGTGGCGACCAGCGCCTTCACACGGTTGGCGAGCAGATCCTCCTCGGCCTGCTGACGGTCCGCGTTCTCCGTCTTTCCGGTGTAGGAGGTGACCGTATGCCCGCACTGCCGCAGGAAAGTGGTGATCTCCTCGGCGGCGGCGACGGTGAGCGTATAGATGATCCCTGAGCCCGGCAGCTCGTCCAGGTGATCGGCGAGCCAGGCCAACCGGTGTGCTGCGTTGGGAAGTTGGAGGACGCTCAGGCTCAGGCTCTCGCGGTCCAGGGCGCCGCGCAGCACGAGCGCGTCCGAGCTGCCGCCGGTGCCCAGCTGTTCGGCCACGTCCGCTGTCACACGCGCGTTGGCCGTCGCGGTGGTCGCGAGGACGGGGACGCCCGGTGGCAGGTCGGCGAGCATCGTGCGCAACCGTCGGTAGTCGGGCCGGAAGTCGTGGCCCCAGTCCGAGATGCAGTGCGCCTCGTCGACCACGAGCAGTCCAGTTGCCGCGGCGAGCTTGGGCAGGACCTGATCGCGGAAGTCCGGGTTGTTCAGCCGCTCCGGGCTGACGAGGAGGACGTCCACATCGCCGGAGGCCACCTCGGCCTGGATCGTCTCCCACTCCTCGGTGTTGGAGGAGTTGATCGTGCGGGCGCGGATACCGGCTCGCGCCGCCGACTCCACCTGGTTGCGCATGAGGGCGAGCAGCGGGGAGACGATCACGGTGGGGCCGCTGCCCCGCTCCCGCAGCAGTGCGGTCGCGACGAAGTACACGGCGGACTTTCCCCAGCCCGTGCGCTGCACGACCAGTGCCCGTCGCTTGTCGGCGACGAGCGCTTCGATCGCGCGCCACTGGTCCTCGCGCAGTCGCGGACCGTCTGACGGAGGCGCCTCGCCGCTTGCGGGCGCGGGGCCGCCGACGAGGCGGGCGAGTACAGCATCAGCCGCCGTGCGTAGATCTTCGTTGCTCATGCCCCCATGCAACCCGATGGGTCTGACATTAGGCGAACGGGTCCGCCGAGCTGTGGATAACTCTTGGCGTGCCCATGACCGTTCTTATCCACAGGCCCAACCGGAACCTGGTGATCCGCGGGAGAGTCGGCGCATGACGAACCACAGCGAACAAAACGACCCGATCGACTCGACCAACTCCATCGACTCGACTGAGCCGACTGCCTCCCTCGGTCCCATCGACCCCACCGATCCCATCGATCTCACTGATCCCGCTGGTCATGCCGGTCCCGTCGATCCCAACGATCCTGCCAGTCACGCAGGCCCCATCGAACCCACCGGCTCCATCGACGAGACGCTGGTCACCCTGCGCACCCCGGCTGAACTCGCCGACGCCCTCCCGTACTTGCTCGGGTTCAGGCCTGAGGAGAGTGTCGTCCTCATCGCCCTGCACGGTGAGCGGGGGCGGTTCGGCGGTCGGGTGCGCCTCGGTATTCCCCGGCGAGAGGAGGACTGGCCGCCCATCGCGGAGCAGCTCGCCCAATGCCTGGTGGGCGGCTGTGAGCGGCGCGGCGCCCGGCCCGACGGAATCGTGGCCTTCCTGTGCGCGGAACCGGTCGGCACCGACACCGGCCGCACGGTCATGGAGCGCCTGCGACCGCTGGCGCAGGTGCTCCGCACCGCCTGCGGAAGGCTTGATGTCCCCGTGTTCGAGGTCGTGTGCATCTCGGCGGGCACCTTCTGGACCTACTGCTGTCCGAACAAGCAGTGCTGCCCGCCGGAGGGCGTGCCTTTGCCGCGTCCCGGCACTTCGGTTCTGGCTGCGGCGACGGCCTACGCCGGCGTCCAAGTAGGCGTCACCACCCGGGAAATGAGGGCGCGTCTCACTCCCTGGGAATCCGCCGCCGCAGCCGGCCAGGAAGCCGCACTCGACGCGGCGGGCATGGCGCTCGTGCGCCGGATCCTGGAGGAGGACGGACATGCCGAGGTCGCCGCTGACACGCTTGACCTGGCCCGCAGGATCATGGCGCGGATGGTTGCCGCGCCGACGGTCAGCGACAGGCTTGCGGCGGACCTCCGGGACGACGATCTCCTCGCGCACGACGAGGCCGCGGCGCTGATCCTCGGCCTCCAGGACCGTACGACGCGCGATCGGGCCGCGGCATGGATGGAAGGCGACGTCGCGGCATCGGCGCTTCGTCTCTGGAGGGCCCTGGCCCGTCGCTGCGTCGGCGCCTACGGGGAGCACGCGGCGGCGCCACTGTCGCTCGCCGGCTGGGTCGCATGGTCCCTGGGCGACACCACGGAGGGCCAGGAAGCCCTGGACATGGCGCTGTGCGCCGATCCGAGTTACACCTTCGCGCAACTTCTGCACCATGCCTGCACCGGAGATCTGGACCCCGAACCGATCCGCCGCTGCTTGCGCAGGGAGAGCCCCGACCGTGGCGCCACGGGCGTGCAGACCGAACTGCCACTCTCCTCGGAGCCCTCGAAGCCCTCCGACTCCCCGGAGCCCTCCAAGTCACCGGGTGAGCCGGTGGGTGTCGCTCCGCGGCGCCGCCGCCCCGCACGCCCGAAGGGCGGCGCTGGTTCACGAGTCACCGACAGGCCCACCACAGGGCCACAGAACCGCCGCCGCACCATCCGTGGCGCAGCGAGGAACGACACGTGAACGCGGGGGATCGGCACCAGGAGCCGGGTGTCGGACGGCTGCCGCCCGTGATGCCGAACGGGGGAGGCCAGGGCCGGGCGGATGGCTTCCCGCCCGGTAGGCGTGACTTGGTGCGGGGCAGGCCCGTTCACCTGAGTGGCGGTACCTGTACCCGGGCCGGTCCGCCGTACGACCTCCGACTTCCCGTAGCGCGGACACCGCAGAAGAGGCCACCTCATGCCCCTGCCCGCCCCCTCCCCCCTCTCCGGCAGAGACGGTGCCCACAAGCCCGCGCCGGGCTCGCCGCTCTCTCCCGGCGGACTCACGCAGGTTCACACGCCACGTCGACTCGCACAACTGCCGCCCGCGCACGCCACGCTGATCTGTGTCGCCATGCCCGCTCTCGCGATCTCCACGGACCAAGGGCAGTTGACCGGCCGCGGCCTCGAGGGGTTCTACCGCGCCGGACGCAGGCTGCTGTCCCGCTGCCAGCTACGAGTGGCGGGGCGCGAGCCGGTCGCCGTACAGGCGCGGATGCTCTCGGCCGACCATGCCCGTTTCATGGCGACGCTGCGTCCCTCCGCGGACGGCGGCCCGGATCCGGACGTGGTCGTCGAGCGGACCCGGTACGCGGACGGGACGGAGAGGATCCTGCTGCGCAGTGCCTCTGGCCGGCACCTGCGGCTGCCCGTGGAGCTGTCGCTCGGCACGGATCTGGCGGAGCTCGGAGCGGTCGCCTCCGGAAACACCGGTCCGGAACTGTCCCCCACGGTCCACGACTCCGGCATGCGATGGACCTCGCCGGTCGGCACCTGTGTGGTCGCCGCACACCCGGCGCCCGCGGACGCGCTGGCTTCGGCCGGGCTGCTGCGCTGGGAGGTGGAGCTGGCGCCGGGCGGCACCTGGAGCCTGGAGCTGCGCGTGCGGCCGGAGGGTGCGGGCCCCGTGAGGTCGGTCGGGCACGGGATGTCGCGTTCCCTCGCCACGGCGCGGGCCGCGGGCGACGACCCCAGGGCCCGCACCCTGCTGGAGCGATCCGTGGAGGATCTCCAGGCGCTGCTGCTGCGGGACCCGGAGCACCCGGCCGACGTCCATCTGGCCGCGGGGGCGCCATGGCGCTGCGGTCTCGCACCGGCCGAGGCGCTCGCAGCCGCCCGGATGGCCCTGCCGCTCGGCACCCGGATCGCCCTGGGGACACTGCGTACGCTGGCCCGCCGCCAACTCGCGGGGAAGGGTCCGCGGGCGGGCATGATCCCCGGGCCGTTGCGGAACGCGGGACCGCATCTGCCGCCCGGGTGCACGGGGGTCGAGGCGACGCTGCTCTTTCCGGTGTTGTTGGCGGAGGCATGGCGTTGGGGCTTGTCGGCTCAGGAGACGGAGGAGCTGTTGCCGGCGGCCGAGCGCTGCCTGCGGTGGCTGCTTTCCGCGGCGGGCGACAGGGGGCGCCTGCCGGACCCGTACCCGGGCGGGCCGGCGCGCTGCGAGACCCAGGCCCATGCCCACAGGGCCGCGCTGCTCGGGGCCGACCTGCTCGACGCGCACGGCCGCCCGGGCGGTGCCGACCTGTTGCAGTGGGCGGAGCGGCTGAGGGGCACCTTCCGGGAGGACTTCTGGGTGGAGGACCGGGCGGGTGGCCGGCCCGCCGCGGCTCGCCTGGCAGACGGCCGCCCCGTTCCCCTGCTCACCGGCGGAGCCGCGCACCTCCTCGACACGGGGCTGCTCGGTTCGGGCGTGCTCGCGCCAGGCCTGCTGGACAAGGTGCGCACGGAGCAGCTCGCCCGGCTGCTGGGCGGGCCCGCGATGGACTCGGGGTGGGGGCTGCGGAGCCTGGGCGTCAAGGAAGCCGCGTACAACCCCTTCGGACATCGTGGCGGCGCGGTCCGTGTCCATGAGACGGCGGTCGCCGTCGCGGGTCTGGCCTCCGCGGGCTACGAGAAGGAGGCGAGCGCCCTGCTGCGAGGGGTGATGGCGGCGGCAGAGACATTCGGCTACCGGCTGCCTGAGATGTACGCGGGGGAGCAGCGCACGGAGGGCGGTGCTCCGTTGCCGCACCCTGCCGCCTGCCGCCCGGCGGCCACGGCTGCGGCCGCCGGGGTCCAGCTGCTCACGGCGCTCGCCGGGATCCGGCCCGACGCCCCGGCGGGCACGGTGACGCTGAGCCCCGTGCGCAGCGCGCCCCTGGGAGAGCTGGGGCTGATGGCGCTGCGCGTCGCGGGCGCCCCGTTCTCCGTGCGTGTCAGCCGACTCGGACTCGCCATGGTCGAGGAGGCGGCCGAAGGGCTGCAGCTGGGGGTGTGACCCACGGAGCACGCAGGGCAGTTCCGCGCTGGTGGCCCGACGAAGGAAGGACCTGTGACCGGTGTGGCTCACCTGCGGCGGGTATGGCCTGAACCTGACGCGGGGGCCGGTTAATCCAACCGGGTTCGGATGCCGGAGGAGCTGTTTATCGTCAGGCAGACGACTATGATCGCGGCATGTCGCCCTACGACCCGTCGGCCTTCCCGCCGTTTGCTGTCACCGTCGATCTGGTCGTGCTGACCGTGCGTCGTCATGCGCTCTGCGCGCTTGCCGTGCGCCGGGGCGAGTCGCCGTTCCAGGGCCGTTGGGCGCTGCCCGGCGGGTTCGTGCGTGACGACGAGGACCTGTCGGCGGCCGCCGCGCGGGAGCTGGTCGAGGAGACGGGGCTGTGCGCCCACGATCCGGACTCTCCGGCCCAGGCGAACGGCGCGCACCTGGAGCAGTTGGCCACGTACGGCGATCCCAAGCGTGATCCGCGGATGAGGGTCGTCAGCGTCGCCCACCTCGCGCTCGCTCCCGACCTCCCCGCCCCGCGGGCCGGCGGTGACGCGAACAGCGCGCGCTGGGCGCCGGTCGAGGCGCTGCTCAACCAAGGTGGATACGGACGTGAGGACGAGCAGGCCGCGCCGCTCGCCTTCGATCACGCGCAGATCCTGGCGGACGGCGTGGAACGGGCCCGTTCGAAGATCGAGTACTCCTCGCTGGCGACGGCCTTCTGCCCGCCCGAGTTCACCGTCGGCGAGCTGCGCCGGGTGTACGAGGCCGTGTGGGGCGTCGTGCTCGACCCGCGCAACTTCCACCGCAAGGTGACCGGCACGCCGGGCTTCCTCGTCCCCACGGGCGGTACGACCACTCGCCAGGGCGGCCGCCCCGCCCAGCTCTTCCGTGCGGGCGGCGCCACGCTGCTCAACCCGCCGATGCTGCGCCCCGAGGTCTGAGACTCGCGCCCCGGTCGCTCCCTGGTCATCTGTAGGTCAGGGCGCGTGATGGACACCCGCAGCTCACGCCCTGACCGAAATGCCGGAAACATCGCGTTATCTTGCTGAAGTACCCACGGGGTTCGTCCGTCCCCGACCCGGCGGACGAACTCTGGCCGTCGAGCGGTCGCACATCCCGCGAGAGAAGCGATGATCCAGGCCATCGGACTGACAAGCAACCCCCGCCAGGAGCTGCCGCCTGCCGTCGACGACGTGTCCTTCGAGGCGCGAACAGGCCGTGTCACGGCACTGCTCGGCGCGCAGGGCGCCGGCAAGACGACGGCGCTGAGGCTCATGCTCGAACTCCAACAGGGCCGAGGAGTCACCTACTTCAGAGGGCGTCCGCTGCACCGCATCACCTATCCGTCACGCGAGGTGGGGGTCCTGCTGGGCGAGGTTCCTGGGCACCCCGGCCGCACGGTCCGCGGTCAGCTGCGCATGCTGTGCGCGGCCGCCGGTGTGCCCGCTCAGCGTGCCGACGACGCACTCGAAGTCGTAGGTCTGGTGAGCCTTCGAGACCAGCGGCTCGGTACGCTCTCGCGCGGCATGGACCGCCGTCTGGGCCTCGCCTGCGCGCTGCTCGCCGATCCGCACACCCTTGTCCTGGACGACCCCGCCGGCGGGCTCTCGGCACGAGAGGGCGGCTGGCTGCACAGGGTCCTGCGCGCGCACGCCGCCCAGGGCGGGACCGTCCTGTTCTCCACGGCCGACCCCAAAGAGGCTGCGCGGAACGCTGATCGCGTCGTGACGCTGGAAGCGGGCCGGCTGGTGGCCGACCAGGAGGCCGGGGACTTCGCCCGCACACGCCTGCGCCCCCGGGTCGCGGTGCGCAGCCCGCATGCGGCACGGCTCGGCGTGCTGCTGTCCAAGGAGGCCCGTGCCGGGCAACGCTCCATCGAGGTGGTGAAGGAGGGCGGCAACCGGCTCTCGGTGTACGGCAGCAACTGTGCCGACGTCGGAGAGACGGCTTTCCGCCACGGAATCCTCGTCCACCAACTCGCCGACGAGATCGGGGACGCGGGGCCCGCGGCGGCAGAGGCTGCTGTGTCCGGTCCTGCTCCTGATCCCCGCCCCGCGCCCGCACCCGCCCCGGGAATCGCCGCCGCTGCCACGGCCGCCGTCACCGCCACGGCGGCAGATACGTCAGCCACGACAACCCACATGCTGACCGAGACCGAAGCCGGACCCCAAGCCGAAGCCGAGCCCTCGCCCCAGGCAGAGAGCGTATCCGCAGCAGAGGCCGTGTCCGAGGCCGAAACCGAGACCGCGGCCGGGACCGAGATCGAGACCAAAACCGAGGCCGAAACCGGGGCCGAGGCCGAGAAACTCATCCCGCTCGCCACCACAGAACCAGTCACCGCCACCACCCAGCAGGCCCCCGTGGCGCCACCTCCCTTGCCACCCCCCATCTCGATCCGCCCCGCCCGAAGCCCTCTGCGCCCCTTGCGCTACGAACTGTGTCGTGCCACCGGTGTGGGCACCGGCTACCTCACCACGGCCGCTGTCCTCGCCGTCTCCGCCGTACTCTGCGTCTTCCTCGCCAGGAGCGGTCACACGCCGCAGCCTCACCTGCTGGCCGCCTGGCCTCAGGAACTCCCCTTGCCGCCCGCGGCGCTTGGCGCCGGACTGCTCGGCGCCCTCGCCTTCGGTGAGGAATTCCGCCACCCCGCCCTGGCCGCCGACCGGGGCACCGTCCCCCGCCGCCTTGGGCTGCTCAGCGCCAAGTTGACCGTCGCGGCCGCCACCGCGCTCCTGCTGAGCCTGCTCGTGCTGGTCTCCGACGCCGCGATCCTGCACCTTGTATACGGCGAAGAGGTCACAAAAGTTCCCTCCGACTGGCTTTCGCTGACCGCGAGTTGGGTCGCCCTGGTGTGCGGCTGTGCCTGGGCGGGGGTCCTCGCCGGTGGAGTCTTCCGCTCCACGACCGCCGGCCTCGCCGCGGTTCTCGCGGTGCCGATCGTCGTCGTACCGCTCGTACAAAGGGCCTTGGAGGGGCCGTCTGTGCGATCGGCAGCGGGGCTTCCAGGGAGACTGCGCGACCTCGCGCTGGTGCAGTGGCCGTTCGGTGTCGAGCGTTATCTGGCCGGCGGAGTCCGCATGGTGGCTCAACCTGTGGGCAGTGCCCTGACGTTGTCGCTGACCGCTCTGCTCTGCGCGTATCTGCTCACGGGGATGCGCGGCAGAGCTCGATGACAGCGACAGCTGTCCGTCGCTTCCGTTTCCCGTGCTGCGCACAACTCCCACGGAGAACGCCCGTTTCTTTCCGATAAGGCGTCAATTGCGACACAGTAAGCGATCACCCTTTCGTGTGCTTTTCACCAAAGACCTCAAGGGACTTGGGAGCCGCGCCGACAAAGGTTCCGTGAGTACCCTTGCGCACACCATGATGACCGCCGCCCGCTCCGCAGACTCCGGCCTCGCCGGCCCGGGCGAACTCGACCGCTACCCCTACGCCGAGGCCCCGGCCGGCGACCGCGTCGTCGCGCCCTCGTGGGACGGCCCCGACCACGACCTCGGCCGCGTGGGACGACGCACCGCCGGCAGTCGCGGCCGCGGGCTGCACGGCCAACTCGTCCAGCAGCTCGGCCAGATGATCGTCTCCGGAGACCTGGGAGCCGACCGCCCGCTGGTGCCCGAGGAGATCGGCCAGCGCTTCGAGGTCTCCCGCACCGTCGTCCGGGAATCGCTGCGCGTACTGGAGGCGAAGGGTCTGGTCAGCGCCAGGCCCAATGTCGGCACGCGCGTGCGCCCCGTCAGCGACTGGAACCTCCTGGACCCGGACATCATCGAATGGCGCGCGTTCGGGCCGCAGCGCGACGATCAGCGACGCGAACTCAGCGAGCTGCGCTGGACGATCGAGCCCCTCGCCGCCCGGCTGGCCGCGGGCCACGGCCGCGAGGAGGTGCAGCAGCGGCTCGCCGACATGGTCGAGATCATGGGCCACGCCCTGAGCCAGGGCGACGGGATCACCTTCTCCCGTGCCGACGCGGAGTTCCACTCGCTGCTCATCCAGCTCGCGGGCAACCGCATGCTGGAGCACCTGTCGGGCATCGTCTCGGCCGCGCTCCAGGTCTCCGGCGGCCCGATCACCGGCTGCGACCGCCCCACCGAGGCGTCCCTGGTACACCACTCGCGCATCGTCGACGCCCTCGGGACGGGCGACGGGCCCGGCGCCGAGGCCGCCATGCGTCAGCTGCTCACCGTCCACCCGGAGGGGGAGCGCGTCGTGCCCGCCCCCCGCGAGCACTGACGGCCGGGTCCGCGTTTGTACGGCCGGCTGATGCGCCTCGCGGTCCGACCTCATCACTCCGTTGGCGCGGTGGCGTCGCCGGGCTTCTGCGGCTTCCTCGGGGATCCGACAGGGGCCCGGCGACGCGGGCGTTGCGGGCCGGAGGGCCGTCAGGGCGTAGGTCTGAACACCTCTGACCGTATCTGGCCGCTTTTGAACGCTTACGAGGTGTGACTCGGGCCACGTAGATTGGGCGTAACGCTCGTCGGGGCAGCGCGATGACCTAAGAGGTGATAGCCGAGGAGGGAATACAGCAGTCGTTCGCGGCGCTGTGTAGCTCCCCGGCCCCGCCTGCGCCGTCGGCCCATCCCTAGTCGTCGGTCGTCGGTCCTGGTCCACAATGGACGGGGCCGGAAGCCGTTTTCCAACGTTCCGAGAGGTTGTTCGTGTCGGCCAGCACATCCCGTACGCTCCCGCCGGAGATCGCCGAATCCGTCTCTGTCATGGCGCTCATCGAGCGGGGAAAGGCTGATGGGCAGATCGCCGGCGATGACGTGCGTCGTGCCTTCGAAGCTGACCAGATTCCGGCCACTCAGTGGAAGAACGTTCTGCGCAGCCTCAACCAGATCCTCGAGGAAGAGGGTGTGACGCTGATGGTCAGTGCCGCGGAGCCGAAACGCCCCCGCAAGAGCGTCGCAGCGAAGAGCCCGGTCAAGCGCACCGCGACCAAGACTGTCGCGGCCAAGACGGCCACGGCGAAGCAGGCCACCGCGACCGCCGCCCCCGAGGCGTCGGCCGCAGATGTCGCAGCTGAGGACGCGCCCGCGAAGAAGGTCGCTGCCAAGAAGACGACGGCAAAGAAGGCCGTCGCCAAGAAGGCCGTCGCCAAGAAGGCGACGGCAAAGAAGAGTGCGTCCAAGCAGGACGACGAGATCCTGGACGACGAGGCCACCGAGGAGACCCCCGCCAAGGGCAAGCCTGGTGAGGACGCCCCCGAGGAAGAGGGCGCCAAGGGCTTCGTGCTGTCCGACGAGGACGAGGACGACGCTCCGGCCCAGCAGGTCGCCGCGGCCGGTGCCACCGCCGACCCCGTCAAGGACTACCTGAAGCAGATCGGCAAGGTCCCGCTCCTCAACGCCGAGCAGGAGGTCGAGCTCGCCAAGCGCATCGAGGCCGGCCTGTTCGCCGAGGACAAGCTGGCCAACGCCGACAAGCTCGCCCCGAAGCTCAAGCGCGAGCTGGAGATCATCGCCGAGGACGGGCGCCGCGCCAAGAACCACCTCCTGGAGGCCAACCTCCGTCTGGTGGTCTCCCTGGCCAAGCGCTACACCGGCCGCGGCATGCTCTTCCTGGACCTCATCCAGGAGGGCAACCTCGGTCTGATCCGCGCGGTCGAGAAGTTCGACTACACCAAGGGCTACAAGTTCTCCACGTACGCCACCTGGTGGATCCGTCAGGCGATCACCCGCGCCATGGCCGACCAGGCCCGCACCATCCGTATTCCGGTGCACATGGTCGAGGTCATCAACAAGCTCGCGCGCGTGCAGCGCCAGATGCTCCAGGACCTGGGCCGCGAGCCCACCCCGGAGGAGCTGGCCAAGGAACTCGACATGACCCCCGAAAAGGTCATCGAGGTCCAGAAGTACGGCCGTGAGCCGATCTCCCTCCACACCCCCCTGGGTGAGGACGGCGACAGCGAGTTCGGAGACCTCATCGAGGACTCCGAGGCGGTCGTTCCGGCCGACGCGGTCAGCTTCACGCTCCTCCAGGAGCAGCTGCACTCGGTGCTCGACACCCTGTCCGAGCGTGAGGCGGGCGTGGTCTCCATGCGCTTCGGTCTCACGGACGGCCAGCCGAAGACCCTCGACGAGATCGGCAAGGTCTACGGAGTGACGCGTGAGCGCATCCGCCAGATCGAGTCGAAGACGATGTCGAAGCTGCGCCACCCGTCGCGTTCGCAGGTCCTGCGCGACTACCTCGACTAGTCACCAGCGCTCCATGAAGAAGACCCGAGGCCTCACGCGAGGCCTCGGGTCTTCTTCGTGTCCGATGTCCTGCCGGAACGCCGGACGCCGGAATGCCGGACCGCCGGAACGCCGACGCCGCCTGCCGCGGAGGCGCGTGGCGCGGGTGCGGGGGGTGGCGCACTGGATCACTGTGGGTGTTTCACGAGAACCCAGAGTGAGGAGATCGCATGCCTCGTCCTTTCGCTCGAACATTGACGGCGGCGCTGGCCCTTGCCGCTCCGGTGGCCGCCCTGCCGCTGGCCTCCACGGCTCCTGCGGCGGCCGACAGCGTCGTCATCGGGGGAAGCCCGGTCCGGACGGCCGACAGTCCTTGGGTGGTGGCGCTGGCCAGCCGTGACCGGTTCGGGGGTACGCGTTCGGGGCAGTTCTGCGGAGGCGTGGTGGTCGGGCGGTCTACGGTCCTCACCGCGGCGCACTGCCTGGGCGAGGAAGTCCTCGGAGTACGGCTGGGCGAGATGAGTGATCTGAAGGTGGTCGCCGGCCGGGACGATCTGGGAACGACGCAGGGCCAAGAGATTCCGGTGCGCAAGGCGACGGTCAATCCGGAGTACGACAGTTCCTCGAACTCCGGCGACTTCGCGGTGCTGTCACTGTCCAGCCCGCTTCCGCAGGGCTACGTGATCCGCATGGCGGCCGCGGGTGACCGGGCGTACGAACCCGGCACGCGCGCGGCGGTCTACGGGTGGGGTGACACTTCGGGATCGGGCGACTACGCGCGGACCTTGCGCGCCGCGCCCGTGCGCGTACTGCCCGACGCCACGTGCAGGGACGCCTACCCGGCCAGTTCTGACGGAACGTACACGGCCGCATCCATGCTGTGCGCGGGGGAGCTCGAGGGCGGCCGTGATGCCTGCCAGGGGGACAGCGGCGGCCCGCTGGTCGCGCGCGGCCGGCTCATCGGCCTGGTGTCGTGGGGCAGCGGCTGCGGGCGGGCCGGGAACCCCGGGGTGTACACGCGCGTCTCAAGCGCCGCGCAGGCTGTGTCTCTGCGTGGCTGAGCGTACGGGAGTTGCCCGCGTGGGGGGTGCGGGCGTAGCGAAGGACCGCCGAGGAGGCACCTGGGCGGCCGTGTAACGCGAGCGGGCGGCCGACCCTGGGGTTGGCAGGGTCGGCCGCCCGGTCACCGGCCTGGCGTGCGCCGGATCGCTCGTCGTGGGTGCGAGGTGTCAGCGATCCTCGTCGTTGGTCTCAGGGACGGCCGTCAGCCGCTCCGTCTCGTCCTGTATCTCAGCGGCGATCTTCTTGAGTTCCGGCTCGAACTTGCGTCCGTGGTGGGCGCAGAAGAGCAGTTCACCGCCGCTCAACAGGACGACGCGCAGGTATGCCTGGGCGCCGCAGCGGTCGCAGCGATCAGCGGCCGTCAGGGGGCTCGCGGGGGTCAGAACAGTAGTCACGTCGCCTCTTCTCTAGCTCGACGAGCTGTCGTACCAGGGTCAACATCCAACCAGGCCGAAAACGTTCCCGCTCGTGGCTTTTCCTCGAAGTTTTTTCCGAGGCGGCTGTCTGCTGCCGGTTGGCGGCGAATGTGCCGTATTACGTCTCTCACGTGTCTTACGGTTTCGCGCTGTCTGTCAGGTCGGTCGTCCACCGGCTGGGTTGCCGGTTGTTCATGAGGACGTGCCCGGAGCCTAAATGGTTCATGCCTGGAAGGGAACGTGACGTGCGCTTCACTCAGACGAGGGATCGAACAAGCGTGCGGCGCTGGACTAGTGTGAGTAGTGACGAGGGTGGCGTTACAACGGCTCTACCAGGCCTCGGTACCCTCTGAGCGGCAACCGAAGCCGGGGCCTTACCCCAAGAGGCCCCTTTTGAAATTCAGCGAGGAGCGAACCGCGTGACCGCCGAGACGTCCGTGCCGTCCACAGCATTGCTGACCGGAGCAGACCGGGACGGTTCCAACTACACCGCGCGGCACCTGCTCGTCCTGGAGGGGCTCGAGGCCGTTCGCAAGCGTCCGGGCATGTACATCGGGTCGACGGACAGCCGTGGCCTGCTGCACTGCCTCTGGGAGATCATCGACAACTCCGTCGACGAGGCCCTGGGCGGCTACTGCGACCACATCGAAGTCATCCTCCACGACGACGCCTCCGTAGAGGTCCGGGACAACGGCCGAGGCATCCCGGTGGATGTCGAGCCCAAGACCGGCCTCTCCGGAGTCGAGGTCGTCATGACGAAGCTCCACGCGGGCGGCAAGTTCGGCGGTGGCTCCTACGCCGCCTCCGGCGGCCTGCACGGTGTGGGTGCCTCCGTGGTGAACGCCCTGTCGGCACGCCTCGACGTAGAGGTGGACCGCGCGGGGCACACCCACGCGATCAGCTTCCGCAGAGGTGTTCCCGGTGCCTTCGCCAAGCCCGGCCCCGACGCCGACTTCGACTCGTCGGCCAGGCTGCGCAAGGCCAAGAAGATCCCCAAGACTCGCACCGGCACGCGCGTGCGCTACTGGTCCGACCGCCAGATCTTCCTCAAGGACGCCAAGCTCAACCTGGAGACGCTGCACCAGCGTGCCCGGCAGACCGCCTTCCTGGTGCCGGGCCTGACCATCGTCGTACGCGACGAGTACGGCCTCGGCGAGGGCGGTACCAAGGGCGAGGAGTCCTTCCGCTTCGACGGGGGCATCAGCGAGTTCTGTGAGTACCTCGCCCAGGACAAGGCCGTCTGCGACGTCCTTCGCCTCACCGGGCAGGGCAGCTTCAAGGAGACCGTCCCGGTCCTCGACGACCACGGCCAGATGACCCCCACCGAGGTCACCCGTGAGCTCACCGTGGACGTCGCCATGCGCTGGGGCACGGGCTACGACACGACGCTGCGGTCCTTCGTCAACATCATCGCCACCCCCAAGGGCGGCACCCATGTGACGGGCTTCGAGCGCTCCCTCACGAAGACGATGAACGAGGTGCTGCGCACCCAGAAGGTGCTGCGCGTCGCCGAGGACGACATCGTCAAGGACGACGCCCTCGAGGGGCTGACCGCGGTCGTCACGGTCCGTCTCGCCGAGCCGCAGTTCGAGGGCCAGACCAAGGAGGTGCTCGGCACCTCGGCGGCCAACCGCATCGTCGCCAACGTCATCGCCAAGGAGCTCAAGGCGTTCCTGACGTCCACCAAGCGCGACGCCAAGGCGCAGGCCCGCGCCGTGATGGAGAAGGCCGTCGCCGCGGCCCGCACGCGCATCGCGGCCCGGCAGCACAAGGACGCCCAGCGCCGTAAGACGGCCCTGGAGTCCTCCTCGCTGCCCGCGAAGCTCGCCGACTGCCGCAGCGACGACGTGGAGCGCAGCGAGCTCTTCATCGTCGAGGGCGACTCGGCGCTCGGCACCGCCAAGCTGGCGCGGAACTCCGAGTTCCAGGCACTCCTGCCCATCCGCGGCAAGATTCTCAACGTTCAGAAGGCGTCCGTGACGGACATGCTGAAGAACGCCGAGTGCGGCGCGATCATCCAGGTCATAGGGGCAGGGTCCGGCCGGACCTTCGACATCGACGCGGCGCGCTACGGGAAGATCATTCTCCTCGTCGACGCCGATGTCGACGGCGCGCACATCCGGATCCTGCTGCTCACCCTGTTCCAGCGCTACATGCGCCCGATGGTGGAGGCGGGCCGGGTCTTCGCGGCGGTGCCGCCCCTGCACCGGATCGAGCTGGTCCAGCCGAAGAAGGGCCAGGACAAGTACGTCTACACGTACTCGGACAACGAGCTGCGGGAAACGCTCCTGGAGTACCAGCGCAAGGGCATCCGCTTCAAGGACTCCATCCAGCGCTACAAGGGCCTCGGCGAGATGGACGCCGACCAGCTCGCGGAGACCACCATGGATCCGCGCTACCGCACCCTGCGGCGGGTCAACATCGGGGATCTGGATGCCGCGGAGCAGGTCTTCGATCTGCTGATGGGCAACGACGTGGCGCCCCGCAAGGAGTTCATCACCAGCTCGGCGGCGACGCTGGACCGTTCGCGCATCGACGCGTAGCGCTCGCGCGACGCCCCGGTGTGTTCCGCATGGGCGCAACACACTCCACCCGTGGGTGGAGCCCCTGCTCTTCACCTGATGGAGTGAAGAGCAGGGAGAGAAGAGTCAGGGATCTTCCCGTTCTGTCCATCCTTGGGCACGCGGCCGAACAAGGCTGCGGACAAGGAGAGTTCGGTGGAGAAGCACGACGGGCGCGACGCGGGGCAGGTGCGGACCGGCGATCCGAGGGATCCTTGGTACGACGCGCTTGCGTCCGGCTGGGGTGAGTTGGACGGCACGGGCGCGCCGGCGACCGTGGCGCCGCCCCGAGCCGCGCCGGAGCGGACCGCGAGCGCGGCCGACATCTACCTGGAGGTCCAGCGCAGCGCTGCCTTCCAGGAGGTGCGCGGCCGGTATCGGCGGTTCGCCTTTCCCGCAGTGGCCCTCTTCTTCACCTGGTACGTCGCGTACGTCGTGACGGCCACGACGGCACCGGGGCTGATGGCGCGGCCCGTCGCCGGATCCGTGAACGTCGCGATGCTCGCCGGCCTCGGCCAGTTCCTCACCACCTTCCTCCTGACCTGGGCGTACGCCCGCCACGCCCGGCTGCGGAGGGACCATGCGGCGCTCGATCTGCGCTGGGCCGTGTTCGAGCAGAAGCGCGAGCAGGAACTGGCCCGGGGGAGCGAGCGATGACCGGGGACCACCAGACGCTCGCCCTGCTCCTGTTCGGCGTGTTCGTGGCCGTCACGCTCGCCATCACGACGTGGGTGAGCCGCAACCGGCACGGTTCGGCGGAGGAGTTCTACGCGGGCGGACGGCTTTTCTCGCCCATGGAGAATGGATTCGCCATCGCGGGCGACTACATGTCGGCCGCCTCCTTCCTCGGCATCTCCGGACTGATCGCCCTCTTCGGGTACGACGGGCTGCTCTACTCGGTGGGCTTCCTCGTCGCCTGGCTGGTCGTGCTGTTCCTGGTGGCCGAACTGGTGCGCAACTGCGGCCGGTTCACGCTCGCCGATGTCGTCGCCGCACGGATGAGGGAGCGACCCGTACGCATCGCGGCGGGAACTTCCTCGGTGACCGTGTCCGTTCTCTACCTGGTGGCGCAGATGGTAGGGGCGGGCTCACTGGTCGCGCTGCTGCTCGGTGGGACGAGCGGGGCGGCGCAGGCCTGGACGGTGATCGGCGTCGGCGCGCTCATGGTCATCTATGTGTCGTTGGGAGGGATGCGCGCCACCACCTGGATCCAGATCGTCAAGGCCGTCCTGCTGATGTGCGGGGCGATCACGCTCACCGTGCTCGTGCTGGTGCGTTTCCACGGCGACTTCGACCAGTTGCTGCGGACCGCGGCAGACCGCAGCGGTCACGGCAGCCAGTTCCTCGCGCCCGGCCTCAAGTACGGCGGCGACTGGACCTCGCGCCTGGACTTCATCAGCCTCGGCCTCGCGCTGGTCCTCGGCACGGCCGGCCTGCCGCACATCCTTTCCCGCTTCTACACGGTGCCGACCGCGCGAGCGGCCCGCCGCTCCGTCGTCTGGTCCATCGGCCTCATCGGCAGCTTCTACCTGATGACGATCGTGCTCGGGTTCGGCGCCGCCGCGATCGTGGGCTCCGATGCCGTGCGGGGGTCGAACGCCGCGGGGAACACGGCAGTTCCGCTGCTCGCACTCGATCTGGGGGGCGGCGCGGACTCCACAGGAGGAACGGTTCTGTTCGCGATCGTCGCCGCGATCGCCTTCGCCACGATCCTGGCCGTCGTCGCCGGTATCACGCTCGCCTCTTCGGCATCGGTGGCCCACGACCTGTACGCGTCGCTGCGGCGCAAGCACGCGAAGCCGCGCAGTGAGGTGGCGGTTGCGCGCCTCGCCGCCGCCGGGATCGGGGTGGTCGCGATCGGCTTGGGGCTGCTCGCCCGAGATCTCAACGTGGCGTTCCTGGTGGGCCTGGCCTTCGCGGTCGCCGCGTCCGCGAATCTGCCCGTACTGCTCTTCTCGCTGTTCTGGCGCAACTTCACCACGCGGGGAGCGGTCTGGTCGGTCTACGGCGGCCTGGTGCCCTCCCTGGTGCTCGTCGTGCTGTCACCCGTGGTCTCCGGAGGGCCGAGTTCCCTCTTCCCGGGAGTGGACTTCCAGTACTTTCCGCTGGAGAACCCGGGGCTCGTCTCCATCCCGCTCGGCTTCCTCGCCGGATGGCTGGGCACTGTCACCTCGCCGGAGCCCGCGGACGAGGCCAAGCACGCGGAGACCGAAGTGCGGTCGCTCACCGGGGCGGGAGCCGCGTAACTGCTGTGCACGGGCGGCTAGGAGACGCTGGACGCCCATTCGTAGCGGTGCTCCGGGCGGCCCGTGTCGCCGTACTTGAGGCTGAGCCGGACGCGACCCGAGCGCTCCAGGAGCTTCAAGTAGCGCTGGGCCGTCTGGCGGCTCAGCCGGGTGCGGTCGGCCAGTTCCTGGGCCGAGAGAGGGCCTTCAGCGCCCATCAGTGCCCTGCGGACCAGCTCGGCAGTGGTGGGGGAGTGCCCTTTGGGCAGTTCCGGCGCCGGAGTCGCCGAGAGGGCGCCGAAGATGCGGTCGACCTCCGCCTGTTCGGCCTCGCCCCCGCCGTCCAGCGTGCGGCGCAAGGTCGCGTACGCGTCGAGCTTGGCACGAAGTCCCGCGTACGAGAACGGCTTGACCAGGTACTGCAGGGCCCCGTGGCGCATCGCGGCCTGCACGGTGGCGACGTCACGCGCGGCCGTCACCATGATCACGTCGGTCTGATGGCCGCGCTCGCGCAGCGTACGGACCACCGCCAGACCCGTCTCGTCCGGCAGGTAGTGGTCCAAAAGCACCAGGTCGACGGGGAGTTCCTCGATGAGCCGCAGCGCCTCGGCCGCGCTGTGGGCCTTCGCGGCCACCCGGAAGCCGGGGACCTTCGCCACGTAGGCGGCGTTGACGTCCGCGACCCGCACGTCGTCGTCCACGACAAGCACCTCGATCATCGTGTCTCCTCCGTGAGGGGCGGCCCGGACGTGGGGGCCAGGTCGGACTGTGCGAGGGCTTCGGGCAGGACGACGGTGAACTCGGCGCCCCCTTCGGGGGAGGCGTCGGCGCGTGCGCTGCCGCCCTGCCGCTCGGCGAGCCTGCGGACCAGGGCGAGCCCGATGCCGCGCTTGCCGTGCGCCGGAGGCTCCTTGGTGGTCCAGCCCTCCGTGAAGATCGTCTCGCGTTGTTCGGGCGGTACGCCAGGGCCCGTGTCGCTCACCCGAAGGACGACGGCGCGTCCCTCGGTGCGCACATCGACCTCCACGCGCGCGTGGAGGGTGCCCGCCGCGGCGTCGAGCGCGTTGTCGACCAGATTGCCGACGATGGTGACCAGGCCGCCGGGATCGATCAGCCGGTCGGGAAGCGCGGTCTCCCGTGGGACGGCGAGGACGACCCCGCGTTCCGCGGCGACGGTGGCCTTGCCCACCAGGAGCGCGGCGAGCAGCGGATCGCCGATCTTCTCCGTGATCTGTTCGGCGGTGACCCGGTGCGCGCCCGCCACCTCGCCGACGAACTCCGCCGCCTCCTCGTACATCTCGAGCTCCAGGAGGCCGAGCAGGGTGTGCATGCGGTTGGCGTGTTCGTGGTCCTGGGCCCGGAGTGCGTCGATGAGGCCGCGCGTGGAGTCCAGTTCGCGGCCCAGCTGCTCCAGCTCGGTGCGGTCGCGCAGGGTGGCGACGGCGCCACCGTCGTCCGTGGGCATGCGGTTGGCGACCAGGACGCGCTGGCCGCGGACGGTCAGGAGGTCGGTGCCGGTGACCCGCCCGGCGAGCACGTCGGTCGTACGTCCCGGGCCGAGCGCGGTGTCGAGCGGTTGCCCGATGGCTTCCGCGCCGAGGCCGAGGAGACGCTGGGCCTCGTCGTTGAGAAGGCGGACGCGGCCGGCGCGGTCCAGGGCCACCACGCCTTCGCGGATGCTGTGCAGCATGGCCTCGCGCTCCGCGAGAAGCGCCGAGATATCGGAGAAGGCCAGGTCACGGGTCTGTCGCTGCACTCTGCGTGAGATCAGATAGGCGGCCAGGGCGCCGACGGCGAGCGCTCCGCCCGCATAAGCGAAAAGCCCGGGAATCGCGTGGATCAGCCGGGCGCGGACGCTGTCGTACTCGATGCCTACGGAGACGGCGCCCACGATGTCCCCGCCGCTGTCCCGTAGCGGCACCTTGCCGCGGGCCGAGCGGCCCAGGGTGCCGTCGTCGATCTCCATGACCTCGTCCCCGGCAAGTGCCTCGCTGGGGTCGGTGGAGACGACCCGGCCGATCTCGTCGTGGTCGGTGTGGGACCAGCGCACACCGGCCTTGTTCATGATGACGACGTACTCGGCGCCGCTGGCACGCCGGATCCGTTCCGCTTCCGTCTGCACGGGCCCGTCGACGGTCGGCTTCGAGGAGAGCAGGTCCTCGGCGGTCTGTGGCTGGACGGCCGTGGTCTGGGCGATGGCGAGGGCGCGGCGCATCGCCTGGTCGTCAAGCTGGTCGCTGAGCGGCGCGAGGAAGAGCCCGGTCGCGAGCACGGTGACCCCGGCGGCGATGGCCAGCTGCATCAGCAGCACCTGCGAGAAGACCCGCCGCGGCAGGCCGAGGCGGAGTCGACGGACAGGGGTGGTCGGGCTCATGTGTACGAACGGTACGGCGAGCGGAGGGCTACTCCGAAGCCACTGTGGCGGGGATCTCCTGCGCGGCTCCGTACGTGATCGGCCGCACCGCCACGACATCCATGCGCGCCGGGGCCACCGGCGCCGCGCCGCAGCTCTCCGCCCGTGGCGGCTGAGAGGCCCCCTGGGTGACCGCCACGCGCCAGCGCCGTCCGTCGGTGTGGGCCACCGTCACGTCCCAGCGCGAGGCCCTGCCGTCCGTGTGTGGGCCCGTACCGCTCGTGTGGACGACGCTCAAGGCGCCCGCGGCTACCTCGCCCGTCGCGGCGCGCACCGCCAGTTCGGCGGCCTGCCCGGGGCGTTCCCAGGCGGAACTGCCCCGGCAGCCCTCGGTGACGACGCGGCCCCTACGCACCCCTTCGAGGATCTCCTTGACGGCGGTCTGGTCGGAGCGGCCGTACGCGTAGCCGTAGGGCAGGACCAGCAGGGTGGGGGAGAAGCGGTGACCACCCAGATGAGTGACTTCCCAGACGCCCTGTTCACCCGACGTGGCGAGCTCGGCGGCGAGCGGCCTGCCCAGGAGCGCGCAGCAGCGGTCACGCTTGCCGTTCGTGCAGACCAGGGCGAGCGGGGAGCCCGTGTGCGGGGCGCCGAATCCGCCGTGGTCGCCCGCGCCGAGAGCGGTGAAGTCGAGGCCGAGCAGCTCCTTTGGCCGGTCCGTGACGTGGCCACGCAGCCAGGTGTTGCCGGGCGTGGTGTGGGCCACGTACACGCGCCTGCGTGCCGAGGGGTGGCTGTCGGCGTGGCGGCCGGGGCGGCGGATGAGCGCGACCCGTACGCCGGTTCCCTCCGCGGCGGCCTCAAGAGCGCGGCCGACCTCGGGATCCAGGTGGCTCGACGTGAGCGCTTTGGCGCCCCACGGGCCCGGCTGTTCGAGGAGCAGCCAGGTCCTGGCGGTGGCCGCGGTCCCCGCGAGAGGCTCGTCCAGATCCCGCGAAGCGGAGGCGCACGTACTCACAGAGGCGAGCCTAACCTGCGCCGGGTCTGCGCTGATTCATCCCCCGTCGGGCGCGGGCATGGCCTGGGGCGGACGCAGTCCGACGTACTGCCCGCTGGGGCGCATGCGCAGCGGACGTTCCTCGTACTCCTCCAAGGCGTGCGCGATCCAGCCGGCCGTGCGCGCCACGGCGAAGATCGTCTCGCCTGCCTCCGCGGGCATCCCGGAGGAGGCGGTCAGGACGGCGAGTGCCAGGTCGACATTGGCGTGCAGGTCCGTGTGGCGGGCCGTGGTCGCCACCACGTCACGGGCCGCCGCGAGGGCAGGCCCTGCCTCGGGGATGGTCTCCAGGAGCGCGAACAGGGCCTTTGCGCGCGGGTCGTCGCCGGGGTAGAGCCGGTGGCCGAGGCCTGGGATGCGGCGGCCCGCGCGGAGCTCGTCGGCCACGACGGGGGCCGCGCTGCCCCGGTCGAGTACGTCCAGGAGCATGCGGTGCGCCAGGCCGCTCGCCGCGCCGTGCAGAGGGCCCTCCAGGACCCCGAGGCCTGCCGACACCGCGGCGTACGGGTGGGCGCGGGCTGAGGCGGCGACGCGGACGGCGAGCGTCGAGGCAGCGAGGTCGTGGTCGACGAGCAGCGCGAGCGCGGTGTCGAGGGCGCGCAGCGAGGCCTCGTGGGGCTGTCGGCCGCTCAGCCGGGCCCACAGCCGGCGGGCCAGGGGGCCGTCGTCCCGGTGGGCGCGGCTGACCGGGGGCAGCGCCGTGACGAGGGTGGGGATCAGGGTGCGCGCGGTACCGATGACGGCTTCTTCGGAGAGGTCGAAGCGGAGGGGGTCGGCTGCCCCGGCCGAGATGGCGGCCACGCGCAGGCGGTCGGTCGGGCCGCTGTGCTCAGGGAGCGCGTCGACGGCGCGGCGTGCGGCGCCGATGGTCTCCTCGGGGGCGGTGAAGCGGATTCCGGAGCGCATGACGCCGGTCCACAGCCACTCGGCGACCTCTTCGTAGGAGTGCGCCAGGGACAGTTCCGTCGCGTCGACACCGCGGTAGTAGTAGCGGTCCCTGTCGATGAGTGTGATGCGGGTGCGGACGGAGAGTTCGCTGCTCGCGGAGGTGGCGGCGGGTTCACGGCGGTTCCTGCGGGCGAGCGACTCGACCTCCTTGGCGTCGAAGGTGCTGCCTCGGGAGCCGGGGCCGCGGCGGCTGTTGAGCTGGCCCCGGCTCACGTAGGCGTACACCGTCTCGGGCTTCACGCCGAGCAGTTCGGCGGCTTCCCGGGTGCTCAGGCGTCGGGCTTCGGCCGGGGTGGCCTCTTGATCCGTCATGGGCGTCACCGTATCGGTATCCATTGAGGCATACATTGAGTGAATCAATATTGACAGGAATTCAGTCAAGCATGGACAGTCGAATCAAGTCCAGGGAGGAAGTCGAGGAAGAACATGCCGATCAATGGCTCCACCACCCCCACCGGCCCCGTGGAGGTTCCCCGCGGGCTCGCGGGCGTCGTCGTGACCGAGACCCGGCTCGGGGACGTCAGGGGACACGAGGGCTTTTACCACTACCGCCAGTACTCGGCCGTCGAGCTCGCGCAGACCCGCGGGTTCGAGGACGTCTGGCACCTGATGTTCCACGGCGAGTTGCCGGACGCGGGACAGCGGGCCGCTTTCGCCGAGCAGACCGCGGGCCTTCGCCGGCTGCCGGAGGAGGTGCGCGCAGCCCTGCCCGCCATAGCCGGAGCCAGCACCCTCTCGGGGCCGCTCTCCGGGCTGCGTACGGCGCTGTCGCTCTTCGGCGCGGCGAAGGGTTTCCGCCCGGTGTACGACATCGACGCCGACCGGCGCCGTGCCGAGGCGCTCGCCGCGTCCGCTGTCGTGCCGACCCTGCTCACGGCGCTGTATCGGCTCGGGCAGGGACTCGACCCCGTCGAGCCGCGCGACGACCTCTCGTACGCGGCCAACTACCTCTACATGCTGACGGGTTCGGAACCGGATCCGGAGCGGGCGAGGGCGATCGAGCAGTACTTGATCTCAACCATTGATCACGGTTTCAACGCGTCGACGTTCACGGCAAGGGTGATCGCCTCGACGGGCGCGGATGTCGCGGCCTGTCTCGTGGGTGCGGTGGGTGCCCTCTCGGGCCCGCTGCACGGCGGGGCGCCGAGTCGCGCGCTCGACACCCTGGATGCCATTGGCACCCCCGACCGCATCGACGGCTGGATCCGCGAGCGGGTGCTCGCGGGGGACCGGATCATGGGCTTCGGCCACCCCGTCTACCGCACGGAGGACCCGCGTTCGCGCATGCTGCGGGGCATCGCGCGGCAGTTCGGCGGCGGGATGGTGGAGTTCGCGGTCGAGGTCGAGCGCCAGGTCGAGGCGATCCTCGCCGAACTCAAGCCGGGGCGCGAACTGCACACCAACGTGGAGTTCTACGCGGGCGTCGTCATGGAACTGTGCGGCCTGCCCCGCGAGATGTTCACGCCTACCTTCGCTGCGGCGAGGGTCGTGGGCTGGGGGGCCAACATCCTGGAACAGGCGGAGGACTCGAAGATCATCCGGCCGGCGGCGCGGTATGTGGGGGTGGGGGCGCCGGTTCCGGTGCCGGTTCTCGGCTGAGCGCATGACGAGCGTGCGGACGAGTCCTGCTTGTCCGCCTTGGCGCCCGGGTGCCTTCGCTCACGACCTGGGCGAGGGCACCCTCCTCGATGGTTCGCCGTGGTTGGTTCACACCTCGGCCGGGCGAAGCGATCCGGAATATCTGGCTCCTTCAACTGGCGCTAGACGTCGGGGATGTCGCCCTTGGCACGAACGAGCGTCTCGCGGCTCACGATCACGATGCGTTCGTAGTCCGCCCGCGAGGCGTCGGGGGGAAGTTCTTTCTCCAGCGCCGCTGTTGCCTCTGTCCCGATCACAGCGAAGTTCCCATCGCTGAGTTCGAAGACATCCGGGCAGGACTGTCCTGAGGCGCTTCCCCGCTGCTGGGGGGAAGCGCCGATGCGGCGCACGATCTTCAACGGTTTTCCAGTCTGGAGTGGCTTGAGTGCGCCGACCTAACGTCACAAAAGGTTTGGGGCGCAGCGCCTGGGGTATAACGCGCGCGCTTACCCTAGGGACTGGTGATGGCTGAGACAAGCTGAGTCAACCTGGCGTGTACTGTCCCATGGGGCCTCAACTGCCCCTATTCGCATGTGGGTTCGCCGATCACCCACCACTCGTCCGTATCCGCTTCCTCCAGATCTCGGATGAGCTTGTCAACCATTCGGCCCAGGCGAGCCTCGTCCGAGGCGTCCAGCAGGCTGGCTCGGTGCGGCCGCGTGGCCTTCCAGTAGCTGCGGAAGACGGGGTTCTGGCAGATCAGGCGCAGGTGTCCGTGCACCTCTTCCCAGGTGAAGTTGCCGATGCGCCAGAACAGCAGTGCGTTGGTGTACACGGCGTTGGCGAACAGGTACTGACGGAGGGTCCGGGTATCGAGAGTCACGTCGAAGGTGTCCAGGACGGCCGCCAGGTCAGGATCGTCCATCGCCTTGCTGAGCATGTCGAACTGCAGTCGCTGTTGCGCGATCAAAGTGGTGTTGTGCTCGTGCTGGGTCTGTTCCGCGCACGCGAATCGCAGCCGCAGCGCTCCGTGCTTGTATTGCTGAGCGGCCAGGACCGTCAAGGCCCCGACGGCGAAAGCAAGGCCCGCGGTAGCGGCGGACCCCAACCCCCGAATCCCAGATTTCTGTGTGGCCATGTCAACCCCCGAATCGGCGACCGTCCGCCGGTCGTCGGGTGCGGGTCGACAGGGTGAGGACCGGCGAGCGATGGGCGGCGCGCTTGCCGTCTCCCAGGGTGCCGAGCGGCTCTGATCGGCGGGGAGGCGGAGAGGAGGCGCACGGAAGGCATCGGTGGTCGCATGTCCCGGCGCCGTGCCCAATGTGTGCCCCGCCTGCGCCGCTAACAATCGTTCACTTCGCGGCCCTTCTACGCGCACATATCCTGAGGCCGTCTTCATTCGTCGTACGGGATCCGGAGAGGTCGCACGTGAGCAAGCAGCAGATCCCCGTCATCGTCCTCACCGGCTTCCTCGGTTCCGGCAAGACGACCCTGCTCAATCACCTGCTGCACCGCAGCGGTGGCAGCCGTATCGGGGCGATCGTCAATGACTTCGGGTCCATCGAGATCGATGCCATGGCCGTAGCCGGGCAGCTCGGTGACTCCACCGTCTCGCTCGGCAACGGCTGTCTCTGCTGTGCCGTGGACGCCAGTGAGCTCGACGTGTACCTGGAGAAGCTCGCTCAGCCCTCCGCCCGCATCGACGTCATCGTCATCGAGGCCAGCGGGCTCGCCGAGCCGCAGGAGCTCGTGAAAATGGTGCTCGCCAGCGAGAATCCGCACATCGTGTACGGCGGGCTCGTCGAGGTCGTCGATGCCGCCGAGTTCGACGCGACCCGACAGCGGCACCCGGAAGTCGACCGGCATCTCGGGATCGCCGATCTGGTCGTCGTCAACAAGACCGACCGTGTCCCCGAAGAGGAGCGCGAGCGGATCCTCGGCGTCGTCCGGGGCTTCACCGATCGCGCGGCCGTGGTCGCCGCCTCGTACGGGCGGGTGGACGTGGAGCTGCTCCTCGAGCGGAAGCCCGTGGGGGAGCGCGTAGGGCAGCTGTCCTTCGACGACCTGCATCCCCATGAGTCTGAAGACGGGCACCACGACCATCTGCACTCCGCCTACCAGAGTCTTTCCTTCTCCTCCGAAGTGCCCATGGACCCCCGCCCGTTCATGGCCCTCCTCGACAGTCGGCCCGAAGGGCTCTACCGCATCAAGGGGTACGTCGATTTCGGCGCCGCCGACCCGCGCAACAAGTACGCCGTGCACGCCGTGGGGCGGTTCCTGCGGTTCTACCCGGAGCCGTGGGCCGCGGGGGAGCCTCGGCTGACCCAGCTCGTCCTCATCGGGTCCGGCATCGACGTACCCGCCTTGGAGAAGGAGCTGGAGGCCGCGCGCGTGTACGCCCCGCACGCCGGTGCCGATGAGCACAGCATGTGGGGCGTACTTCGCTACGTCCAGGAGCCGCAGGGCGACTGACTACGCCGGGCCGGCCACCGCCGCCACCGGCTTAGCCAGGGAGACCCCCGAGCCGTCGCGGCGCGGGTCGATCTCCGGCAGCTCCGCCGGCAGGCCACTGCGCTGGGCCGCGAGCGGCGGCGTCGGGCCCGCCCACGCGAAGCTCAGGCAGTCCTCGCCCTTCAGGAAGCGCTGGACGCGGACACCACCCGTGGCGCGGCCCTTGCGGGGGTACTGGTCGAACGGCGTCACCTTGGCCGTCGTCTGGACCGAGTCGTCGAGCGTGCCGCGTGAGCCCGCCACCGTGAAGACCACGGCGTCCACGGCCGGGTCCACCGCCACGAAGGAGATGACCTTGACGCCGTCCGCGAGCTTGATGCCCGTCATGCCGCCCGCGGGACGGCCCTGCGGGCGGACCTGCGAGGCCTGATACCGGAGAAGCTGGGCGTCGTCCGTGATGAAGACCAGGTCCTCCTCACCCGTGCGCAGCTCGGCCGCGCCGACGATCCGGTCGCCGTCCTTGAGGGTGATGACCTCCAGCTCGTCCTTGTTCGACGGGTAGTCCGGGACGACGCGCTTGACCACGCCCTGTGCGGTGCCGAGGGCGAGGCCCGGCGAGGACTCGTCCAGGGTCATCAGGCAGATCAGCTTCTCGTCCGCCTCCAGGGAGAGCAGCTCGGAGATCGGCGCCCCTCCGGAGAGGTTCGGCGCCGCATGCGTCTCGGGGAGCTGCGGGAGGTCCACCACGGAGAGGCGCAGCAGCCGCCCCGCGGAGGTCACCGCCCCCACCTCGCCCCGCGCGGTCGCGGGCACCGCGGAGACGATCACGTCGTGCTTGACGCGCTTGGTGTCGCGCTCGGGGAACGGCTCGCCGTTGGCCGTACGGGCGAGGAGGCCCGTCGAGGAGAGGAGCACACGGCAAGGGTCGTCCGCCACCTGCAGCGACACCGCGGGGGCCAGAGTGCCCGCGGATTCCAGGAGGACCGTGCGCCGGTCCGTGCCGAACTTCTTGGCCACGGCGGCCAGTTCGGCGGAGACCAGCTTGCGCAGCTCGGCGTCCGACTCCAGGATCCGGGTCAGCTCGTCGATCTCGCCCTTGAGCTTGTCGCGCTCGGACTCCAGCTCGATGCGGTCGAACTTGGTGAGGCGGCGCAGCGGTGTGTCGAGGATGTACTGCGTCTGGACCTCGCTCAGCGAGAAGCGCTCCATGAGGCGTTCCTTGGCCTGCGCGGAGTTGTCGCTGGAGCGGATGACGCGGATGACCTCGTCGATGTCCAGGAGGGCGACCAGAAGCCCCTCGACCAGGTGCAGCCTGGCCTGCTTCTTGCCGCGTCGGAACTCGCTGCGTCGGCGCACGACATTGAAGCGGTGGTCGAGATAGACCTCGAGCAGCTCCTTGAGGCCGAGGGTGAGGGGCTGGCCGTCCACCAGGGCCACGTTGTTGATGCCGAAGGACTCCTCCATCGGCGTCAGTTTGTAGAGCTGCTCCAGGACGGCCTCCGGGACGAAGCCGTTCTTGATCTCGATGACCAGGCGCAGGCCGTGCGAGCGGTCCGTGAGGTCCTTGACGTCGGCGATGCCCTGCAGCTTCTTCGAGCCGACCAGGTCCTTGATCTTCGCGATGACCTTCTCGGGGCCCACCGAGAAGGGCAGTTCCGTCACGACCAGGCCCTTGCGGCGGGGGGTCACGTTCTCGACGGCCACCGTCGCGCGGATCTTGAAGGTGCCGCGTCCTGATTCGTACGCGTCCTTGACCCCGGACAGGCCGACGATGCGGCCGCCCGTGGGCAGGTCGGGGCCCGGCACGAAACGCATCAGCGTCTCCAGGTCGGCGCCGGGGTGCTTGATCAGATGGCGGGCGGCGGCGATGACCTCCCCGAGGTTGTGCGGCGGCATGTTCGTCGCCATGCCGACGGCGATCCCTGACGCGCCGTTGACCAGGAGGTTCGGATAAGCCGCCGGGAGGGTGACGGGCTCCTGCTCCTGGCCGTCGTAGTTCGACTCGAAGTCGACCGTGTTCTCGTCGATCGACTCCGTCATCAGGGACGTGGCGTCGGCCATCTTGCACTCGGTGTACCGCATGGCGGCCGGCGGGTCGTCGTTGCCGAGCGAGCCGAAGTTGCCGTGGCCGTCCACCAGCGGCAGGCGCATGGAGAAGGGCTGGGCCATGCGCACCAGGGCGTCGTAGATCGAGGCGTCGCCGTGCGGGTGCAACTTACCCATGACCTCGCCGACGACGCGGGCGCACTTCACATAGCCACGGTCGGGGCGCAGGCCCATCTCGTTCATTTGGTAGACGATGCGGCGGTGCACCGGCTTCATGCCGTCGCGGGCGTCCGGCAGGGCGCGCGAGTAGATGACCGAATACGCGTACTCGAGGAAGGAGCCCTGCATCTCGTCGACGACGTCGATGTCAAGGATCTTCTCCTCGAACGACTCATCGGGCGGCGGGGTCTTCGTGCTGCGGCGGGCCATCGCGGCTGCGGCTCCTTCACGGTGTCTGCCAGGGCATCAACGGGTTCTGACGCCGACCATTGTGGACTGTCCCACTGACAACGCCGACCACGACCCGGACTTCGGGGCCGACTACGCCGAGCGCGGAGCGGGAACTTCACAGGTTGTCGGCACGCTTGCATACAGTGTCAGGACTGGCAGAATTTCCAGCTTTTCGCGATCGAAGGGACGTACATGCCCATGGGTCACACGGCCACAGCCGAGGCCGGCTCCGGCGGCCTGACAGCGACCGAGCATCGGCTGGCCAACGGCCTGCGCGTGGTGCTCTCCGAGGACCACCTGACCCCGGTCGCCGCGGTCTGCCTCTGGTACGACGTCGGCTCGCGCCACGAGGTCAAGGGGCGCACGGGCCTCGCGCACCTCTTCGAGCACCTCATGTTCCAGGGCTCGAAGCAGGTGCCGGGCAACGGCCACTTCGAGCTCGTGCAGGGTGCGGGCGGTTCGCTCAACGGCACCACGAGCTTCGAGCGCACCAACTATTTCGAGACCATGCCCGCACACCAGCTCGAGCTGGCCCTGTGGCTGGAAGCCGACCGCATGGGCTCGCTGCTCTCCGCGCTCGACGACGAGTCCATGGAGAACCAGCGGGACGTCGTCAAGAACGAACGCCGCCAGCGCTACGACAACGTTCCGTACGGGACGGCCTTCGAGAAGCTGACCGCCCTCTCGTACCCCGAGGGCCACCCCTACCACCACACCCCGATCGGCTCCATGGCCGACCTGGACGCGGCGACGCTGGAGGACGCGCGGCACTTCTTCCGTACGTACTACGCGCCCAACAACGCCGTCCTGTCGGTCGTCGGCGACATCGACCCGGAGCAGACCCTCGCCTGGGTCGAGAAGTACTTCGGGTCCATCCCCTCGCACGACGGCAAGCAGCCGCCGCGCGACGGCTCGCTGCCCGACACGATCGGCAAGGAGCTGCGCGAGGTCGTCGAGGAAGACGTTCCCGCCCGCGCCCTGATGGCCGCCTACCGCCTCCCCGAGGACGGCACGCGCGCGTGCGACGCGGCCGACCTGGCGCTCACGGTCCTCGGCAGCGGCGAGTCCTCCCGGCTCTACAACCGCCTCGTGCGCCGCGACCGCACCGCCGTGGCGGCCGGGTTCGGCCTGCTGCGGCTCGCCGGCGCCCCCTCGCTCGGCTGGCTGGACGTGAAGACGTCCGGTGACGTCGAGGTCCCCGTCATCGAGGCCGCCGTCGACGAGGAGCTCGCCCGCTTCGCGGAAGAGGGCCCCACCGATGAGGAGATGGAGCGCGCCCAGGCGCAGCTGGAGCGCGAGTGGCTCGACCGGCTCGCCACGGTGGCAGGCCGCGCGGACGAACTCTGCCGGTACGCCGTCCTGTTCGGTGACCCGCAGCTCGCCCTCACCGCCGTCGGGCGCGTCCTGGACGTCACCGCGGAAGAGGTCAAGGCGGCCGCTGCGGCCCGCCTGCGCCCCGACAACCGCGCGGTGCTCGTGTACGAGCCCGTCAGCGACATCGACGGCGCTGCCGCCGCCGAAGCCACCGACGAGGACGAAGAGGAGGCCGCGAAGTGAGCGAGGCCGCAACGATGCAGTTCCACCCGCAGCCCCAGGCGGGCACCGCACGGCCGTGGGCCTTCCCCGCGCCCGAGCGCGCCACCCTGGACAACGGCCTCACGGTGCTGCGCTGCCACCGTCCCGGCCAGCAGGTCGTCGCGGTGGAGATCCACCTGGAGGCGCCGCTCGACGCCGAGCCCGCGGGCCTCGACGGCGTCGCCACGATCATGGCGAGGGCCTTCAACGAAGGCACCGACAAGCACTCCGCCGAGGACTTCGCCGCCGAACTCGACCGCTGCGGCGCCACGATGGACGCGCACGCCGACCACCCCGGCGTACGTGTCTCCCTCGAAGTCCCGGTCTCCCGCCTCCCGAAGGCGCTCGGCCTGCTCTCCGACGCCCTGCGCGCCCCCGCCTTCGCGGACAGCGAGATCGAACGCCTCGTACGCAACCGTCTGGACGAGATCCCGCACGAGGCCGCGAACCCGGGACGCCGTGCCGCCAAGGAGCTCTCCCGGCAGCTCTTCCCGGCGACCTCACGCATGTCGCGCCCCCGCCAGGGCACCGAGGAGACGGTCACCGCCATCGACTCGGCGGCGGTGCGCACCTTCTACGAGAAGCACGTGCGTCCCGCCACGGCGACCGCCGTCGTCGTGGGCGACCTGACTGGGGTCGACCTGGACGCCGTCCTCGCCGACACCGTCGGCGCCTGGACGGGCGGCACCGCGGAGCCGCGTCCGATGCCCCCGGTGACCGCGGACGACACCGGACGTGTCGTCATCGTGGACCGCCCCGGAGCCGTCCAGACGCAGCTGCTCATCGGCCGCGTGGGACCGGACCGGCACGACCGCGTCTGGCCCGCGCAGGTGCTCGGCACGTACTGCCTGGGCGGCACCCTCACCTCACGCCTGGACCGCGTCCTGCGCGAGGAGAAGGGATACACCTACGGCGTACGGTCGTTCGCCCAGGTGCTGCGTTCCGCGGCGCCTTCCTCCCCGGAGGGGGGCACGGGCGCGGCGATGCTCGCCATCAGCGGCTCCGTGGACACCGAGTCCACGGGTCCGGCCCTCGACGACCTGTGGAAGGTCCTGCGCACCCTCGCGGCGGAGGGCCTCACGGACGCCGAGCGCGATGTCGCCGTGCAGAACCTGGTGGGAGTGGCCCCGCTCAAGTACGAGATGGCGGCATCCGTCGCGGCCACCCTCGCCGACCAGGTCGAGCAGCACCTGCCGGACGACTTCCAGGCCCAGCTGTACCGCCAGTTGGCCGCGACCGGCACCGTGGAGGCCACCGCCGCTGTGGTGAGCGCGTTCCCCGTGGACCGTCTTGTGACGGTGCTCGTCGGTGACGCCGCGCAGATCGAGGAGCCCGTCAAGGCGCTCGGCATCGGCGAAGTGAGTGTTGTCACGGGCTGAGCTGGTGATGGCCTGAGCGTGGTGACGGCCTGAGTGATAGTCAGGACATATCGGGACCCCAGTGGCGAGAATTGGCTACTGGGGTCCTCATATGTCCGAATTGCTATGGAGGTTACGTGTCTGACCTGTGGCGTGCGCTACAAAAGCTCTGATCCGTTTGTCGTTTGAAAGACGCCCCGCTTAGCGTCTGGTCCGGCTGTTCGTCATGCAGTACGCCGCACCCGCGGCACCGGACAGTCATCGCCGAGTCCCCGTACGGCGCGAGCCAGGGGAGCCGGGGACCCACATGTCCCCTTGGGGTGAATCGGGAACCTTGCCGTCAGGTGAGGGACTCGTAGGAGACCTTCCTGCTCCGAACCCGTCAGCTAACCCGGTAGGCGAGAAGGAAGGAAAGGATCAGCCGCTTCATGGCGTTCACCCGTGCCACCGGGAAGCACCGTCGCCCGAGCCGCCTCACGCGTACGACCGCGAACGTGGCGGGCGTCGCAGCCCTCACCACCACCGGTGTCATCGGAGGCCTGGCCGCTCCGGCGCTCGCCGCCGACGACGCGGCGGCTCTTGAGCACACCGGCCTCACCCAGGCGATATCCGTGGGCGACTCGCTCGCCGAGAGCATCGACGCGCAAGCCGCTGCCCAGCAGCAGGCCGCCGACGCCGCCGCGGCCGCCGAGAAGGCCGAAGAGGCCGCCAAGAAGAAGGCCGAAGAGGCGAAGCGCAAGGCCGAGGCCGAGGCCGAGGCGAAGGCCAAGGCCAAGAAGGAGCGCGAGGCCAAGGAGCGTGCCGCTCGCGAGGCCGAGCGCAAGCGCCTCAACAGCTACGTCTCCCCGATCTCCGGCTCGTACGTCTCCACGGGCTACCAGACCGGCGGCGCCATGTGGTCCTCCGGCAGCCACACCGGCGTCGACTTCCACGCCGCGTCCGGCACCCCGGTCCACGCGGTCGGCTCCGGCACGGTCGTCGAGGCCGGCTGGGGCGGCGCCTATGGCAACAACGTGGTCATCAAGATGAACGACGGCACGTACACCCAGTACGGCCACATGTCGTCCCTCGGTGTCACGGTCGGCCAGGCGGTCACTCCGGGCCAGCAGATCGGCCTCTCCGGCTCCACCGGCAACTCCAGCGGCCCGCACCTGCACTTCGAGGCCCGTACCGGCGCGGACTACGGCACGGACATCGACCCTGTCTCGTACCTCCGCTCGCACGGCGTCAACGTCTGATCCAGAGATCCAGAGATCCAGAGATCCAGCGATCAAGGGCGGACGCGGCAAGCGCACCTGATTCACCGAAAGCCCCGGCTCGTCGAGAGCCGGGGCTTTCGCCGTTCCCGTAGCGCCGCTGGCCAAAATTGCCCCTGGATTTCGGCCGACCTTCGGAGATTCGGCCGCTCTGCAATAGAGTCGCCGAACAGGCGTCGATCGACCGCGTTTCGCGGGGATTAAGGCGGAGGTCAGTCATGCGCATTCCCGCGCACTCGGTATGCACGGCCATCCGGGACGACATCGTCTCCGGTGTCTACGAACGCGGTGGCCGGCTCACCGAGGAACTGCTCGCGCGCCGCTATGGAGTCTCCCGCGTCCCCGTGCGCGAGGCCCTGCGCACCCTTGAGGCGGAGGGCTTCGTCGTCACGCGCCGGCACGCGGGCGCGTGCGTCGCGGAGCCCACCGAGCAGGAGGCTGCCGACCTCCTGGAGATCCGGGCGCTCCTGGAGCCCCTGGGTGCGGCCCGAGCCGCCCAGCGCCGCACGGAGGCCCACCTGAAGGTCCTGCGCGGCCTCGTCAGGCTCGGCCAGGAGCGGTCGAGGCGCGGCCAGAGCGAGGATCTGCGCTCCCTGGACGGCTGGTTCCACGAGACGCTCGCCCAGGCGTCCGGCAGCCCGGGCCTCACGGCGCTGCTCACCCAGCTCCGGCACAAGATCGCCTGGATGTACGTGGTCGACTCCCCGGCCGCTCCCGCCGAGGCCTGGGCCGAGCACGCCGCGATCGTCGACGCGGTGACGCGCGGGGACGCGGAGCGGGCCCGCACGCTCACCGCGCAGCACACGGAGCGTGCGACCTTCGCCCACCGGCTGCGCGGCGTGCGCGCCATCCCCGGTGTGAGGGGTTCGCAACATTCCGTAAACACGGCGGGCCTTCGGCTTTAACAGAGGCGCCGTATACAAAGAAGTGTTATTCGGCGGGAGTTCTTTTCTGCTGCCCGAATTCGGCGCCGCCGCCGATATTCGGAAGCTGAAAGAAAAAGGAGAGCCGGAAACGTCGTAGGGCCCGCCCCCATTTCAGGGGGCAGGCCCTACGGCGTATGCGTAGCGGTCTTTGTCAGACGGTCTCGGGAAGCTCCTCGAGACCGTCCTCGACCAGCTTCGCCAGACGGTCGAGAGCGGCGTCCGCACCCTCGGCGTCAGAGGCGAGCACGATCTCCTCGCCGCCCTGCGCGCCCAGACCGAGCACCGCGAGCATGGAGCCGGCGTTCACGGGGTTGCCGTCAGCCTTGGCGATCGTCACGGGGACGCCGGCGGCGGTGGCCGCGCGGACGAAGATGGAGGCGGGTCGGGCGTGAAGGCCCTCGGCCCAGCCGACGTTGACGCGGCGCTCAGCCATGTGTTGCTGCCCTTCCAGGTGTCTCACACTTGTCTAGACCAGTGTCTCATGCCGTCACGAGTGCTCCGCCGGCCGGTGATCCGTACGGGGTGGTCACGGACGGTGCCGACCGATGGCCCGGTGCACCGTCGACCGTACGCCCTCGCGCCTCGGGCCCTCGTCCCGCTGTTCGACGTCTCCTAGCCTGCCCCGGCCAAGGCGCCCCCGCGACCCGTACCCTGGGCCCATGCAGACCCCGTCGGACCGGCACGCATACCCCTCCCACTGGGAAGCCGATGTCGTCCTGCGTGACGGAGGCACCGCCCGGATCAGGCCCATCACGGCCGAGGACGCGGACCGCCTGGTCAGCTTCTACGAACAGGTCTCGGACGAGTCGAAGTACTACCGCTTCTTCGCGCCCTACCCCCGCCTGTCCGCCAAGGACGTGCACCGTTTCACCCATCACGACCAGGTGGACCGGGTGGGCCTCGCGGCCACCGTGGGCGGCGAGTTCATCGCCACCGTGCGCTTCGACCGCATCGACTCCCGCGGCATGTCCGCCAGCGCGCCCGCCGACGAGGCCGAGGTCGCCTTCCTCGTGCAGGACGCCCACCAGGGCAGGGGAGTCGCCTCCACCCTCCTCGAACACATCGCCGCCGTCGCCAGGGAGCGCGGCATCCGCCGCTTCGCCGCCGAGGTGCTGCCCGCGAACACGAAGATGATCAAGGTGTTCACGGATGCGGGCTACCAGCAGAAGCGCAGCTTCGAGGACGGCGTCGTACGGCTCGAATTCGATCTGGAGCCGACCGACCGCTCGCTCGCCGTGCAGCGCGCCCGTGAGCAGCGGGCGGAGGCGCGGTCGGTGCAGCGGCTGCTCACGCCGAAGTCGGTCGCCGTGATCGGCGTCGGGCGCACGCCGGGCGGCGTGGGGCGCAGCGTCCTGCGGAATCTGCGCGAAGCGGGCTTCACGGGGCGGCTGTACGCGGTGAACAGCGCCTTCGAGCAAGGCACCGAGGTCGACGGGGTGCCCGCCTACCGCTCCGTGCGCGACATCGAGGAGACCGTCGAGCTCGCCGTGGTCACCGTGCCCGCGGAGCGGGTCCCGCAGGCCGTCGACGAGTGCGGTGAGCGCGGGGTGCTCGGGCTCGTGGTGATCTCCGCCGGGTACGCGGAGAGCGGTCCCGAAGGGCGGGAGCGGCAGCGCGAACTGGTGCGCCAGGCACGGTCGTACGGCACGCGCATCCTCGGCCCGAACGCCTTCGGCGTCATCAATACCTCGCCGGACGTGCGGCTCAACGCGTCCCTGGCCCCCCACCCTCCCGAGCGCGGCAGGATCGGCCTCTTCACCCAGTCCGGCGCGATCGGCATCGCGCTGCTCTCCGGGCTCCACCGGCGCGGTGCGGGCCTGTCGACCTTCGTGAGCGCGGGCAACCGCGCGGACGTGTCCGGCAATGACGTCCTCCAGTACTGGTACGAGGACCCGGACACCGATGTCGCCCTGATGTACCTCGAATCCATCGGCAACCCGCGCAAGTTCACGCGGCTCGCCCGGCGCGCGGCGACGGCGAAGCCGCTGGTCGTGGTGCAGGGCGCGCGGCACAGCGGCATCGCGCCCACGGGGCACGCGGTGCAGGCCACGCGGCTTCCGCATGCCACGGTGTCGGCGCTGCTCCGCCAGGCGGGGGTCATCCGGGTCGACACCGTCACCGAGATGGTGGACGCGGGGCTGCTGCTCGCGGGACAGCCGTTGCCGTCCGGGCCGCGGGTGGCGATTCTCGGGAACTCCGAGTCGCTCGGGCTTCTCACGTACGACGCGTGCGTCGCCGACGGGCTCCGGCCGGCGCCTCCGCGGGATCTGACCACGGGTGCAACCCCCGCGGACTTCCGTGCGGCGCTTGCCGAGGCGTTGTCGGACGAGTCCTGCGACACGGTGATCGTGACGGCGATTCCCTGGGTGGGGGAGGACGGGATCACGGCGTCCCCGGAGACACTCGCGGGCGAGTTGCACGCTGCCGCGACGGGGTGCCCGGCGAAGCCCGTGGCCGTGGTCCACGTGGAACTCGGCGGGCTCGCCGAAGCGCTGGCCGCCGCGACGCGTACCCGCCCCGACGCCCCTGCCCCCGCCCCCGCACCCGGCAGCGAGGGATATGCCCACCGGTCCCGCCCCGCGGAACGCCCGCCCACGCCGACGGCGGCCACAGAGGGAGAGCCCGCGGCACGGCCGGGCGAGGCCGCGGCACCGGCCACCGGAGCGGGCGCCGCGCGAGAAGCGCCCCCCGAAGCCGCTCCTGAAGCAACCCCCAGCCCGGCTCACCCCCACCGCATCCCCGCCTACCCGGCCGCCGAGCGGGCCGTCCGGGCGCTCGCCCAAGCCGTGAAGTACGCCCAGTGGCGGCGTGAGGCCAAGGAGCCCGGCAAGGTCCACGAGTACGAGGACATCGACGAGAGCGGTACCGCCCGGCGGATCGACGAGCTCCTCGCCGCGCAGGACGACCCGCGCGGCGCCACCCTCGCCCAGGCCGACGCCCGCGAACTGCTCGGGCGGTACGGCATCGACGTACGGGACGCCCTGCCCGCGCCCGACCCGGACGCGGCCGTGACGGCCGCCCGCGCGCTCGGCTACCCCGTGGCCCTCAAGACCACGGCCCCGCACCTGCGCCACCGCGCCGACCTCGGCGGCGTACGGCTCGATCTGGCGGACGAGGAACAATTGCGCCGGGCCTACGCGGAATTGACCCGCGCCTTCGGCAAGCCCGCCGAGCTGCGGCCCGTCGTGCAGGCGATGGCCCCCCGCGGCGTCGACACCGTCGTCCGCGCCGTCATCGACCCGGCGGCCGGAGCAGTGCTCTCGTTCGGGCTCGCCGGCGCCGCGTCCGAGCTGCTCGGCGACACCGGGCACCGCCTCGTCCCGGTCACCGAACGCGACGCGGGTGCCCTGGTCAGATCCATCCGGACCGCCCCGCTCCTCTTCGGCTGGCGCGGTTCGGCGCCGGTGGACACCCCGGCCCTGGAGGAGCTGCTCCAGCGGGTCTCGCGCCTCGTGGACGATCACCCCGAGGTGGTCACCGTGTCCCTGGAGCCCGTGGTCGTCGCCCAGCGCGGCCTCTCGGTGCTCGGCGCCTCCGTGCGGCTCGCACCCCCGCCGGCCCGCGACGACCTCGGCCCGCGGTCCCTGCCCGGGTACTGAGGCGGCCAGTGGGGCACCGTGCGCCCTCCGCCGGGTCGTAGGATGGACGGCATGGCAAAGACCGGTACGACGACCCAGGGGCTGCGCGCGGCGATCGAGCGCAGCGGCTACTACCCGGCCCTCGTGGCCGAGGCGGTGGAGGCCGCGATCGGCGGCGAACCCATCGGGTCCTACCTGGTCCACCAGGAGACCACGTTCGACGCGAACGAAGTGCGCCGGCATGTGACGGTCCTCATCCTGACGGGCACCCGCTTCATCGTCAGCCACACCGACGAGCAGGCGGCGGACAGCACCTCTCCGACGCCGTACGCGACGACCTCCACGGAGTCCGTCAAAATCGGCCGGATCTCATCGGTGGTCGTCAGCCGCGTCGTCGCCAACCCCGAGAAGTACGTCCCGGGCTCGCTGCCCCGCGAGGTCGTCCTGACCATCGGCTGGGGCGCCGTGTCGCGCATCGACCTGGAGCCCGCCGCCTGCGGCGACCCCAACTGCGAGGCGGACCACGGCTACACCGGCAGCTCCACCGCCGATGACCTCAGCCTCCGTGTGAGCGAGGCGGGCGACGGCCCGGACGCCGTGCGCCAGACCTTGGCCTTCGCACAGGCGCTGTCCGAGGCGACCGCGGACACCACCCGCTGATGTCCCTGCCCGCCTGGGACGACGTGGAGCCGCTGTCCCTCGAATCCGCGCCCCTGCCCGAGTACGGCGTGGGCTCGCTCGCCGACCTGCTGCCCACGCTCGTCGCCCACCAAGGCGTCGAGGGCTTCGCGCCCGTCATCCCGGAACTCGCCCCGGCCGACCGGAACTGCGTCTTCCTGATCGACGGCCTCGGCTGGGAGCAGCTCCGCGCCCACCCTGACGAGGCGCCCTTTCTGACCTCGCTCCTCAGTTCCTCCCGCGGTGGCACGGGGCGCCCGATCACCGCGGGCTTCCCCGCCACCACCGCGACCTCCCTGGCCTCGGTCGGTACGGGACTGCCGCCCGCCTCCCACGGTCTGCCGGGCTACACCGTCCGCAACCCCGCCACCGGCGAGCTGATGAACCAGCTCCGCTGGAACCCGTGGACGGACCCGCGCAAGTGGCAGCCGTACCCCACCGTCTTCCAGCAGGCCCACGCGGCGGGCGTGCACACCGCGCAGGTGTCGTCCCCGACGTTCGAGAACACGCCGCTCACGAAGGTCGCGCTGAGCGGCGGCAGCTTCCGTGGCCGGCTCTCCGGTGAGGACCGCATGGACCTGGCGGCCGAGCAACTGGGCGCCGGTGACCGCTCGCTGGTCTACACGTACTACGCGGAGGTCGACGGCAAGGGGCACCGCTTCGGCGTCGACTCCGACGCCTGGCGCGGCCAGCTCATGTACGTCGACCGCCTGGTCCAGCGCCTGGCCGAGCAGCTGCCACCGCGCAGCGCCCTGTACGTCACCGCCGACCACGGCATGCTCGACATCCCCTTCGACGAGCGCTCCCGCATCGACTTCGACGAGGACTGGGAGCTGCGCGCCGGCGTCGCCCTCCTCGGCGGCGAGGGCCGTGCGCGCCACGTGTACGCGGTGCCGGGCGCGGAGAACGACGTCCTGACCGTCTGGCGCGAGGTGCTGGGCGAGCAGTTCTGGGTGGCGAGCCGGGACGAGGCGATCGCGGCGGGCTGGTTCGGCCCGCCCGGCGCCGTGGAAGAGCGGGTGTACGGACGCATCGGCGACGTTGTCGCGGCAGCCCACGACGACGTGGCGATCATCGCCTCCGAGAAGGAGCCGAAGGAGTCGGCCCTGGTCGGCATGCACGGCTCCATGACCCCCGTCGAGCAGCTCGTGCCGCTCATCGAAGTACGCTCCTGACCGGACTCCCGGTGGAACGGTGCCGGGCTCTCCCCTCGTAGTCCCCTCGTACGTCCCGAAAGGCCCCAACCTCCCATGCCCGAGCTGGTGTTCTTCTCCGGAACGATGGACTGCGGAAAGAGCACCCTGGCTCTGCAGATCGAGCACAACCGATCGGCGCGCGGCCTGCAGGGGATGATCTTCACCCGCGACGACCGTGCGGGCGAGGGCAAGCTCTCCTCACGGCTCGGTCTCGTCACGGACGCGATCGAGGCCGGTGACGACTTCGACTTCTACGCCCATCTCGTCGACCACCTCTCGCAGGGCGGGCGCGCGGACTACGTGATCGCTGACGAGGCGCAGTTCCTCGCCCCCGGCCAGATCGACCAGCTGGCGCGCGTCGTCGACGACCTGGGCCTCGACGTCTTCGCCTTCGGCATCACCACGGACTTCCGCTCCAAGCTCTTCCCCGGCTCGCAACGTCTGGTCGAACTCGCCGACCGCGTAGAGGTGTTGCAGGTCGAGGCGCTGTGCTGGTGCGGAGCCCGTGCCACGCACAACGCCCGCACCATAGGCGGTGAGATGGTCGTCGAAGGCGCCCAGGTCGTCATCGGCGACGTCAACCACGCGGCGGACGAGGTGGGTTACGAGGTGCTGTGCCGCCGCCACCACAGACGCCGGATGACGGCGGCGACCTCGCACGCGGGCGCCCTGTCGCCCGACGTGCTGCCGGTCGACACGTCCGCCCGCGTCTGAGTCAGCTCTCCGAGCGCACGAGCGTGAAGACCGCGCCCTCCGGGTCGGCGACCGTGGCCTCCCGTCCGTGGGTGCCGGCCCGCGCGGGCTTGACGACGTGGCCGCCGAGTTGGACGACCCGCTCCACCGATTCGTCCACGTCGGCGACTTCGAAGTACGTCATCCAGTGCGCGCCCCGGTCCCGCGGCAAGGCGTGTCCCATGCCGTGCACCGAGGCCACCGGGTGCCCGTCGACCTGGAGCGTCACATAGTCCAAGTCGGCCGAGACGACCGCCTCTTCGGTGTATCCGAAAACCGCTTGATAGAACTTGACGACGCCCGCCGTCTCCTGCGTGACCAGTTCGTTCCAGGCCGGGGCCCCGGGCTCCCCGACGACGGCGGCGCCCAGATGCTCCGCCGCCTGCCAGATCCCGAACACCGCGCCCGCGGGGTCCACCGCGATGGCCATCCGCCCGGCCGCGCCCGCGTCCAGCGGCCCGACGCCGATCGTGCCGCAGCAGTGCCGCACGGCCTCGGCCGTGGCGTCCACGTCGTCCGATGCCAGGTACGGCGTCCAGGCGATCGGCAGATGGTGGTCGGGCGGCAGCTGACCGATCCCGGCCACCTCGTGGCCGTCGAGCAGGGCCCGTACGTAGGGCCCGAGCTGCTCCGGCCCTGGCTGGAACTCCCAGCCGAACAAGGCTCCGTAGAACTCCTGGGTCGTGGCCAGGCCATGCGCCATCAGACTCACCCAGGTGGGTGTGCCTGGCGCGTGGCGGACGGCCTCCGAGCCGTCATGCCGGCCCGTCGACCCCCGTGCCTCCGTCATCGTCACTCTCTCCTCGGCCCTTCAGGTGGCCGCTCGGCTCCGCTTTCGAATGCACGTACCTATGTCGCGCCCTGACCCGCCCGTGCAGATGCTCGCACCACCCGTGGCGCCCCGAGCCCGGGCCGCGCCGCTTGTCCACGGCTCCGCCCAGAGGATGCCCGGTTTGCCGTCTCTCATCCGTTGACGCGCGGTTGCTCTGAGGTGTCGTTCGGCAGTACAGGGTGTGCCCGCTTCCGTACGCCGCGTGTTCGGCGGGCTTACGGCGGAGCAGGGTAGCCGGACCTGGCCGATGCGGCCACCCCATGCGCAAGGATGGGGCCCATGAACGCCATCATCTCCGCATCCGAACTCGCGAGCGACCTGACGGGCGAGAACCCGCCGGTGCTCCTGGACATCCGCTGGCAGCTGAGCACCGCCAAGGCGGCGGGTGCCCCCGCCTTCGACGGCCGGGCCGAGTACGAGAAGGGGCACATCCCCGGCGCTGTCTTCGTCGACCTGGACGCCGACCTCGCGGGCCCGGCGGGCTCGGCCGGACGGCACCCCCTGCCGGACGTGGAGCACTTCGGGGCGGTGATGCGGGCGGCCGGGGTCTCGGCCGACCGGGACGTGATCGTGTACGACGGCGGGCAGGGCTGGGCCGCCGCACGCGCCTGGTGGCTGTTGCGCTGGACGGGGCATCCTTCGGTGCGCGTGCTCGACGGCGGCCTCGCCGCGTGGGGCGGTCGGCTGGAGTCCGGTGACGAGCGCCCGACGGCCGCGGGATCGTTCGTCCCCGAGACGAACACCACGGACCTCCTCGATGCCGACGCGGCGGCGGCCCTCGCCCGCTCCGGGCTGCTCCTGGACGCCCGCGCCGCCGAGCGCTACCGCGGTGACGTCGAGCCGATCGACCGCGTCGGCGGCCACATCCCGGGCGCGGTCTCGGCGCCGACCACGGAGAACGTCACGGCGGACGGCACTTTCAAGCCGCCCGCCGACCTCGCGGAGCGCTTCAACTCCCTGGGCGCCTCGGAGACTTCCGAGGTCGGCGTCTACTGCGGCTCAGGCGTGTCCGGCGCCCACGAGGTGCTCGCCCTCGCGGTGGCGGGCATCCCGGCGTCGCTGTACGTCGGCTCGTGGTCGGAGTGGTCCTCGGACGAGTCCCGCCCGGTGGCCAAGGGCCCGGACCCGCAGTAGCCGGAGGAACACCACCGGGGTCCCGCACCTGCACGGTGCGGGACCCCGGATGACGAACGACGTCGCACGCGGCCGTACGACGCGGTGTTACTCCTGCTTCTTGCGGCGCGTGCCGAAGACGATCTCGTCCCAGCTGGGCACCGCCGCGCGGCGCCCTGGACGGACGCCGTCGGCCTCCGCCTGGCGGTCGGTGGTGCCGGTGAGGCGGTCGCGGTGACTGGCCACCGAGCGCGGCATCAGGACGTCCGCGTACGCGGCGCCCGCGCCGGCCGATGCCGCGGGGGGCTCCTCGGCCTCCGGCTCCTGCTCGGACTCCTCCACGGGCGGGAGATCCGTGGTCGGGAGCGCGGGGCGCTCCGGCACGATCATGTCCCCGCGGAAGCTCGGCACCGCCTCCAGAAGGCTGGTGAGCGAGTCCCGCTCCGACTCGGAGACGGCGGCGGTCGCGGCGGTTGCCGTGCCCTCCTCCGCGGGCTCCGGGGGCAGCGGCACGCTCGGGCGCTCCAACTGCCGGTCCAGGGCGCGGTCAAGGGGACGGTCGAGCGAGGGCCTGTCCCGGGGCAGCCGTGCGATGCGCGGCACGAACGGGAAGCTGGGCTCGGGCGCGGCGATGTCGTCCGTCTCGCCGATCAGCGAGCGTGCCTCGTCGTCCACGGCCTGCACGAGCCGCCGCGGCGGGTCGTACGTCCAGCTCGCGGAGTGCGGTTCGGTCGCGACGCGGTAGACGAGCAGGACCTCCCAGGTGCCGTCGTCACGGCGCCAGGAGTCCCACTGGACGGTTTCCTTGTCGGCGCCGCGCAGGAGCAGTCGCTCCGATACGGCCTCGCCGAGCTGGGGTCCGGTGTTCTCGCCGGGACGGCGCACGGGCGTCTTCCGGGCCCGCTCGGCCATGAAGGCGCGCTCGGCGAGCACGGGGCCCTCGAAGCGGCGGACGCGATCGACGGGGATTCCGGCGAGCGAGGCGACTTCCTCCGCGCTGGCACCGGCACGTATACGCGCCTGGATGTCGCGGGGGCGGAGGTGGCTCTCCACCTCGATCTCGATCTGGCCGAGACGCGGGCGGTCGCCGCGCACCGCGGCGCGCAGTCGCTCGTCGATCGGAAGCGTGTACTCCGTGCTGTCCGCAGCCTTCAGCACCAGCCGTGTGCCGTCGTTGCTGACGGCCACGACACGCAGTTCGGGCATGGGAACCTCCCGGGTGGTGCCTGCCGACGTCACGTGCGTCGCTGCTTCCGCTAGTCGAGTGTGGCCTGCCCGGGTGCAGCCTGCCACAACCTTGCCGAGTTGCCCGGGCGTGTCGGGCACGGGCCCAAGGTCGCCGTTATGGCACGGTTACCTTTTCGCAACTCTCAGTGACCATTTTGGTCACCCCTGTGCGGCGAGCCCCCTCCCGGCGGTTCTGGAAGACCCCGGGCACCCAGGTGGGAGACCGGACCCAGGGCTCGCAACAGTACTCCATTCGGGCCACGCGGGTGGTCCGCCGCGCCGCCGAAGTTCTCGCGGGGGACGGGAGTTGGCGCTCGGGGATACCCGGGCAGGGTGGTGTACGAGTGGCACACTTCACGGAATCTCCAAAAACGGAACTAACCACTTCACCCATACGTCCCTTTCTCATGCAGTCAGTCGAGAAAGGCAGGCAAGGGGCGGAGATGCGTGAAAAGCCGGATTCCGGCAGGGAGTCGAAGGACGAGACGGAACCGACGGACTCGGCGGAGACGAAGCGGCGTCTCGACCTGAGTGTGCCGCAGGTGGCGGGAAGCGCGGTGGCCGCGGTCGTGGCGGCGAAGCTCGCGTCGAGCTTCGGCGTCTACGGCACGATTCTCGGCGCCGGAGTGGTGAGTGCCGTCGCGACCTGTGGCGGCACGCTTTTCCAGCACTTCTTCAAGCGCACGGGCGAGCAGATACGTGACGTCACGGTGCAGGCCAAGCCGCGGGTGCGGCAGGTCCCGGTGACCGACGGCTCGGGTGCGCCGGTGGCGGAGACGTTCAGGGCGGCGGCGTACACGGGCGCGACCGCGCACACCGGGACGGGGCCCGTGACGACCACATGGGGCAGGACGGTCGAGCCGGACGCCGCTTCGGTGCCGCATCTCGCCACTGACGTGGACCGCACGACGATGCTTCCCGCCGCCACCGCCGCTGTTGACGCGGATCGCACGAACGTACTGCCGGTCGTGGACGCCGACGCGGACCGCACGACCCTGCTGCCCGTGGCGGACACGGGCGCCGATGCCGATGCCGATGCCGATGCCGACTCCGATGCCGATGCCGACAAGACGCAGATGCTCGGCTCGCTCGATGCCACGCGGCTCGTGCCCCGGGACGACGCGACACGCGTCCTGCGGTCGGCGGCTCCGGTCGTGCCGCGGGAGCCGGCCGCACCCCCGCTTCCCTCGGACGAGTTCACCCACGGCACCACGCACCGCACACAGATGCGGAGCTGGAAGCGGCCGTTGGTCGCGGCCGCCGTGGTCTTCGGGGTGGCCATGGCCGGCATCACGACGTACGAGATCGTCTCCGGCGAGGACCTCAGCGGGGGCCACGGCACCACGATCGGCAACGGCTTCTCGGGCGGGAGCAGTTCGCGGGACCGGCAGCCCACACCCTCGACCGAACCCTCCGGGCAGCCGTCCGACGGCGCTTCCACGGGAACCGACGACGGGTCGCGGCAGGGCGGCGACGCGTCGCGGAGCCCGGACGGGACGAACTCCCAGGCGCCGGACGACGGCGACGACTCGGGCTCCGGTGCGAAGGACGACCCCGGCAAGGGATCGGACTCGGGTACGGATTCCGGCGACGACGACGGTTCGAAGACGGACCCGACCCCGACGCCCACCCCCACCCCCACTCCGACTCCGACGCCGACCCCGTCGAGCGGCGGCGACACCGACAGCGGAAACGACGTGCAGCGGGGAGAGACCGCCGCCCCGTAGGCGGCGGCCCCGTCCGTCCGGAAAACCTCAGTCGCCCAGGACGCGACGCAAGTAGTCGTTGCCGAACAGGCGCTCCGGGTCCAGGCGGTCGCGCAGGGCCGTGAACTCGCCGAAGCGCGGGTACGCCTGCGCGAAGTAGGCGGCGTCACGAGTGTGGATCTTGCCCCAGTGGGGCCGGCCCTCGTGGGCGGTGAAGATCCGCTCCGCGGCGGTGAAGTACGCCTGGTAGGGCGTGCCCCGGTACATGTGGACGGCGATGTACGCGCTCTCCCGGCCCGAGGCCGTGGAGAGCGTGATGTCGTCCGCGGGGGCGGTGCGGACCTCCACGGGGAAGCTGATCCGCAGGTTCGAGCGCTCCACCATCGTCTTCAGCTCGCGCAGCGTCTCGACCAGGGCCGCCCGCGGAACGGCGTACTCCATCTCCATGAAGCGCACGCGGCGCGGACTTGTGAAGACCTTGTAGGGAATGTCCGTGTAGGTGCGGGCGGAGAGGGCCTTGCTGGAGATCTTGGCGATCCCGGGGATGGTCGCGGGGACGGCCCTGCCGATCGTGTTGACCACCTGGAAGAGGCCGTTGGAGAGAATTTCGTCCTCTACGAAGGCGCTGACTCTGCCGGGCGGGGCGGCGGGGCCCAGACTGCGGTTGTTGCGCTTGGTGGTGCAGTTGCCGGTGTGCGGGAACCAGTAGAACTCGAAGTGCTCGTTCTCGGCGTAGAGCGCGTCGAACTCCTCGGTGACCTTGTCGAAGGTCATCGGCTCCTCACGGGCGGTGAGGAAGAAGACCGGCTCCACGGCGAAGGTGATCGCGCTGATCACGCCGAGTGCGCCGAGCCCTGTCCGGGCCGCGGCGAAGACCTCGGGGTTCTCCTTCTCCGAGCAGGTGAGGACCCTGCCGTCCGCGGTGACCAGCTCAAGTGCCTTGACCTGGGCGGAGATGGAGGCGGATTCGCGGCCCGTGCCGTGCGTGCCGGTGCTGATGGCGCCGGAGACCGTCTGCTCCATGATGTCGCCCATGTTCGTGAGCGAGAGGCCCTCGCGGGCGAGCGCCGCGTTCAGGCGCTTCAGCGGAGTACCCGCTTCCACCGTGACGGTGCCGGCCTCGCGGTCGATCTTCCGGATGCCCGTGAGGAGTTCGGGGCGTATCAGGAGGCCGTCGGTCGCCGCGGTCGCCGTGAAGGAGTGGCCGGTGCCGACCGCCTTCACCCTGAGGCCGTCCTCCCTGGCCGCGCGCAGCGCCGCGGAGAGTTCGTCGACCGACGCGGGGGTGACCTCCCTGGCCGGGCGGGCGGTGACGTTGCCCGCCCAGTTACGCCACGCTGTCGTGCTCTTCCCGCTGCCCGTGCCCGTTGCCGTGTTCATGGGTCCCTCCCCGTTGCGGAACCGGCTGCTTCAGCCGGCGATACCCAAGGAACCCGACCGCCACCGCGGCGGCCCCGGAGATTCCGGGGACCGCGTACCCGGCGTCCGAGCCGGCGGCGTCGATGACCCAGCCGGCCGCGGAGGAGCCGAGCGCGACGCCGACCGCGAGTCCGGTGCTCACCCAGGTCATGCCCTCGGTCAGCTTCGCGCGTGGTACGTGCTGTTCGACGAGAGCCATTGTCGTGATCATGGTCGGCGCGATGGAGAGGCCCGCGATGAACAACGCCACGGCCAGAAACGGAAGGTTCCCGACCAATTGAAGCGGGATCATACTCACGGCCGTCGTACAGACACCCAGCAGCCACCTCGGGGCCGGAGCGCCCTTGAAGTGCATGAGACCGAACGCCGCGCCGGCCACACAGGAGCCGAGCGCGTACACCGCGAGCACCAGGCTCGCCATCGCCTTGTGGCCATGGTCCTCGGCGTACGCGACGGTCACCACGTCGATGGAGCCGAAGATCGCACCCGTCGCCACGAAGGTCGCGACCAGAACCTGCAGCCCGCCGGAGCGCAGCGCCGAGCCCTTCGTGTGGTGTTCACGGCCGTGCGGCACGGGCTCGGTGGTCCGCTGGGCCGTCAGCCAGAAGACGCCCACGGCGAGGAAGGCACCGGCGAGGAGCGGCCCGGCCTCCGGGAACCACACCGTGGAGAGCCCGATCGAGATGATCGGCCCGAAGATGAAGCAGACCTCGTCCACCACGGACTCGAAGGAGTACGCGGTGTGCAGCTGCGGGGTGTCCCGGTAGAGCACCGCCCAGCGCGCCCTGATCATCGAGCCCACACTCGGCACGCAGCCGACGAGGGCGGCGAAGACGAAGAGCGTCCAGTCCGGGAGTTCGTACTTCGCGCAGAGCAGGAGCCCGGCGACCGCCACGAGGGACGCGAGGGTCGCGGGCCGCAACACCCGGCGCTGGCCGTACCGGTCGACCAGACGGGAGATCTGCGGTCCGATCGCGGCGGCGGAGAGCGCCACGGTCGCGGAGAGCGCGCCCGCGAGTCCGTACCGCCCGGTGAGCTGGGACACCATCGTCACGATGCCGATGCCCATCATCGACAGCGGCATCCGTCCGAGGAAGCCCGCCGTCGAGAACTCCTTGGTGCCGGGGGCGGCGAAGATGGCGCGGTAGGGGCTGGGCACGTAGGACTCCGCTGAGGCGCCGGGGCGACTCCGTGCGGCTCTGCGCGCGGGGCCCCGGTAAGGCGTAAAGATGGCCCATACAGCTTACGGTCCCGACAGGGCCGGACGCACCGTGATTTTCCGGCTGTCAGTGGCGGGTGGCAGGATCGGATACATGTCCGATGCGCTCGATGCCTCTCCCTATGACGCCCTGCTGCTGCTCTCGTTCGGCGGCCCCGAAGGCCCCGACGACGTGGTCCCGTTCCTGGAGAACGTGACGCGGGGCCGCGGCATCCCCAAGGAGCGGCTCAAGGAGGTGGGGCAGCACTACTTCCTGTTCGGCGGGGTCAGTCCGATCAACGACCAGAACCGCGCCCTGCTCGACGCCCTGCGCAAGGACTTCGCGGAGCACGGCCTCGACCTGCCCGTCTACTGGGGCAACCGCAACTGGGCGCCCTATCTGACCGACACCCTGCGCGAGCTCGTCCAGGACGGGCACCGCCGCGTGCTCGTCCTCGCGACCAGCGCGTACGCCTCGTACTCGGGCTGTCGCCAGTATCGGGAGAACTTGGCCGACTCCCTGGCCGTGCTCGCCTCCGAGGGTCTCGCTGTGCCGCGCGTCGACAAGCTGCGGCACTACTTCAACCACCCCGGCTTCGTCCGGCCCATGATCGACGGGGTCCTGAAGTCCCTGGCCGACCTCCCCGCTGACGTGCGGGAAGGGGCACACCTCGCCTTCACGACGCACTCCATCCCGACCGCCGCCGCCGACACCTCCGGTCGCGTCGAGGACCACGGGGACGGCGGCGCGTACGTCAAGGAGCATCTGGACGTGGCCCGGCTCATCGCCGACGCGGTGCGCGAGGAGACCGGCGTCGAGCACCCCTGGGAGCTCGTCTACCAGTCGCGCAGCGGTGCCCCGCACATCCCGTGGCTGGAGCCCGACATCTGCGATCACCTGGAGGAGCGCCAAGCCGCCGGAGCGCCCGCCGTGGTGATGGTCCCGATCGGTTTCGTGTCGGACCACATGGAGGTGCTGTACGACCTCGACACCGAGGCCGAGGCGAAGGCCGCGGAGCTGGGCCTGCCGGTGCGCCGCTCGGCCACGGTCGGCGCCGACCCGCGGTTCGCCGCAGCGATCCGTGAGCTGGTCCTGGAACGCGCGGGCACGGAGAGCGGGCGCCAGGTCACGCCCTGCGCCCTGGGCGCGCTCGGCGCGAGCCACGACCTGTGTCCGGTGGGCTGCTGCCCGGCGCGCGCCCCGAAGCCCGCGGCCGCCGGCGCCGACAGCCCGTTCGCGTGAGCAGGAACCCGCAGGCGACCCCGCACGCGACCCCGTAGGCACTAGGAGCACCGTGACCGACCCCGCAGAGCAGCAGCTGAAGGCCGAACTCCTCGGCGTCGCCCTGGAGGCCGCGCACCGCGCGGGGGCTTTCCTGCGCGACGGGCGCCCGGACGACCTGGGCGTGGCCGCCACCAAGACCAGTGCGGTCGATGTCGTCACCGAGATGGACATCGCCTCCGAGAAGCTGATCACCGACTTCTTCGCCGAGCGCAGGCCGGACGACGGCGTGCTCGGCGAGGAGGGCGCAAGCTCCGAGGGCAGCAGCGGCATCCAGTGGGTGATCGACCCGATCGACGGCACCGTCAACTACCTGTACGGACGTCCCGACTGGTCGGTGTCCATCGCCGCCCGCAAGGACGGCGAGACGCTGGTCGGCGTGGTGCACGCCCCGATGCGTGGGGAGACCTACCGCGCGGTCCTCGGGGAGGGCGCCTTCGTCAACGACAAGGCGGCGCACACCCGCCCCGCGCCCCCGTTCGAGCAAGCCCTCGTCGGCACCGGGTTCGGTTACGTCGCCGCGCGCCGCGCCCAGCAGGCCGAGGTGGCCCGGCAACTGATCCCGCTGGTCCGTGACATCCGCCGGGGCGGCTCGGCGGCCATCGACCTGTGCGACGTCGCGCTCGGCCGCCTGGACGCGTACTACGAGCGTGGCCTCAACCCCTGGGACTTCGCGGCCGGGGACCTCGTCGCCCGGGAGGCGGGCGCCCTGACCGGTGGGCGCCCCGGAGAGGCCCCCACGGGCGAGCTGACCATCGCGGCCCCGCCCGGCCTCTTCGAGGACCTGCAGGGCCGCCTGGAAGAGCTCGGCGCCTGGCACGACTGACGCACGGACACGACCGACGCACGGAAGGGCCCCGGCATCTCGTCCACAGATGCCGGGGCCCTTCCGCTCGTGCACTCGATCAGGCGTGCAGCACGCCGACCTCCACGCCGTGCTCGGCGGCCAGCCGGTGCAGGTCCTCCAGTTCGGCCTGCTCGACCTCGGCAAGAAAGTCGTCGCCCGTCTCACGGGCCTTCGTGAGGTCGGATTCCGTGGCCTTTATGCGCTGCAGCAGTCCTGCGGTAAAAGCGTCCATGGTTGCGCCCCCTCGGCTGGGTCGTGGGTCGATGGCACGGGGGTGTGCCCTCAAGAAGGGGCGATCACGTCTCGGGTCGCTCTGGAGAAAGCGTGTCGTGGCGTGCCACATACAAAGCGTGATCGCGGGTGTGTGGTCGTCCTCCCCTCGCTCCCTTCCACGGAAACCTCAACCCTCGGAGAAAAACCCGCATTCCCGGGCCGGGACACCGCCTTACAGCCGGTTTATGGCCGAAAGGGGCAGGATGGAGGCCACACCCCACGAACAGACCTGCCCGCAGGGGCACAGAGGAAGGACAGCGACGTGCGCGTACTCGTCGTCGAGGACGAGCAACTGCTCGCCGATGCGGTGGCCACCGGACTGCGCCGGGAGGCCATGGCCGTCGACGTCGTGTACGACGGAGCGGCCGCCCTGGAACGCATCGGGGTCAATGACTACGACGTCGTGGTGCTCGACCGGGACCTCCCGCTCGTGCACGGGGACGACGTCTGCCGCAAGATCGTAGAACTGGGCATGCCGACCCGCGTCCTGATGCTCACGGCGTCGGGCGACGTCAGTGACCGGGTCGAGGGCCTGGAGATCGGCGCCGACGACTACCTCCCCAAGCCCTTCGCGTTCAGCGAGCTCACGGCACGCGTGCGTGCCCTCGGCCGGCGTACGAGCGTGCCGCTGCCGCCCGTCCTGGAGCGCGCCGGGATCAAGCTCGACCCGAACCGCCGCGAGATCTTCCGTGACGGCAGGGAGATCCAGCTCGCGCCCAAGGAGTTCGCCGTCCTCGAAGTGCTGCTGCGCAGCGAGGGCGCCGTCGTCTCCGCCGAGCAGCTGCTTGAGAAGGCCTGGGACGAGAACACCGACCCGTTCACGAACGTGGTCCGGGTGACCGTCATGACCCTGCGGCGAAAGCTCGGTGAGCCGGCCGTCATCGTGACGGTGCCCGGCTCCGGCTACCGGATCTGATCCGCGGTGGCCGCGACCCCGGCGCCGCCAGCAGCGCCCCCGAAACCCACCTGGGACCCCAGGAAGGCCGAACCGCCCTTCCCGTGGCTGCGCCCCACGATCCGCATACGGCTCACGCTGCTGTACGGCGGCATGTTCCTCATCGCGGGCATCCTGCTGCTCTCGATCATCTACTTGCTGGCCGCGCAGGCCCTGAACGTGGGCAGCGACCTGCCGTTCAAGATCGTCTCCGGCCAGGTGGCCAGCGACACCTGCAACTTCCCGAGCTCGCCCTCGGCCGGTGAGCTCAACAACGCCATGAACGCCTGCGTCAACGAACAGCGCCAGCACGCCCTGGACAACCTCCTGAGCCGCTCGCTGCTCGCGCTGCTCGGGCTCGCGGTGATCGCCTTCGCCTTCGGATACGCGATGGCGGGCCGCGTCCTTTCGCCGCTGGGCCGCATCACGCGCACCGCGCGCAGGGTGGCCGGCACGGACCTGTCGCGGCGGATCGAACTGGACGGCCCGGACGACGAGTTGAAGGAGCTCTCGGACACCTTCGACGAGATGCTGGACCGTCTGGAGCGTGCCTTCACGGCCCAGCAGCGGTTCGTCGGCAACGCGTCCCACGAGCTGCGCACCCCGCTGGCGATCAACCGCACGCTGCTCGAGGTGCACCTCTCCGACCCCGGCGCCCCCGCCGAGCTCCAGCAGCTCGGCAAGACGCTCCTTGCGACCAACGAACGCAGCGAGCAGCTCGTGGAGGGCCTGCTGCTGCTCGCCCGCAGCGACAACCAGATCGTGGAGCGCAAGCCGGTCGACCTCGCCGAGGTCGCCGACCGCGCCGTCGACCAGGTGCTGACCGAGGCCGACGCGAAGGGCGTCGAGATCCGCGGGGAGCGCGGACCGGCCGTCGTACAGGGCAACGGCGTGCTCCTGGAGCGGATCGCCCTGAACCTCGTCCAGAACGCTGTCAGGTACAACGTGCCGGACGAGGGGTGGGTGGAGGTCACCACGGAGGCCCAGCACGGCCAGGCGGTCCTCGTGGTGTCGAACACGGGCCCCGTGGTGCCCGCGTACGAGATCGACAACCTCTTCGAGCCGTTCCGGCGACTCAGGACGGAGCGGACGGGCAGCGACAAGGGCGTGGGACTCGGCCTGTCGATCGCCCGGTCGGTGGCGCGGGCTCACGGGGGCCGTATCATCGCGGAGCCGCGCGAGGGGGGAGGGCTCGTGATGCGAGTCACCCTTCCTCTCTGAGATGCTGCCGCGGACGCGCCGCCGTGTTCGCTTTGCGCGGAATTTTCGGGACCTGTTCCTGGAGATTTCCTGTGCGATCGATCACAGGGGCGAATTTTCGGCCATCTACTCTCCGTGATCGTGAAAGTCGTTGGAAAGCCGGGAAAATCCGGGTTTTCAGGGGTCTTGATCACGGGAAGTACACGGGGTGGCACCTGTGAAGTGCGACATTCGGACCGTGTACGGTCCCGATCGCCATCCAAACCGATCACCTCAGCAGAGGTGCGGTTGGGTGTCGATTGAGTAACAGACCTTGATGTGAGGCAAAATCTCCGCCTCAGGTCGGGCACAAGTCCGGCCTCTCACGCGTTACGTGCGCTGAGACACCGCAGACACCCAGAGGGGGAGAGCGACATGGCAACGGACTACGACACCCCACGCAAGACCGACGATGACGTCAACGAGGACAGCATCGAGGAACTGAAGGCGCGGCGGAACGACAAGTCGACCTCGGCCGTAGACGTCGACGAGTTCGAGGCCGCAGAGGGCCTTGAGCTGCCCGGCGCGGACCTGTCGAACGAGGAGCTCGCCGTTCGGGTGCTCCCGAAGCAGCAGGACGAGTTCACCTGCATGAGCTGCTTCCTGGTGCACCACCGCAGCCAGCTGGCCAGGGAGAAGAACGGCCAGCCGATCTGCCGCGACTGCGACTAGGGCAGGGTCGGCCGTGACAGGCTCGACCCCGCCGAGGAAGCGCCGCTTCCGTAAGCGCGGAGCGGACAAGGACAGCGCCACCACGAACGGCGTGCGTGACGACGAGCGGGGCTCTTCCCCCACAGGAACAGCCTCGCTCGGACCGGCGAACGCCCCAGAGGTGGCACAGGACGCGACGGCGGCCGACAAGGCGTCCAGGACCCATGGGTCCAAGGGCCGCGTTGCCGCCGTCACGGACGGAGTCAAGGCGGGCGTACGCATGAGCGGACGCAGCGCCAAGGCCGGCATCGGCTATCTCGCCGACCGGATCATCGACATCGCCCCGCGGGTCCCCATCCGCGACCTGGGCACCCTTCGCAAACAGTTCCCGGGCCTGGACGCCGAGCGGCTCGCGGACAAACTCATCTCCGGCGCGGCCAACGCGACATCGACGGTCGGTGCCGGGGTCGGTGCCGCGGCGATGATGCCCGTGCCGCCCGCGATGCCCGCGGAGATGGCCGCCGAGATCACCGGGGTCGCGGCGATCGAGCTGAAGCTGATCGCCGAACTCCACGAGGTCTACGGCCGGCGCCCGCCGGGCAACCTCAAGGAGCGAAGCTCCGCCTACCTCACCGCGTGGACCGAGGAGCGCGGCATCGACGTGGTCAAGCCCGCTTCGATCAACGCCGCGCTCGGCGGCCACATGAAGCGCGAGCTGCGCCAGCAGATCATGAAGCGCATGGTGCGCAACCTCCCGAACCTGATGCCCTTCATGGTGGGCGCCGCGGTCGGGGCGGTGATGAACCGCCGTGACACCAAGAAGCTCGCTGAGCGGGTCCGTGCGGACCTGCGGAGGTCGCAGGTGCCCTGGGACGCCCTGCCGGAGCTGCCGCCCCTTGAGCAGCCCGTGAAGCCGCTCGACCCCCTGAATCCGCTGCGCCCCGGCACGCCGCCCAAGGAACTGGGGCGCTGACGCGGCAGTACACCCCGAAGAAGGCCCCCGGCGGCAGCCCGGCCCATCAGGCGGCGGGTGCCCGAGAAGCAGCAGCTTCCTACGGAGTCCGTACCGCCGTGAGCGCCGCCGCGAGCGCCTCGGGGTGCCGCGTCGACACGTACACGTACGGAGTCGGGTCCTGCGGGTCCGTGATCTCGACGCGCAGCGCCGTGGGGATGTAGGCACGCAGCAGCATGAAGGCGCGCGGGTCGGCCTTCGGGCCGCGCCAGGCGCGCGCTCCCTCCGCGTCGAGCACCTCGGGCTCGCCGAGCGCGGAGACCGGGATCTTCGCGTCGCCGGCGACGAGCGAGCCCGCCACCACGCGGATCCGGGGGGAGCCGTACGAACTGGTGACGACCGCGGCGACCGCCGTTCCGGCGACCAGGCCGCCGAGCAGCGGCAGAGTGCCGAAGGGGAGCATGATCAGCGCCATCGCGACGCCGACCAGGAGCGAGACAAGCCACCAGGAACGGGGCGCCGTCAGGCGTTCTTCGTAAGGCTGCATGTGAGCAAGCTTGGCACGGTGAGCCGCGTCGGTGAGGTTCGGGGCGGTCTGCGCGCAGCGCGGTCAGGCAGGGCGGCGGTGGGAGACGGCCGGGCGGGTAAGGTCTGCGGCTGTGAGTGGTACTTCAGCAGCTCTGACGCCCCCGGCCGACGCGATAGCGCCCGTCCGCCACCCCGACGCGCCCGCCCCCGGCGAGCTCATCGGAGCCCATTACGAGCACTGTTTCGGCTGCGGCGAAGGACAGGCCCACGGGCTGCACCTCGCGACGCGTGCCGGTGAAGGCGTGGGCGTCACCGCCGAGTTCACCGTCCGGGAGGCCCACCAGGGCGCCCCGGGTCTGGCCCACGGCGGAGTGCTCGCCACGGCGCTCGACGAGACGCTCGGCTCGCTGAACTGGCTGCTGCGGGTGATCGCCGTGACCGGTCGGCTCGAGACCGACTTCGTGCGGCCGGTGCCGCTGGGCACCGTGCTCTTCCTCGAGGCCGAGGTGACCGCCGTCTCCGGACGGAAGATCTACTCCCGGGCCACCGGACGGATCGGCGGCCCGGAGGGGCCCGTGGCCGTCCGTGCCGAGGCCCTCTTCATCGAGGTCAAGGTCGACCACTTCATCGACAACGGCCGCCCGGAGGAGATCCGGGCCGCCATGGACGACCCCGACCAGATCCGCCGCGCACGTGCCTTCGAGGTGAACCCGTGACCCCCGCCCCCCGTCCCGAGCTCGACGTGCTGATCCGTCGCGTCGACTCCGAGGTCCCGCTGCCGTCGTACGCGCAGCCCGGCGACGCCGGAGCGGATCTGCGGACCACCGAAGCGTGCGAACTCGCCCCGGGCGAGCGGGCGGTACTGCCCACCGGGGTGTCTGTAGCGCTGCCTGAGGGGTACGCGGCCTTCGTGCACCCCCGTTCCGGTCTTGCGGCCCGCTGCGGTGTCGCCCTGGTGAATGCCCCAGGGACGGTGGATGCCGGGTACCGTGGAGAGATCAAGGTGATCGTGGTGAATCTCGACCCGCGCGAGCGCGTGCGGTTCGAGCGCTTCGACCGGATTGCCCAACTGGTCGTCCAGCAGGTCGAGAAGGTGCGCTTCCGCGAGGTGGCGGAGCTTCCCGACTCGGCGCGGGCCGAGGGGGGCTTCGGGTCCACCGGCGGCCATGCCGCCGTGGGCGCCGGCTCGGGCGACAAAACGGGTGGGAATCGATACGCATCGGTCGTATCTGACCGGGAAGGACAGTGACGTGTTCGGACGTCGCAAGAAGGACAGTGCCGCCGAGGACGCGGCGAGCGAGGCCGAGCAGGTCGTCGATGGCCGTGACAGCGATGACACGGCCGCGGCGCCGTCGCGCGTGAGGCTCGAGCCCGAGCCCCGCCCCGACGGTCCCTGGGACGTCTCGGAGGTCCGGGAGCCCGGCGAGGGCCGAGTGGACCTGGGTGGCCTCTTCGTGCCGGGTGTCGAGGGCATGGAGCTGCGTGTGGAGGTCGCGGGTGACGCGATCGTCGCCGCGACCGTCGTGCTCCAGGACAGCGCGATCCAGCTGCAGGGCTTCGCCGCCCCCAAGAAGCAGGGCATCTGGGGCGAGGTCCGTGAGGAGATCGCCTCGGGCATCACCCAGCAGGGCGGTGTCATCGACGAGGTCGAGGGCCCCCTCGGCTGGGAGCTTCGCGCGCAGGTTCCGGTGCAGCTGCCGGACGGCACGGGCGGGGTGCAGGTCGTGCGCTTCATCGGTGTCGACGGCCCGCGGTGGTTCCTGCGCGGGGTCATCTCCGGCCAGGGCGCGGTGCAGCCGCAGGCCGCGGGTCTGCTCGAGCAGATCTTCCGGGACACCGTCATCGTGCGCGGCGACGGCCCGATGGCTCCTCGTGACCCGATCGTCCTGAAGCTGCCGGACGACGCCCAGATGGTCGCCGAAGGCGGTGTCCAGCAGGAGGAGCAGGAGGGCTCGCGCTTCTCCGGCGGCATGGGCCAGCTCCAGCGGGGCCCTGAGATCACCGAGGTGCGCTAGCACCCCCAGACGTGCCGAGGCGCCCCGGGCGCCCTGTTCACGCCGTACGGCCGATGGGCCGCACTCCCCGACGGGAGTGCGGCCCATCGGCGTTTTCGCAGGTGGGAGCCGGGCGGGGGAGGGGTGTGTCCGGGGTGTGTCAGTAGACGTAAGAGAGTCGTCAATGGGGCGCCAACGGACGTAAGGGACCCGTCAACGGCGGTCGTTTCCGGCCAGGGAGGGGGTTTGCTCAAGGCGTCAGATCAATCGCCTCTCATCTAGGAGCACACGATGGCCGACGTGGCCTTCGTCGTCACCACGATCGCGGTCTTCGCGCTGGTGGCGCTCATCGCCAAGGGGGTGGCGAAGCTGTGACTGCCGAGAACATCGTCGGTCTCGTCGTGGCCGTCGCCCTGCTGGGCTATCTCGTCCTCGCTCTTGTGTTCCCGGAGAGGTTCTGAGTACGGACATGAGCCCTGTTCTCGCGGGTGTGCTCCAGTTCCTGGCGCTGATCGTGGCGCTCGCCCTGGCATACCGTCCGCTCGGCGACCACATGGCCAAGGTCTACTCCTGCGACAGGCATCTGCGCGTCGAGAAGTGGATCTACAAGGGCATCGGAGCCGACCCGAACGCCGAGATGCGCTGGCCCGCGTATCTGCGCGGGGTGCTCGCCTTCTCCGCCATGAGCCTGCTGTTCCTGTATCTGCTGCAGCGGCTCCAGGGCTCGCTGCCCGGGTCGCTCGGCTTCAAGTCCATCGATCCCGACCAGGCCTTCAACACCGCCGCGTCCTTCGTGGCGAACACCAACTGGCAGTCGTACTCCGGCGAGCAGGCCATGGGCCACGTCGTGCAGACCGGCGGCCTCGCGGTGCAGAACTTCGTGTCCGCCGCCGTCGGCATCGCCGTCGCGGTGGCCCTGGTGCGCGGCTTCGCCCGCTCCCGCACGGGTGAGTTGGGCAATTTCTGGTCCGACCTGGTGCGCGGTGTCGTACGCATCCTGATACCGATCTCCGTGATCGGCGCGGTCGTCCTCGTCGCCTGTGGCGCGATACAGAACTTCTCTGGCGTCCACGGGGTCGGCCAGTTCCTGGGCGGCAGCCAGGAGTGGAACGGCGGAGCGGTGGCCTCGCAGGAGGTCATCAAGGAGCTGGGCACCAACGGAGGCGGCTACTTCAACGCCAACTCCGCCCACCCCTTCGAGAATCCGAACGGATTCTCCAACCTCTTCGAGGTCTTCCTGATCCTCGTCATCCCCTTCGCGATCACGCGGACGTTCGGCCGCATGGTCGGTTCCCTCAAGCAGGGGTACGCGATTCTCGCCACGATGGTGACCATCTGGGTCGGGTTCACCGCGCTGATGATGTGGACGGAGTTCCACCACGGGGCCCCCGCCCTCGACATCGCCGGCGGTGCGATGGAGGGCAAGGAGACGCGGTTCGGGATCGCCGGATCGGCGATCTTCTCGGTCGCCACGACGCTCACCTCGACGGGCGCGGTCAACTCCTTCCACTCCTCCAACACCGGCTTCGGCGGCGGACTGGACCTCCTCGGCATGCAGTTGGGGGAGATCGCACCCGGCGGCACGGGGTCGGGCCTGTACGGCATGCTGATCATGGCGATCATCGCGGTGTTCATCGCCGGTCTCATGGTGGGCCGTACGCCGGAGTACCTGGGCAAGAAGATCGGCACCCGCGAGATCAAGCTCGCGGCCTGCTACATCCTCATCACACCGGCCCTGGTGCTCGGCTTCACGGCGGTGGCGATGGCGCTGCCCACGCCCAAGGACTCGATGCTCAACTCCGGGGCGCACGGCTTCTCGGAGATCCTCTACGCCTACACATCGGGCGCCAACAACAACGGTTCGGCGTTCGCCGGACTGAGCGCCGACACCAACTGGTTCAACACCACGATCGGTCTCGCGATGCTGCTCGGCCGCTTCCTGCCCATGGTGTTCGTTCTCGCCCTCGCGGGCTCGCTGGCCGAGCAGAAACCGATTCCGGCGACGGCAGGCACGTTGCGCACCGAGAAACCGCTGTTCACCGGGTTGCTGGTCGGCGCCATCATGATCATCACCGGTCTCACCTACTTCCCCGCGCTCGCCCTCGGGCCGCTGGCCGAGGGGCTGGCGTCATGACCACCGAGACGAAGCCTGAGGAGCCCGGCTCCATGTCCACCGCTACTTCCACCCGTGCGCCGCACCAGGACGTGCCCGGCGGGCACCCGGACGACGGCGGCCGTGTCGGCGGGGGTCTGTTCGACCCCGAACAGCTCCTGAGGTCCTTTCCGGACGCCGTGCGCAAGCTCGATCCGCGTGTGATGGTCAAGTCACCCGTCATGTTCGTGGTGCTCGTCGGCTCGGTGATCACCACCGTCCTCGCGGTCCGGGACCCGGGGGACTGGTTCGGCTGGGCGATCGCGGTCTGGCTCTGGCTGACCACGATCTTCGCCAACCTGGCGGAGGCGGTGGCCGAGGGCCGCGGCAAGGCGCAGGCGGACACGCTGCGCAAGGCCAAGACGGACACGGTCGCGCGCCGCCTGAACGGCACGGCCGAAGAGCAGGTGCCCGGCACCGAGCTGCGCGTCGGCGACCTGGTCGTCTGCGAGGCGGGCGACGTGATCCCCGGCGACGGCGACGTCGTCGAGGGTGTCGCGAGCGTCGACGAGTCGGCGATCACCGGTGAATCGGCCCCGGTCATCCGGGAGTCGGGCGGTGACAGATCGGCCGTCACCGGTGGCACAAAGGTCCTCTCCGACCGGATCGTCATCAAGATCACGACGAAGCCGGGCGAGACCTTCATCGACCGCATGATCAATCTGGTCGAAGGCGCGGCACGGCAGAAGACGCCCAACGAGGTCGCCCTCAACATCCTTCTCGCGTCCCTCACCATCGTCTTCCTGCTCGCGGTCGTCACGCTCCAGCCGTTCGCCGTGTACGCCGGTGCGGAGCAGTCCATGATCGTGCTGGCCGCGCTCCTGGTGTGCCTGATCCCCACGACCATCGGCGCGTTGCTGTCCGCGATCGGCATCGCGGGCATGGACCGCCTGGTCCAGCGCAACGTACTCGCCATGTCCGGGCGGGCGGTCGAGGCCGCCGGTGACGTCTCGACGCTGCTGCTCGACAAGACGGGCACCATCACGCTGGGCAACCGGCAGGCCGCCGAGTTCGTGCCCGTGCGCGGGACGACCGGGGCCGAGCTCGCGGACGCCGCCCAGCTCTCCTCGCTGGCCGACGAGACACCCGAGGGCCGTTCCGTCGTCGTACTGGCGAAGGAGAGGTACGGGCTTCGCGAGCGCCACCAAGGCGAGTTGGAGGGGGCCGAGTGGGTCGCTTTCACCGCGCAGACGCGGATGTCGGGCGTCGACCTCGTCGAGGGCGCTGCCGGGCGCCAGGTCCGCAAGGTCCGCAAGGGCGCGACGGGTTCGGTCGTCGCCTGGGTCACGGAGAACGGCGGCACGGTCTCCGACGACGCCCAGGCGGTGACGGACGCGATCTCGCAGGCCGGCGGCACACCGCTGCTTGTCGCCACCGCGGACGACAAGGGTGCGCGGGTACTCGGTGTCATCCACCTGAAGGACGTCGTCAAGGAAGGGATGCGGGAGCGGTTCGACGAGCTGCGGCGCATGGGCATCAAGACCGTCATGATCACCGGTGACAACCCGCTGACCGCCAAGGCGATCGCGGACGAGGCGGGCGTGGACGACTTCCTCGCCGAGGCCACGCCCGAGGACAAGATGGCGCTGATCAAGCGGGAGCAGGCCGGTGGCAAGCTCGTCGCGATGACCGGTGACGGCACGAACGACGCGCCCGCGCTCGCCCAGGCGGACGTCGGCGTGGCCATGAACACCGGGACCTCGGCCGCCAAGGAGGCCGGGAACATGGTGGACCTGGACTCCAACCCCACCAAGCTCATCGAGATCGTCGAGATCGGCAAGCAACTCCTGATCACCCGTGGCGCGTTGACGACCTTCTCGATCGCCAACGACGTCGCGAAGTACTTCGCGATCATCCCCGCCATGTTCGCCGTGGTGTATCCCGGTCTCGACAAGCTCAACATCATGAACCTGTCGTCTCCGGAGTCGGCCATTTTGTCGGCCGTCGTCTTCAACGCGCTGATCATCGTCGCGCTGGTGCCGCTCGCCCTCAAGGGTGTGCGGTACCGGCCGATGAGCGCGGACAGGATGCTGCGGCGCAACCTCGGCGTCTATGGCCTTGGCGGTCTCGTCGCCCCCTTCGTCGGCATCAAGATCATCGACATGGTCATCTCCCTCATCCCCGGGCTGTAGTTCCTGAAAGCGTGCTGATCGTCATGAACAACTCCGTCGGAAATACGGCACGGCTGCTGGGTGCGGGCCTGCGTGCCCTGCTCGTGCTGACCGTGATCTGCGGCGTCATCTATCCGCTCGCCGTCACCGGGATCGCCCAGGGCCTGTTCCACGACAAGGCCAACGGCTCCGAGATCAGAAGCGAGGGCAAGGTCGTCGGCTCCGAGCTCATCGGGCAGCGGTACGACCTGCCGCTCAAGAAGGGCCAGGAGACCGCCTCGCCCGACCTGCGGTGGTTCCAGCCCCGGCCGTCGGGCGGCCTCGGCTCCAACCAGGACGCGGGGGCGAACACTCAGTACGACCTGATCCTGTCGGGCGCGACGAACCTCTCCGGTGACAACAAGGACCTGATCGCGAACGTCAAGGCGGCCAAGGAGGCCGTGGTGAAGGACAACTCCACGGCCGACTTCAGGGTCGAGCCGACGGATGTGCCGGCCGAGGCCGTCACCTCGTCCGGCTCGGGTCTGGACCCCCACATCACCCCTCGGTACGCGGAACTGCAGGCCCACCGAGTGGCCGAGAGGAACGGCCTTTCCGTGCACACGGTCGAGAAACTGGTCGACGAGCACACCGACGGGCGGATCCTCGGCTTCATGGGTGAGCCCCGTGTCAACGTCCTCCAGCTCAACGTCGCGCTGAAGGAGTACGTCGCCGACCGGAGCTGATCACCGGAGCTGATCCTCCATCAACTCCCTTGTAGCCCGCGGTGGTTCGGTCATCGACCGAAGCATTGCGGGCCACAATCGCGTACGTCCATACTGTGCCGGTCACGCGGGGGGAGACCGGTGCGGTGAGCGGACGGCGCGTGCCCGCCGTGGTGCGGAGCGGCCGGTACCACGGGATGGTGCTGGGGGCCGCCGGGCTTGCGGTCCTGCTGGCGGCCACGGTGCTCGCCGCCCTTGCCGCGCTGACCGAGAAGGCCGTGGAGGGCGGGGTGCGGCAGCGGCTCGGCGCGGACCGGGAAGCCGCCGTCGAGGTGGCGGGGCGCTACGACGTCGACACTGTGCGGCGCCTCGACGCGGACGTACGCGACGCGGTCGGCCGCACTTACGGCGATGTGCCCCACCGAACGCGCCTCGCGCTGCGGGCACCGGCGGCGCGCAACGACGAGCTCTCCGTGACCGAGGCCGGGGGCCGGCGCCGCGATGACGCCACCGTGTCCGTGGCCGCGCTCGAAGGGGCCGGGTCCCACGCCGCTCTGGTGGCCGGCCGGTGGCCCCGCGGCTTCGGCGGCTCGTCCCGTGTGGTGACGGAGACGGCGCTGACCAGGGCGTTCGCCGCCGAGCTCGCGGTGCGGACCGGTGACGACGTGGTCGTGCGCGGCGCCGGCGAGCGCCTGGTGCGGATGCGGGTCGTCGGGCTCTACGCGACCGAGGGGCGCGCGCCCGCGGTCTGGGCAGGACTCAGCAGTACGTTCGGGATGCCCGACTCCATCGCGCTCGTGCCCCGCGCCGCGTTCACGGCCCGGCCGGGGCTCGCGAAGGACGCGGGCGCGCTCTGGCTCGGCGTGCCCGAAGCGCGGGGGCTGCGGCTCGGGGACATCGGGCCGCTGGCCGAGCGGGCCCGGCGGTTCGGCGGCAGCGATGCCTCGCTCTCGGTGCTGCGGGGGAAGCACCCCGATGCGGAACTGACTGTCTCGGCGGGGCTGCGCAGGGCGCTCGACCGGCTCACCACGCCCATCGCCGTGGCCCGCGCCGGGCTCTACGTCCCCGCCACGCTGCTTGCCGCCCTCGCGGTCGCTGCCCTGGTGCTCACCGGGCGTCAGCTCGCCGAACACCGGCGCCCGGAGCTTGCGTTGCTGGCCGCGCGGGGTGCGGGAACGCGGCGGCTCGTGGTGACGACCGGGGTGCAGTGGGCGGTGGTGGCCCTTCCGGCGGGCATCGCCGCGCCCTTCCTCGCCGGTCCGCTGCTGCGGCTGCTCGAAGGGGCGGGGGTGTTGCACGGCGGGGTGCCGGACGCCGCCGCGATCGGCGCCGCCTGGATGGCTGCCGCCTTCGCCGTCGTGGTGCACGGGTGCGCGGTGCTCCTGCCGACGGTGCGGGTGGTGCGGGACCGGCAGGCGGTGAGCCGGCTCCGCCTGCGCGTGGGCCGGTTCGCGGGCGTACAGCGAGTGGGGGCCGATGTGGTGCTCGGGGCGGTGGCCGTCCTCGGGTGGCTGCAGCTGCGGCAGTACCGGTCTCCGGTGACCGGTGACGGTGTCGACCCGGTGCTCGTGTTCGCGCCGGTGGTGATGACCACCGCGGCCGCCCTGCTCGTGCTGCGCCTGCTGCCCTTCCTGACGCGGGCCATCGACCCGCTCGCCCGGCGTGGCAGGGGGCTCGTGCTGCCGCTCGGCGGGTGGCAGATCGCGCGGCGTGCGGCACGGCACGCCGGGCCCGCCCTGGTGGTCACGCTGGCCCTGGCCGTCGCGGCGCTGAGCAGCACCGCCCTCGCCATTCTCGACCGGGGGGACCACGACCAGGCCGTCTTCCGGGTCGGTGCCGACCTGCGGATCGAACCGGGGGAGGGCGTGCCCGCCGGGGAGCGGCGTGCGACGTACGGTGCGTTGCCCGGGGTCGACGCGGTCACTCCCGTGATGACCACGGAGGGCTACATCGGGCAGGACGCGGTGGCCGTCACCGGCATCAACACCGGGCGCGGGCCGGTGCCTTCGCTGCGGGGCGACCTCGCGGAGCGGCCTGTGCGGGAGCTTGTCGCGCCGCTGGGGAAGGGGGTTCCGGCGCACGGGCTCAGCGTCGGCGGCGCTCGTCCCGCACGGGAACTCCCCTTGCGGGTACGGCTGTCGGCCGACGGGGCCGGTCGCGCCGTGCCGGTGCGGCTGACCGTCTTCTTCGAGGACGACGACGGCCTCGTCCACTCAAGCGCTGTCCTTCTTGAAGAAGGCGGCCCTCGCGGCCCTCGCGGCCCTCGGACGCTTCCCCTGAAGGTGCCCGTGCGAAGCGGTGGCCTACGGATTCTGCAGATCGACCTGAGCATGGCGGGCGAGACGGTGCGGCGCACCTACCGTCTCAGGATCGACCGGGTGCCGGGGCTCACCCGGGAGGCCGACTGGCGCGACCTGCGCGAGGACGCGCCGGACCGGTACGGGGCGGGGTGCCCCGGGGCCGAGCGGCCCCGCGGGGCGGTGGGGGAAGCGCCCGGTCCCGTGCTCTGCCGTGACAGGCCCGGGGCCGGAGTGCTGCTCGACGCGGTGCTTCGGGGCCCCGACACGCGGCTCAAGTATCCGACGTGGAACGTTCGGCTCGGCACGGACAGCGCCAAGGGCCGCCCCGCGACGCCCGCTCTCGCCGACCGTGCGCTGCTCGACTCCGGTGGGGTGCGGGTCGGGGACGTCGTGACGGTGCGGCGCGGTGCGGGCGGCAGCGCCCGGCTGAAGATCGTCGGACGGGTCGAGGCGGTGCCCGGCGAAGCGCGCGACCGGCCCCGCCTCCTTGCCGACTCGCGGGCGATGACGGCCCAGCTGGCGCTGAGCGGGGCCTTACCGGGTGCGGAGAGCGCGTGGTGGGCGGGGGCGGTACGGGGTGATGCGAGCGCCGCGTGGGAGGCGGTGCGCGGCAGTCCTCGGCTCGGAACCGCCGTGGACGTGCCGCACGCGCGCGTGGCGCTCGGCGAGGACCCGCTGCGGCGGGGCGCCCGTGGCGGCCTCTGGCTCTGCCTCGCCCTCGCACCGGCGTTCGCCGTCATCGCTTTCACGCTGCATACGGTGCTCGCGGCGCGGGCCAGGGAGCGGGAGTTCGCGCTGCTGCGGGCTCTAGGGGTACGCAGGGGCCAGCTCGCCGCGTACCTGTGGACGGAGCAGTTGGCGCTTGCGGGGGTGGCGGCGCTCCTGGGCACGCTGCTCGGAGCGGGCCTTGCCGCCGTGATCATGCCGGTGGTGACGGTGGACGCGGCGGGCGACCCGGTCTTCCCTGGGCTGCTCACCGAGGTGCCGTGGGTGCGGGTGTGGGGCGTGGCCGGTGGGGTGACGGTGGTGATCTGCGGGGTCGTGAGCGCGGTGGTGCGTGTTCTGGGGCGGGTGGATCTGGGGCGGGTGTTGCGGGCGGGGGAGGACGGGTGAGGGGGGTGGGAGCTGTGCTCCGGGCGGACAAACCGGCATGTCTCCCTGCGTCTCGGTGCCGTCTGCGGGTGGCGGTGCGTTGCTGCGGCGCCGCCGTCCGGCGGTGGGGCGGGGGCGTGCCGGTGCGTGCAACTGCGCAGTTCGCGCCCCCCGGCGTGCGTCGTCGGCTGGCGGGCGTCTTCGTGTGTCTCGCCGTCGACTGCTGGTGATCGGGTGGGCGGGCCGGAGAGCTTGTTCGGGAGGGGCGGATGCGGGTTAGGGCGTGGGTGCGGGGGGAGTTGGGGCCCCTGGGGGGCCTTGCCTTGGTTGTTCTGGTGCTCTGCGGCCTCGCTGCCGGTGGGGCCGGGTTGCTGGAGGTGGCTTCGGGGCACGCGTTGGGGGACCGGCTCGAGCAGGTGCAGCGTGATGCTCCGGGGATCACCCACCGGGTGCGGTTCGGGCCGGAGGAGAAGCGGGTGGGGGCGGAGAGCACCCTGGACGCCGATCTGCGGAGGTACTCGACCGTCGTCGAGAACGCCGCCCCCGCCGCTCTCCGCGGCGAAATCCTGCGCGACTCCACCCGCATCGCCCTGCCCGGCGTACGGACCGAAGACGGCACCACACTGTCCCTCGTGTACGCGAGCGATGCCCCGCCCCGGTCGGCGTACGCCGCTGGACGGCCACCCGCCGCGAGGGGACGCGTCGTGGAGATCGCCGTCTCCACCCGTACCCGTGACGCCCTGAAGCTGCGGCTCGGGCAGGAGCTGAGTCTCGGCCCCGGCGCGTTGGAGATCGTGGACGCACCGGCACGGGTCGTCGGGTTCTACGCCGCGGAGGGCGAGCGGCGGCTCTGGCGCGAGCAGCCCCTGCTCGCGCGTACGGGACGGGACCCGCACGGCGGGGCGGCGCGGTATGCGGGCGCCCTGCTCGCGCCGCGGGGCGTCGAAGTGCTGCAGAGTCAGGCCGAGGCCGACCTCACCGTGATCTGGGGCATGCGCCTCGACCCCGGCGGCGACGCCGCGCGTCTCGTCGGCGACCAGGGACAGCGCGACTTCGAGCGCCTCATGCTCCGCTACCCCGATGCCGTACGGAGCGTCACGTGTGACGTGGGGATGGTCAGCGGCGGCATGCCCTGCGCCTTCGGCGAGCACCCGGCCGCCGAGTCGGAGACCGCCACCGAACTGCCGGATACCTTGGCGGAGTTCCAGGGGCAGTGGCGGCAGGGCAGCGTGGTGATCTCCTTCGCGCTCGCCTCGGTGACGGCGGTCGGACTCGCCGCCGTGGTCGTCGGCGCGCTGCTCTCCGTACGCCGACGCCTCGACGTCCATCGACTGCAACGCGCGCGTGGGGCGTCGGCCCTGGGGACCGCCCTGGGGCGTGGGGCGGCGACCGCACCGGCCGTGCTGCTGGGATTCGGGGGCGGGTGCGCGGTCGCTTCGGCGCTGCCGGATGCCTCGCCGGCGTATGGGCGAGGGCTCCTCGTCGCCATGGGCGCGTGGCTGGTGCTGCCCCTGCTGACCTGGTGGTCCGTCCGCGACCGGGCCCTGCTGCGGGACAAGGGGGCGAGCAGCGGACGCCGCGTCGTCGTCGAGGTGAGTGTGGTGGTCCTCGCTCTGGCGGGCGTCCTCGCGCTGCGCTCCCGTGGGACGACGGGCGAGGCGGGAGGCGATCCCCTGCTCGCCACCGCGCCCGTACTGCTGGGGCTCGCCACGGTCGTGGTGCTGGCACGCCTCTACCCATGGCCGGTACGCCTCGTCGCCCGCCGGGCCACCCGTGGACGCGGAGCCGTGGCCCTCGTCGCGCTCCGCGGCGCCGCCAAGGAGGCTCCCGCACGGGCGCTCGCACTGCTCGTCCTGGTGGTGACCCTGGCCGGCGCCGTGTTCGGCGGCCTGGTCGCCCAGACGCTCACGGAGGGGCGACAGGACGCCGCCGCCTGGCGGGTGGGCGCCGATGCCTCCTTCCTGGGAGCGGGGCGTGACCCGGACACCGCGGGACGCCTGGCACGCGCGCGTGGAGTGCGGCAGACGGTGGCGGTGCGGCAGCTGCGGGTCGATCCGGTGAGCGCCACGGACGGCGGGCGGTACGGGATCGCGAGCCTGGTAGGCGTCGACGGCACGAAACTGCGCTCCGCCGCGGGGGGTTCGGCGGCGGCCCGCGCGCTGCGGGACGCAGGTCTCGGCGGGGGCGAGGCCAAGGGAGGCGGCGGGCGTGACATTCGTGTGCTCGCCGATGACGCCGACGCGGGGGACCTGCTGACCATCACCGTGCACGGCAAGGAGCGCCGCCTGCGCGTCGTGGGCACCCTCCCCGAGGCGGTGCGCAGGGACCCCGCACTCGGCGCCGTAGGCTCGGCCACCGAGGCCAGGGACCACCTCCTGCTCGCCGACAACCGGGACCTCAAGGCCTTCGGCGCGAGCGAGTTCGAGGAGACGGCCCTGCTCCTGTACGGCCCGCACCTGGACGTACGTGAGCTGCGCTCGGTCGTCCCGCGCGCCGCGCCCGGCGCCGCCACCGGAGAGCTGCGCATCCGTGCCGAGGAGCAGGCGGAGGCCGACGAGGACGGCCTGGTCGCGGCTCTGACCGTCGCACACACCGCCTGCACCGCCCTGGCCGTGTTCCTTGCGCTGCTCGCCCTCGTCCTCGAACTCCTGCTGTCCGCCCCGGCCCGCGGCGCCGCCGCCGCCCGGCTGCGCACGATGGGGCTCGGCGCCCGCGCCACGGCCGGGCTGCATCTGCTCCAGCTGCTGCCCATGGTGCTGGCGGCCGTGGCAGGGGGCGTCGCGCTCGGTCTGACCCTGCCCGGGCTGCTCGGACCCGCCCTCGACCTGCGGGTGTTCACCGGCGGCCCCACCGCGCCCGCTCTGCGGACCGACGCCCTGTTCACCACGGTTCTGGCCGCCGGAACCGTCGCCCTGGTGGCCGTGGCGGTGGGGCTGGAAACCTGGCTGGGACGGCGCCGGGGTCTTGGAGCAGTGCTGCGACTGGGGAGGAACGATGACTGAGCTCGCCGATCTGGAGGCCCGCGCGAACGCCCGGCGCCGGCCCGCGGGGGACGAGGGCCTCGTCGTCTGCGACAACCTCGTACGCGTCTACCGCACCGAAAAGGTGGAGGTACAGGCTCTCCAGGGGCTCGACCTGGTGGTCGGGGAGGGGGAGTGCGTGGCCCTCGTGGGCGCGTCCGGGTCCGGCAAGTCCACCCTCCTGTCGATCCTCTCGGGGCTGGATCTGCCGACCGCGGGACGGGCCCGGGTCGCCGGGCACGACCTGCTCTCCATGGGGCGCCGCGAGCGCCTGGGCTACCGACGGAACACCGTCGGGTTCGTGTGGCAGCAGACAGGGCGCAATCTGCTGCCCTACCTCACCGCCCTGGAGAATGTCGCGCTGCCGATGAAGTACGCGCGCGTGCCCCGTCGCGAGCGCGCGGCTCGGGCCGCCGAACTCCTTGGCGTGCTCGGAGTGGCGTACTGCGGCGACCGTCGGCCCGCCGAACTGTCCGGCGGCGAACAGCAGCGGGTCGCCGTGGCGGTGGCCACCGCCAACGCCCCCCGTGTGCTGCTCGCCGACGAGCCCACCGGAGAGCTGGACACGGCCAGCGGTGAGGAGGTGTTCACCGCCCTGCGCCGTGCCAACGAGGAGCTCGGCGCGACGGTCCTGGTGGTCACGCACGATCCGCTCGTCTCCGGCCAGGTCCGTCGCACGGTGCGCGTCCGGGACGGCCGTACGGCCACGGAGACGTTGCGGAAACACGGCGGTGCGGGCGAGGAGTTCACGGTTCTGGACCGGGCGGGGCGCTTGCAGCTGCCGCGGGACTACGTGGAGCGCTACGGGCTGCGCGGGCGCGTGCGGCTCACGGAGGAACCGGACCACATCGGAGTCTGGGGCGAGAACCCGAATCCCACACCTTGACGGAAGTCAGGTCCATACCTATGGTCACGGCCCAACACGCTTGTTCAGAAAGGCACTTGAGGTTCACATACGAGAATGGATGGCCCTTCGCATGGCTGACACCCCCACACCCGTGCGCCACCACCGCAGATCGCGCACGGCAGTCCTCGCGACCCTCGCCTCCGTGGTGACCGCCCTGGTCACCGCCCTCCTCGCGTGGCCCGGCACCGAGCGCGCCGACGCCGCGCCCAGCACCTTCGCGCACCCCGGTGTCACCGTCTCCCGCGGACAGTTGGACTTCACCAGGGAGAGGGTCAACGCGGGTGCCCAGCCCTGGAAGGGTGCCTACGACCAGATGATGGGGAGCAAGTACGCCTCCCTTTCGCGCACACCCAAGCCCCGCGCGGTCGTCGAGTGCGGTTCCTACTCCGACCCCAACCACGGGTGCACCGACGAGCGCGAGGACGCGATGGCCGCGTACACCACGGCCCTCGCCTGGTACATCACCCGTGACGAGCGCTACGCCAAGAAGTCCATCGAGCTGATGGACGCCTGGTCCGCCACCATCAAGGACCACACCAACAGCAACGCCCCGCTGCAGACCGGCTGGGCGGGATCGTCCTGGCCCAGGGCCGCCGAGATCATCAAGCACACGTACACCGGCGGTTGGGGCAACTCGGGCCGCTTCGCGACGATGCTGCGCGACGTCTACCTGCCCGAGATCATCAACGGCTCGAACTCCAACGGCAACTGGGAACTGTCGATGATGGAGGCCGCCATCGGCATCTCCGTCTTCCTGGAGGACAAGGGGTCGTACGACAAGGCGATGGCGAAGTTCCGCACGCGCACCGCCGCGTACGTCTATCTCGCCTCCGACGGCGAGCTGCCGAAGACCGTGCCCAGCCAGAACCTGGACACCCGCGCCAAGATCGTCAAGTACTGGCAGGGGCAGGGCACCTTCACCACCGGGCTCACCCAGGAGACGTGCCGCGACTTCACCCACACCGGATACGGACTCTCCGCGATCTCCCATGTCGCCGAGACCAGCCGCATCCAGGGCGAGGACCTCTACAAGACGGACGTCGGCGAGCGGCTGCGCCAGGGCCTCGGCTTCCAGGCCAAGTACGAACTGGGCGAGGCGCCGCCGAGCTCGCTCTGCGGCGGATCGGTCCACCGAGGCCTCGGGCCCGTCACCGAGGTCGGCTACAACGCGCTCCACAACCGCCTCGGCCACGCCATGAGCAACACCCAGAAGCTCACCGAGAAGAACCGCCCGGCAGGTTCCAACAACCTGTTCGTCGCCTGGGAGACCCTGACCCACGCGGACAACCCGCGCTGACCCGGACCTTGTTGGGCCGGGCGTGCGGTGACCATACTGACGCCCGGTCCAACAAGGCCGTACGGGGGAGTGGGCATGACCGAGCACGCGATCGTCGTCGAGGATCTGCACCGCACCTACGGCCGCGGTGCGTCCGCCGTGCACGCCCTGCGCGGCGTCTCCTTCGCCGTGCCGCGCGGTGAGCTGGTCGCCCTGAAGGGGCGGTCGGGCTCCGGCAAGACCACGGTGCTGAACCTCGTCGGCGGGCTCGACACCCCGGACGCGGGCACGATCACCGTGGAAGGGCTCGAACTCGCGGGTCTCGGTGAGGACGGCCTTTTGGAGCTGCGCCGCGACCGCGTCGGCTTCATCTTCCAGTCCTTCGGACTCATTCCGATACTCACCGCCGCCGAGAACATCGGCGTACCCCTTCGGCTCCGAAAGACCGACCCCCACGCGCGCGAGGAGCGCGTCGCGCTGCTGCTCGCCCTCGTCGGCCTGTCCGACCACGCCGAGCAGCGGCCGGGCGAGCTCTCCGGAGGACAACAGCAGCGCGTGGCGATCGCCCGCGCGCTGGCCAACAAGCCCTCCGTGCTCATCGCGGACGAGCCCACCGGGCAACTGGACGCCGAGACCGGACTGGCCGTGATGGAGCTGCTGCGTGCCGTCGTCCGCGGCGAGGGCGTCACCGCCCTGGTCGCCACGCACGACGCGGCACTGCTCGACCTCGCCGACCGGGTCCTCGAACTGAGCGACGGCGAGATCGTCGAACGCTGACCCCCGCGCTCCGCCACATCACGGCCCGCCACATCAGGACCCGCCACATCAGGACCCGCCACATCAGGGTTACGTCAAAGAGCGGGCACGGGCGCCCCTTCGTCCCCTTTGCGGGATTTGTTGGCCGTAAGGTCGACGCTGCGTACACAGCAGTTTCGGGAAGACAATGGGGCCATGGCACGCGGCAAGCTTCGGATATACCTCGGTTCGGCACCGGGCGTCGGCAAGACGTACGCGATGCTGTCCGAGGCGCACCGCCGCATCGAGCGCGGCACCGACTGCGTGGTGGCCTTCGTGGAGCACCACGACAGGCCGCGCACCGAGGTGATGCTGCACGGCCTGGAGCAGGTGGACCGCAAGGAGCTCGACCACCGCGGCACCTCCTTCACCGAGATGGACGTCGACGCCGTCCTGGAGCGCGCGCCCGCGGTCGCGCTCGTGGACGAACTGGCGCACACGAACGTCCCCGGCTCACGCAACGCCAAGCGCTGGCAGGACGTCGAGGAAATCCTCGCCGCGGGCATCGACGTCGTGTCGACCGTGAACATCCAGCACCTGGAATCCCTCGGCGACGTCGTCGAGTCGATCACCGGAGTACGCCAGCGCGAGACCGTGCCGGACGAGGTGGTACGTCGCGCGGACCAGATCGAACTCGTCGACATGTCGCCACAGGCGCTGCGCCGCCGCATGGCGCACGGCAACATCTACAAGTCCGACCGGGTCGACGCGGCCCTGTCCAACTACTTCCGGCCCGGCAACCTCACCGCCCTGCGCGAACTCGCACTGCTCTGGGTCGCCGACCGGGTCGACGAATACCTCCAGCAGTACCGCGGCGAGCACGACATCCGCTCCACCTGGCAGGCCCGCGAGCGCATAGCCGTCGGGCTCACCGGCGGGCCCGAGGGCCGCACGCTGATCCGCCGCGCGTCGCGGATGGCGGCCAAGGGCTCCGGCAGCGAGATCCTCGCCGTCTACATCGCCCGCAGCGACGGCCTGACCGCGGCCTCGCCCAAGGAGCTCGCGGTCCAGCGCACCCTGGTCGAGGACCTGGGCGGCACCTTCCACCACGTCATCGGCGACGACATACCGGCCGCGCTGCTCGACTTCGCCCGCGGCGTCAACGCCACCCAGATCGTCCTCGGCTCCTCGCGCCGCAAGACCTGGCAGTACATCTTCGGGCCCGGCGTCGGCGCGACGGTGGCCCGCGAATCGGGACCCGACCTGGACGTCCACATCGTCACGCACGACGAGGTCGCCAAGGGCCGTGGTCTGCCCGTGGCACGCGGGGCGCGGCTCGGCAGGTCCCGGAGCATCTGGGGCTGGCTGGTGGGCGTGGGCGGCCCGGCTCTCCTGACGCTGCTCCTGACCCATGTCGACGCGGACCTGGGTCTCGCCAACGACATGCTGCTGTTCCTGACGCTCACCGTCGCCGCCGCGCTGCTCGGCGGTCTCCTGCCGGCGCTGGCGTCGGCGGCCTTCGGCTCGCTGCTCCTGAACTACTACTTCACGCCGCCGCGGCACCTGTGGACGATCTCCGACTCCAAGAACATCGTCGCGATCATCGTCTTCGTGGGCGTCGCGATCTCCGTCGCCTCCGTCGTGGACCTCGCCGCACGCCGCACCCACCAGGCCGCGAGGCTGCGAGCCGAGTCGGAGATACTCTCCTTCCTCGCGGGCAGCGTGCTGCGCGGCGAGACGAGCCTGGACGCCCTCCTCGAACGCGTACGCGAGACTTTCAGCATGGACTCGGTGGCCCTCCTGGAGCGCGCGAGCGACGTCGCACCCTGGACCTGCGCGGGCCGGGTGGGCGAGGGCCGCCCGCTCGACCGCCCCGAGGACGCGGACGTGGACATGCCGGTCGGCGACCACATGGCGCTGGCCCTGTCCGGCCGGGTACTGCCCGCCGAGGATCGCCGGGTGCTCGCCGCGTTCGCCGCGCAGGCCGCCGTGGTCCTGGATCGCCAGCGCCTGAAGTCCGAGGCCGACCAGGCCCGCACCCTCGCCGAGGGCAACCGCATCCGCACCGCGCTGCTCGCCGCCGTCAGCCATGACCTGCGTACGCCTCTCGCGGGCATCAAGGCCGCCGTCTCCTCCCTGCGCTCCGACGACGTGGCCTGGTCCGAGGAGGACCGGGCCGAGCTCCTCGAAGGCATCGAGGACGGCGCCGACCGCCTGGACCACCTGGTCGGCAACCTGCTGGACATGTCCCGCCTGCAGACCGGCACCGTCACACCGCTGATCCGCGCGATCGACCTCGACGAGGTCGTCCCGATGGCACTCGGCGGTGTCCCCGACGGCAGCGCGGACCTCGACATCCCCGAGACGCTGCCCATGGTCTCCGTGGACAAGGGCCTCCTGGAGCGCGCGGTCGCCAACATCGTGGAGAACGCGGTCAAGTACAGCCGCGCCGCCGAACCGGTCCTGGTCTCCGCGAGCACGCTCGGCGACCGCGTCGAACTGCGCGTCGTGGACCGCGGCCCCGGCGTCCCCGACGCCGCGAAGGACCGCATCTTCGAGCCGTTCCAGCGCTACGGTGACGCTCCGCGCGGCGCGGGCGTGGGCCTCGGTCTCGCCGTCGCCCGCGGCTTCGTCGAGTCCATGGGCGGCACGCTGGAAGCCGAGGACACCCCGGGCGGCGGCCTCACCATGGTCCTCACCCTGCGGGCGGCGGCGGGCGGACCACCGGCGCTGCCGGACCTCTCCGCCCAGGCCGCCTCATGACCGCCGAGACGGCCACCACCGACAAGCCCGAAAGGCAGGTACGCATGACCCGGGTGCTCGTGGTCGACGACGAGCCGCAGATCGTACGCGCCCTCGTGATCAACCTGAAGGCGCGCAAGTACGACGTGGACGCGGCCCCGGACGGAGCCACCGCGCTCCAGCTCGCCGCCGCTCGCCACCCCGACGTGATCGTGCTCGACCTCGGTCTGCCCGACATGGACGGGGTCGAGGTGATCAGGGGCCTGCGCGGCTGGACGCGCGTCCCGATCCTGGTGCTGTCCGCGCGGCACAGCTCGGACGAGAAGGTCGAGGCGCTCGACGCGGGCGCCGACGACTACGTCACCAAACCCTTCGGCATGGACGAGCTCCTGGCGCGCCTGCGGGCCTCCATCCGCAGGGCCGAGCCCACCGGGGCGGGCGAGGACGACGTGATGGTGGACACGGAGCACTTCACGGTCGACCTGGCCGCCAAGAAGGTCAACCGCGACGGGCGCGACGTACGCCTGACGCCCACCGAGTGGCATCTCCTGGAAGTCCTGGTGCGCAACACCGGACGCCTGGTCAGCCAGAAGCAGCTGCTCCAGGAGGTGTGGGGCCCTTCGTACGGTACGGAGACGAACTACCTGCGCGTCTACATGGCACAGCTGCGCCGCAAGCTGGAGGCGGACCCCGCGCATCCGCGGCACTTCATCACCGAGCCGGGAATGGGTTACAGGTTCGAGCGATAAGTCAAGGGTCGGGACCGGGCTGAGCGGGCATGAGCACAGATGAGCGCACCCATTGCGGCGCTGTCGGCGACCCCCGGTACGCTTCCTGTATGAGTGCTGTTCCTGGTTCCGAGAAGCCGGCAGGCCGTTTCCGGCGCATGCTCGACCGGCTGTCCTCCTCCCAGGAGGATCTGGAGTCGGAGGAGCTGCGTGAGGATGCCGAGACGGCTGGGTGCACCCGCATCGGAGACTGCCAGGACCGCCAGATAGTCACGGTTACTGGTACCTTGCGCACGGTCACCCTGCGACCACGCGCCGGCGTCCCCGCCCTGGAGGCGGAGCTGTTCGACGGCTCCGCGGCTCTGGACGTGGTGTGGCTCGGCAGGCGCTCCATCGTGGGGATAGAACCGGGGCGCAGGCTGATCGCGTCCGGCCGGGTCTCGATGAGCCGGGGCCGCCGGGTGCTCTTCAACCCCAAATACGACCTCAGACCCCTCGGACGGGAGTAGCCGGTGACGTCCCTCGACAAGCCGACGGACCAAGGAAGCACGGATGAGGACGCCGATTCCAGGGCCGTGACCGAGGCCGCGCTCTTCGAGGCCTTCGGCGGTGTGCGGGGCATGGTGGAGACCGTCGTCCCGGGCCTCCTCTTCGTGACGATCTTCACGATCAACAAGGACCTGCACATGTCGGCCATCGCGGCCCTCGCGGTGTCCCTGGTGCTCGTGGCGGTCCGCCTGGTCATGAAGGACACCGTCAAGCACGCCTTCAGCGGCGTCTTCGGGGTCGCCTTCGGTGTGGTCTTCGCGATGATGACCGGCAACGCCAAGGACTTCTATCTGCCGGGCATGCTCTACACCCTGGGCCTGGCCCTCGCCTACATCATCACGGCCGTCGCGGGTGTCCCGCTGATCGGCCTGATCCTCGGCCCGGTCTTCAAGGAGAACCTCTCCTGGCGGACCCGCAATCCGGGCCGCAAGAAGGCGTACACCAAGGCCAGTTGGGCCTGGGGTCTGATCCTGCTCGCCAAGTGCGCGATCCTCTTCCCGCTCTACTGGTGGGCGGACACGACCCAGTTCGGCTGGGTCCTGATCGCCCTCAAGATCCCGCCCTTCCTGCTCGCCGTCTGGCTGACCTGGGTCTTCCTGGCGAAGGCACCGCCGCCGATCGACGTGTTCGCCGAGATGGAGGCCGCCGAAAAGGCGGAGGAGGAGCGCAAGGCGGAGCGCCGCAACGCCTGAGCAGGGTGGGACCTGCGCCCCGAAGGGGCGCGGGGAACTGCGCGACCAGCCACGACGCGCCCGCAGGTGAAAGACGCGCCCGCAGGTGAAACAGATGGGGGTGCCCGGAATTTTCCGGGCACCCCCATCCACATAGAAGCGCAGAGCTAGCTCGCCGTCTCCTCCCTGCGTACCGACAGCAGATCCTCCAGCTGCTCCTCGCGCGCCTGCGCCGCCACGAAGAGAAGCTCGTCACCCGCCTCCAGGGAATCGTCGGGCGTCGGCGCCAGCACCCGCGTGCCGCGGATGATCGTCACCAGCGAGGTGTCCTCGGGCCACTGGACGTCGCCGACCGTCGTGCCCGCGAGCGCCGACTCGGGCGGCAGGGTCAGCTCGACGAGGTTCGCGTCGCCGTGGCTGAAGCGGAGAAGCCGGACGAGATCACCGACGCTGACGGCCTCCTCGACGAGCGCGGACATCAGACGCGGAGTCGAGACCGCGACATCGACGCCCCAGGACTCGTTGAAGAGCCATTCGTTCTTGGGGTTGTTCACGCGGGCGACGACCCGCGGGACGCCGTACTCGGTCTTCGCGAGCAGCGAGACGACGAGGTTGACCTTGTCGTCGCCGGTCGCGGCGATCACCACGTTGCAGCGCTGGAGCGCCGCCTCGTCGAGCGAAGTGATCTCGCAGGCGTCGGCGAGCAGCCACTCGGCCTGCGGGACGCGCTCGACCGAGATGGCGGTCGGCGCCTTGTCGATGAGCAGAATCTCGTGCCCGTTCTCCAGGAGCTCACCGGCGATCGAACGTCCGACCGCGCCTGCTCCGGCAATGGCGACCCTCATCAGTGACCGCCTTCCTCGGGGCCTTCGGCGAACGCCGCTTCGACCTTCTCGACCTCGTCGGTGCGCATCATCACGTGCACCAGGTCGCCCTCCTGGAGCACCGTCTGGGAGGTCGGCAGGACCGCCTCGCCCAGCCGGGTGAGGAAGGCCACGCGTACGCCGGTCTCCTCCTGGAGCTGACTGATCTTGTGGCCGATCCAGGACTCGGACGCGTGCACCTCGGCGAGCTGTACGCCGCCGGTGGGGTCACGCCACAGGGGCTCGGCCCCGGAGGGCAGCAGCCTGCGCAGCATCTGGTCGGCGGTCCAGCGGACCGTGGCGACGGTGGGGATGCCGAGGCGTTGGTAGACCTCCGCGCGGCGCGGGTCGTAGATGCGGGCCGCGACGTTCTCGATGCCGAACATCTCGCGGGCCACGCGGGCGGCGATGATGTTCGAGTTGTCGCCGCTGCTGACCGCGGCGAAGGCGCCCGCCTCCTCGACGCCGGCCTCGCGCAGGGTGTCCTGGTCGAAGCCGATGCCGGTGACGCGACGGCCGCCGAAGCCGGAGCCCAGACGGCGGAAGGCGGTGGGGTCCTGGTCGATCACGGCGACCGTGTGCCCCTGTTGTTCCAGGGTTTGCGCGAGAGCCGATCCGACTCTCCCGCAGCCCATGATGACGATGTGCACGCCCGTCCTTCCGGCTGTGTCAATACGTTTTGCTCAGGCTGAACGGTAAAAGCGTCTCAGACCGACGCCCAAGCTACACACGCACGGTCCGCGGAGGGCACCCCCGTGCACCTGCCGGTGCGCGCGGGTCTCAGTCCACGCTGCGCAGCAGGCCCTCGACGTTCTTGAGCCGGTAGCTGAGCTCGACGATCTGCAGCCGCGCCGCTTCCTGCTCGGACCTGGCGCGTTCGACGACCTCGCGGTACTGCTCCATCGCCTCGGCCCACTGGCGGTCGCGCTCGCGGTTGCGCTGCGACTGGAAGTAGGCGACCGACACGACCGCGCCGGCGAGTATCAGGAAAAAGGCGACCGGGATGATCACGTCGTCCATTAAGACCCCTCAGGTGAGTGCTGTCCTGCCTCGTCGGACGCGTCCTCCCGGACGGCCGCAAGGATCGTGTCCACGTTCAGGCGCACGTCGAACGGCGCCAGTTCGAAGTACTTGAGCGCCTTGCCGTCGTCGGAGAGCTCCAGGCGGCCGACGACGAGACCGGCCTTCTCCAGACGTTCGAGGTGCATGTAGAGCAGGGGCCGCGAGACACCGAGCCGCCGCGCCAGTTCGCTGACGTACAGCTGTCCCGGGGCGAGCTCGGTGATGATCCGGATCCGCTGGGTGTGGCCGACAGCGGAGAGGAAGACGAGCAGCTCCTCGCTGTCCATGGCCGCCTTCTCGCTGTCTTCTCGCTGGTCCCGAATCCTGTCAGCCAAGACTTACGCATGACGGGAACCACTGTCAATCTTCGTCTCCGCAGTCTCCGCAGTCTCCGATTACGGTTGACGGCTCGTTCCTTCACCTGTCAGTCTCCACTTACACATGAAGGACAGTGCGGAGCCTGGGCTCGGCTCGTGAAGGGGCGGGGATGGTCATGAGAAAGCGATCGGTCACGGTGGGCGTGGCGCGGTGGAGCGCGCTGCATCCGGGGCGCGCGATCATCGGCTGGCTGGTGTTCGTGGTGCTCTGCCTGGGAGGCGGTATCGCCGCAGGCATGAACAGCGCGAGCAGTGAGGACTACCGCGTGGGGGAGGCGGGGCGCGCCGAGGCGCTCGCCACCGAGGGCGGCGTCCAGATGCGGCCCACGGAGCAGGTGTTGATCCGCGCCGAGTCGGGACCCCTCGACCAGGCGGCAGCCGGCGCCGCCGTCAAGGACATCACCGCCCGGATGAAGTCGCTGCCGGAGGTCGCGTCGGTCGCGGCCCCGGTCCGCTCCGAGGACGGACGCACCCTGCGGGTCCAGGTGGAGCTGAACGGGCCGGAGCAGGACGGCAAGAAGAACGTCATCCCGCTCCAGGCCCAGACCGAGCAGGTCAAGAAGGCCCACCCGGACCTGGTGATCGAGGAGACCGGCGCCGCCTCCGTCAGCAAGGGCGTGAACGACCAACGGGGCGAGGACCTCGCCTTCTCCGAGACGATCACGCTCCCCATCACGCTGATCACGCTCGCCTTGGTCTTCGGCTCCGTGGTCATGGTCGGCGTACCGCTGCTCCTCGCCATCACCTCGATCATGGCGACCATGGGGCTCACGATGCTGGCCTCGCACCTGCTGCCCGACACCGGCGTCGGGATGAGCATGATCCTGCTCATCGGCATGGCGGTCGGCGTCGACTACACGCTCTTCTACCTCAAGCGCGAACGCGAGGAACGGGCCCGCGCGGGCGGGCGCCTCACTTCGGAAGCGCTCGTCGAGGCCGCCGCCGCGACGGCGGGCCGCGCGATCGTGGTCTCCGGACTCGCGGTGATCGTCTCCACCGCCGCCCTCTACCTCGCGGGCGACGTCATCTTCGACTCCCTCGCCACCGGCACCATCCTGGTCGTGGGCGTCGCCGTGATCAGTTCGGTGACCGTGCTTCCCGCGCTGCTGGTCAAGCTCGGCAAGCGCGCGGAACGCCGGGCGCTGAAGCGGCAGGCGCAGGGCAAGCCGGTGCGGACGTACGGCGAGAAGAAGCCCGGACGTGCCTGGAACGCGCTGCTGACCCCGGCCCGCAAGAGGCCCGCGCTCACCCTGGGCCTCTCCGTCCTCGTCCTGCTCGGCCTGGCGCTGCCCGCCCTGGACATGAACCTCAAGGACCCGGCGCGCGACAGTTTCTCGCGCGACATCCCTGCCATGCAGGGGTACGACCGGCTGCTCGACGCCTTCCCCGAGCAGCGCATCCGGCACCAGGTCGTGGTGCGGGCCAAGGCGTCGCAGGCCACAGAGGTGCGCGACGCCCTGACCGCGCTGGACCGCAGGGCGCAGGCCGACCCGCTGTTCTCGCACCCCTCCGATGTGCCGCTCCTGCGCTCCTCAGAGGACCGCAGGACCACCACGCTGGAGCTCAACGCCCCGCACGCCACGTACTCCGACAAGGCCGTCGCCACCCTCGACCACCTGCGCGAGGACCATCTCCCCGCGACGGTCGGCAAGCTGCCCGGCGTCGAGACGGCCGTCACCGGCGAGGTGCCGCGCGGCACGGACTACGTGGAGCACCAGAACGAGAAGCTGCCGCTCGTCCTCGGCTTCCTGCTCCTGATGACCTTCGCCATGACGGTCTTCGCGTTCCGCTCGGTCGTCCTCGGACTCCTCGGCATCGTGCTCAACCTGCTCTCCGCCGTGTCCGCGCTCGGACTGCTCGTCCTGGTCTTCCAGGGCAAGTGGGCCGAGGAACTGCTCTCGTTCGTCTCGCTCGGCGGGATCTCCTCGCGGGTGCCGCTCTTCCTCTTCGTGATCCTCTTCGGGCTCTCGATGGACTACCAGGTGTTCGTGGTCAGCCGGATCCGGGAGGCCGCGCTGAACGGGGTACCCACCCGGCAGGCCGTCATTGAGGGCATCGGCTCGTCGGCCAAGGTCGTCACCAGTGCCGCGATCGTCATGGTCACCGTCTTCGCGAGCTTCGTGATGCTGCACATCCTGGAGATGAAGCAGATGGGCTTCGTCCTCGCGGTGGCCGTCCTGCTCGACGCGTTCGTGATCCGCATCATGATCCTGCCCGCGGCGCTGCTGCTCCTCGGGCGTGCCACCTGGTGGCCGTCCCGAGCGATCCGCCGCGCCGAGCAGCGGACGGCCGAGCGGTACGGGGCGCGGGGGGTGCCAGAGGCACCGCAGGCCACCGACGGGCGTCCGCTTTCCGGGCATTGGGCGGAGCCGCCGGCGGCGCGTCGTGGCTAACCGGCGCGGTTAGGGGGTGGTGGGTGGGCGGGCCCCCATTCGAACGCTTACGATCCTCTGCGTGTCCAAACTGACCGACGTGCCCAAACGGATCCTCATCGGGCGCGCACTGCGCAGCGACCGGCTCGGAGAAACCCTCCTGCCGAAGCGCATCGCTCTACCCGTGTTCGCGTCCGACCCGCTCTCCTCCGTGGCCTACGCGCCGGGGGAAGTGCTCCTAGTCCTCTCGATCGCGGGTGTGTCGGCGTACCACTTCAGCCCCTGGATCGCTGTCGCGGTCGTCGTGCTGATGTTCACCGTCGTCGCGTCGTACCGGCAGAACGTGCACGCCTACCCGAGTGGTGGTGGCGACTACGAGGTCGCCAACACCAACCTCGGCCCCAAAGCCGGACTCACCGTCGCGAGCGCCCTGCTCGTCGACTACGTCCTGACCGTCGCCGTGTCGATCTCATCGGGCATCGAGAACCTCGGCTCGGCGGTGCCGTTCGTCGTCGAGCACAAGGTGCTCTGCGCCGTCGCCGTCATCGTGCTCCTCACGGTGATGAACCTGCGCGGCGTGAAGGAGTCCGGGAAGCTCTTCGCCATCCCGACGTACGTCTTCGTGGCCGGCGTCTTCATCATGATCGCGTGGGGTGCCTTCCGCGGCATCGTCCTCGACGAGTCGATGAAGGCGCCCACCGCGGATTACGAGATCAAGCCCGAGCACGGGGGCCTGGCGGGCTTCGCGCTTGTCTTCCTCCTCCTGCGGGCCTTCTCCTCCGGCTGTGCCGCGCTCACCGGCGTCGAGGCGATCAGCAACGGCGTCCCGGCCTTCCGCAAGCCCAAGAGCAAGAACGCCGCGAGCACCCTGGCGCTGATGGGCGCCCTCGCCGTCACCATGTTCTGCGGCATCATCGCGCTCGCCATGACGACCAAGGTCCGCATGGCCGAGTATCCGGGCAAGGACCTCTTCCACAACGGGGTGCCGGTCGGCGCCGACTACGTCCAGAACCCGGTGATCTCCCAGGTCGCCGAGGCGGTCTTCGGCCACGGCAGCTTCCTCTTCATGATCCTCGCCGCCGCCACCGCCCTTGTCCTCTTCCTCGCCGCCAACACGGCCTACAACGGCTTCCCGCTGCTGGGCTCGATCCTCGCGCAGGACCGCTACCTGCCGCGTCAGCTGCACACCCGCGGAGACCGGCTCGCGTTCTCCAACGGCATCGTGCTGCTCGCGGGCGCCGCGGCGCTCCTCGTCGTCATCTACGGCGCGGACTCGACCCGCCTGATCCAGCTCTACATCGTCGGCGTCTTCGTCTCCTTCACGCTCAGCCAGATCGGCATGGTCCGGCACTGGAACCGCCATCTGCGCAAGGAGAGGGACCAGGCCAAGCGGCGCCACATGATCCGCTCGCGGGCGATCAACACCTTCGGCGCCTTCTTCACGGGCATGGTCCTGGTCGTCGTACTCGTCACGAAGTTCACGCACGGCGCCTGGGTCGCGCTGCTCGGCATGGTGATCTTCTACGCGACGATGTCCGCGATCCGCCGTCACTACGACCGGGTCGCCGAGGAGATCGCCGCCCCGGACACCCCGTCCGACGACAGCGTGCGCCCCTCGCGCGTGCACTCCATCGTCCTGGTCTCCAAGATCCACCGCCCGACGCTGCGCGCCCTGGCCTACGCCAAGCTGATGCGCTCGCACAACCTCGAAGCGCTCAGCATCAACGTCGACCCGGCGGAGACCAAGGTGCTCAAGGAGGAGTGGGAGCGACGCGGCATCACCGTGCCGCTGAAGGTCCTCGACTCGCCCTACCGCGAGATCACCCGGCCGATCATCGAGTACGTGAAGAACCTGCGCCGGGAGAGCCCGCGCGACGTGGTCAGCGTGATCATCCCGGAGTACGTGGTGGGCCACTGGTACGAGCATCTGCTGCACAACCAGAGCGCGCTCAGGCTCAAGGGACGGCTGCTCTTCACCCCGGGCGTCATGGTGACGTCCGTTCCCTACCAGCTCGACTCCTCCGAGGCCGCGAAGAAGCGGGCCCGGAAGCGGTCGGAGTGGAACGCGCCGGGCGCGGTGCGGCGGGGGCCGGTGGAGAAGCGCCCCAAGGAGCCGAGCAACAAGGCCTGAGCCCTGCTTCTGGTGAGCGGCCGGACAACACCCAAGTAGACTGGTGGGCTGTTGTCCGGCCGTTTCCTTTCGGCCGATCCCCCCTTACGTAGTGGAGTCACCCCGCCATGCAGGCAGAACCGAAGAAATCGCAGGCGGGGAACTCGGAGGAGGGCTCGCGCTCGGAGGGCTCGCAGGCAGCCTCCCTCGTCGGGCAGGAGTACGAGGTCGAGGTGGGCCCCGTCGCGCACGGGGGCCACTGCGTAGCCCGCACGGCGGAGGGCCGCGTCCTCTTCGTCCGCCACACGCTCCCTGGCGAGAAGGTCATCGCGCGCGTGACCGACGGCGACGAGGAGAGCCGCTTCCTGCGCGCGGACGCGGTGACGGTCCTCGACCCCTCCAAGGACCGAGTCGAGGCTCCCTGCCCGTACGCGGGCCCCGGCCGCTGCGGCGGCTGCGACTGGCAGCACGCGAAGCCGGGCGCGCAGCGCCGCCTCAAGGGCGAGGTCATCACCGAGCAGCTGCAGCGCCTCGCGGGGCTCACCCCCGAGGAGGCCGGCTGGGACGGCACGGTCGTCCCGGCGGAGGGCGACAAGCTGCCCCCGGGCGAGGTCCCCTCCTGGCGCACGCGCGTCCAGTACGCGGTCGACCCCGACGGCAACGCGGGCCTGCGCCGCCACCGCTCGCACGAGGTGGAGCCCATCGAGCACTGCATGATCGCCGCTCCCGGGGTCTCCGAGCTGGGCATCGAGAAGCACGACTGGTCCGGCATGGAATCGGTCGAGGCGATCGCGGCCACGGGCTCCCAGGACCGCCAGGTCATCCTGGAACCGAAGCCGGGCGCGCGCCTGCCCCTCGTCGAGCTGGACAAGCCGGTGTCAGTCCTCCGCATCGCCGAACAGGACGGCGGCGTCCACCGCGTCCACGGCCGCCCCTTCGTCCGCGAGCGCGCCGACGGCCGCACGTACCGCGTCGGCAACGGCGGCTTCTGGCAGGTCCACCCGAAGGCCGCGGAGACGCTCATGCTGGCCGTCATGCAGGGCCTGACCCCGCGCAAGGGCGACACGGCCCTGGACCTCTACTGCGGAGTGGGCCTGTTCGCCGGCGCGATCGCCGACCGGGTCGGCGAGAAGGGCGCGGTCCTCGGCATCGAATCCGGCAAGCGAGCCGTCGAGGACGCCCGCCACAACCTCGCCGCCTTCGACCGCGTCCGCATCGAACAGGGCAAGGTCGAGGCGACTCTGCCGCGCACCGGCATCACGGAGGTCGACCTGATCGTCCTCGACCCGCCGCGCGCGGGCGCGGGCAAGCAGACGGTGAAGCACTTGACGGGCCTGGGAGCACGCAGAATCGCGTACGTGGCCTGCGACCCGGCCGCACTGGCACGTGACCTGGGGTACTTCCGCGAGGGCGGCTACCGGGTGCGGACGCTGCGGGCGTTCGATCTGTTCCCGATGACGCATCATGTGGAGTGCGTGGCGATTCTTGAACCGATCAAGGAAGACAGCTGACCTACTGCCCGATGCCTGTTCCGATCACGCGAGCGGAAGTCTTATCCTCGGCTGAGGAGTGAGGACGCAGCTGTGTGGTCGCACCGGTGACCGTCCTGCACCCTTCTGCTCGACGCCGACCGGACATGCCTGCGGGCCAGCAGGAGCCGCATCACCGACGACGCGGCTCCTGCCAGAGCCCTTCGTGGTGGGACATCCCGCATCCCACCCATGGAGGGCACCGCGCGAGGAAGCGACGAGGGGGAGCCTCGTTCCTCGCGCCCCGAGCGGCCGTCGCCACCCAGTGCGCGGCGGCCGCCGTCAATCAGCCGCTCCTATCGCACGGTCACGACATTACTCCGCCTTACCTTCACCGTCCGCACACAAGTGCGGAGTTGGTGTGAACCGTTGTGCCTCGGGGATCCGCCTCACCCCTTCTGCTCCACCCGCACCCAGTCGACCTCCGCTCTGACCCCGCCCCGCGCGATCTTGTCGACGCTGGACTGGGGCAGACCCCAGTACGGCTGGGTGACTTTGTTCCAGCCGGCCGGGTAGGCGCCGCCGAGGGCGAGGTTGAGGATGACGTACTGGTCGTGGTCGAAGACCCACTCGCCGCGGGTGGACTCCAGTTTGTTGCGCGTCGTCTCCTGGACGAGACGGTCATCGACGTAGAAGCGCATGGCCGTCGGTGTCCACTCCACCGCGTACGTGTGCCACTGGTCGGCCCTGCCGCCGTCCGGATAGGTCTGGCGGGCGCCGATGTTGCCGTCCGCCGAATAACCGGGGCCGTGCAGGGCGGAACTCGTCCAGTCCGCGTAGCCGATGTTCTCCATGATGTCGGTCTCGCCGGAAGCGGGCCACGAGACGTTCGGGTCGTCCACGTCACTGCCCAGCATCCAGAAGGCGGGCCAGAACCCGTCGCCGACCGGCAGTTTCATGCGCGCGCTGACCTTGCCGTACGTGAAGTCGAACTTGGTGTTGGTGTCGACGCGGCCCGAGGTGAAGTCGTAGGTACCACCACCCGCGGTGGTGCAGTTGTCGCAGTAGTCGGCCTCGAGGACCAGACTGCCGTTCTCCGTACGGATGTTGTCCGTCGAGTCGACGTACGCCTGCGACTCGCCGTTGACCGGCCCCATCTCCTGGCCCGTCCTGACGACACGCCACTTGGAGCGGTCCAGGCTCCCGGTCGTGAAGTCGTCGAAGAACGTCGTCCTGTACGCCCCCGACTGGTCGCCCGGCAGCGCCGGATACGCGGCGGACGCGCTGCCGCCCGTTCCCCACACCTGGAACTCGTACAGGGAGTAGCCGAATTGAGCGGTGGCCGGGGCCGGGTTGTGGAAGGACCGGCGCTCCTTCCCCAGCATCCGTACGTAGCGGCCGGCCGCGGGCTGTGAGAGCCGCACGCTGTCGTGCCGGCCCACCGCGTCGGCGGGAGACTTGACGTCCGCCCGGCGCGCGGCGACCTCCGCGGCGGAGGGTTTGTGGACCGTGCGCCAGTTCTGGTTGTCGTCGGAGACCTGGAGTTCGTAGTCGACCGCGTAAGCCGCCTCCCAGTACAGGTCCACGGTGTCGATGGTGGAGCGTGCCCCCAGGTCGACCGAGATCCAGCGATTGGCGTTCCAGTCGCTCGACCAACGGGTCTGATCGGCCTTGAGGTCCCTGGGCCAGCCGCCGTCGGTCGCGTAGGACGGTGAATTGCCCGCGTGCTGATACCGGTTGGTGTAGGCGGGGTGGTTCAGGGCCAGGTTGGCGCGGGTCGTCGAGGCCGGGGCGGGTTCACCGCCGTAGACCTTGAAGGCGTGCAGCGAGTAGCCGTAGGGCGTGGCACGCTCGACGCCGCGCATCCTGACGTAGCGGCCCGTCACCTCCTGGGGGTAGGTGTGGGCGGTGACGGAGCCTCCGGTGCCCGCCGTCTCGGTGTAGAAGGGGGTCCAGTCGGAGCCGTTCTTGGACACCTCCAGGGCGTACTTCTTGCCGTACGCGGCCTCCCAGTCCAGTACGACGCGGTCGACGCGAAGGGTGGCGCCGAGGTCGATGCGTATCCACGCGTCGTCGGTGAACTGGCTGGACCAGCGGGTCGAGGCGTTGCCGTCGAAGGCGGCGCCAGGGCCGGCGGTGCCCGCCTCGTTGCCGGACGCGGTCACGGAGGACGGGTTCGCGGTGTACGCCTCGGCGGCGCGGTCGGTGTCCCAGGCCGCTGCGGCGACCGCGCCGGGAGGGTCGGCCGGAGCGGCGGAGGCCGAACCGGCCATCAGGGTCAGGACACAGGCCGTCGCCAGCGCGACGACCGGGGTGAGTCTCCTTCTCCGGGGGACGCCGGATATTCGGGAGACGCGGGTTCTTCGGGGGGTGCCGGTTCTTCGGGGGGTGCTGGAGCGCATGCTGCTCTCCTCGCGGGTGGGTGAGTGACTGGCCCGGGCTGTCCGGTGGTTCAGGGGAAGGAGACGACCGTGGACGGCACCGTGCCGGAGCCCGATGTGGGAGCGCCGGTCGCGTTGATGACGTGTGCGTACTGGCCCTTGCCGCCGAGCGAGACGACGAGCAGGTGGTGGAATTTCACGCCCGGTTTGTTCGGCGCCGCGAAGCCGTGTTCCTGCACGATGGTCGGGTCGACGTTGTAGTAGCAGTAGCTGCCGAGCCCCCACCCCTCATGGGTGTTGACGGAGTCGGCGACCTTGTACGAGGCGTAGCCCCTGAGGCTGCCGTTCTGGATCGCGGCCTGGTTGGGGGCGTCGTACGCCTTCTCGTTCTGGTAGAAGATCGTGCGCCCGCGCTCGCCGTTCCACTGCACGTCGTACTTGTTGAAGTGCTCCACGAACAGGCCGGTCGCCAGCACGTCCGCGCCGTTGACGACGACGCCGTAGTCGGCCCGGTTGGTCTCCCAGCCGACGCCGTCGCCGTGGTCGGCGCGCCAGACCCAGGTGTGGTCGACGATGGTGTGGCGGCTGTTGACCACCATGCTCGTGGTGGCCTTGCCCGCGCCCGCGCCGCCGATGCGGATGAACACGTCCTGGACGGTGGTCGGATTGCCGACGTGCGAGGCGCTCGCGCCCGAGGGGCCGACCTCGACGAGCGTGCGGGAGTTCCGCGTCCCGGCGTCGACCAGGAACCCGGCGAGCCGCACGCCGTCGACGTCGGCGGTCTTCACCGCGGTGACTCCGTTGTCCGGGATGAGGGTGGCGTAGCCGATGCCGAGGACGACGGCGTCGGCCCTCTTGACCTCGATCGGCCGGTCGAGGTGGTAGATGCCGGGGGTGAGCAGGAGGTGCAGCCCCTGGGCGAGGGCGGCGTTGAGGGTGGCCGCGCTGTCGCCCGGCTTGGCGAGGTAGAAGGCGGAGAGGGAGAGCGCCTGCCCCTGCGGGGTGCCGTGGCCCCAGCTGGTGCCGCGGGCGTTGGTGCGCAGGGCGGGCAGGAAGACCTTGTACTCCGTGCCGTCCAGGTAGAGGAAGGGCTTCTCCCGGGAGTACGGGGTGTTGTTCAGGGTGGTGTAGGGCGGGTTGGGGAAGGAGTCGCCGGGCGCGCCCTCCACCCCGGAGAACACCATGTTCCACACCGCGTTCAGCCAGCCGCCGATCGAGCTGTCACGGGTGTACCACTGCTGCTGGGAGTACGGCTGGACGGTGCCGTCGATGCGGCTGTCGGCGATGTATCCGCCGCTGGCCCAGCCGTAACCGTTGGGGGCGAGGTTCAGGTCGCCGCGGATGTGCATGCGGCGGAACGGGGCGGCCTGAGAGACCGCCCAGCGGTTGGCGCCGCTGACCGGGGAGAGGGAGAGGTTCTCGGCCGAACGCCAGAAGTTCTGCGTGGCGTTTCCGTTGAACCAGCCCGCGTCGACCGTGACGTCACCGTTGAAGTGAGTGTCGTCGGGGGAGAGGCCCAGGCCCATGATCGAGGTGTAGAAACCGATCTGGGCGTTGAGGCCGCTGTAATGGCCGGGCTTGAACAGCAGGGCGTAGCGGGCCGTGCCGAACTGCGCGGACTCCTGCTTCCTGAAGATCTCGTCCAGTTTGGCCTGGATGCCGCCGGTGGACGGGTCGAAGACGATGACGTTCGGGCCGAAGTCGGGGGCGAGGGCGTTCGCGGGCCGTGGTCGGCGGGCGGCGGCGGACTGCTCCGAGGACGCGTCGGGAGCGGCGACCGCCTGGGAGGCGAGCAGGCCGGTGGCCGGGACCGCCAGCGCGGCGGCCAGGGCGGAGCGGCGGGAGAGGGTGGATCTCGCGGCGGGCACAGGCTGGTGCTCAGACATGGCAAGTCCTTCTGTTCGCTGGGCGACGGGTGCGCTGAAGTGCTGGTGGTGGGGGGCAGCACCGCCCGGAGCGGGGGAGCAGCGCCGCCTGGAGTGGCGGGGCAGCGCCGCCAGGAGTGGTTGGGGCGGAGCGGTGCCGCATGCGTTCGGTTCACGTGCCGGACTTACGTTCAGGACCTGAACGGTGATCGCTGAGAGAGCGCTCTCTCGCGTTGGATAGTTGTGTCTGGGACAAGGCGCGTCAAGGGGGTGCGCACGATGTCGCACTGACTGGGCGGGAAGAAGTCAACTAGGTACCTGTCTGGGCAAGTTGAAACCGATCGCTCGCGCCTGAGCGATATGTCCGACGGTGCGACGTGCCGTACAACAGCCGCCGTGGAGACGCGAGGTGACGTTGCATCAGAAAGGTGCGCCGAACGCACGCCCGCCCCGGTTGCTATAAAGGCCCCGTGACTGCCGACGCCCTGCGCCCAGCCCGCCCCGTGACCCTGGAGGACGTGGCCCGGACCGCCGGGGTGTCGCGCGCCACCGCCTCCCGGGTCGTGAACGGCGCGCCCACCGTCGACCCGGTGCTGCGCCGCAAGGTGGAGGAGGCGGTCGAGGCCACCGGCTACGTCCCCAACCAGGCCGCCCGGTCCCTGGTGACCCAGCGGACCGACTCCATCGCCCTGGTCGTGTCGGAGCGGGAGCGTCGGCCCGTCGAGGCCCCCTTCGTCGGCCGGATGTTCACCGACCCCCACTTCGGCCGGGTGGTCGGCGGCCTCCTGGACGTGCTGCGCCCGGCCGGGGTCCAGATGGTCCTGATGCTGGTGGACGACGACACCTCGCGCAGGCAACTGCTGTCGTACCTGCGCCAGGGCCACGTGGACGGCACGGTGCTCGTCTCCTCGCACGCCTCCGATCCGCTGCCCCGGCTGCTCGCGGAGACCGGCCTGCCCGCGGTGCTCGCGGGTCGCCCGGCTCAGCCGGTCCCGCTGCCGTACGTGGAGGTGGACCAGCGGGCGGGGGCGCGGATGGCCGTCGACCGTCTGGTGGCCGGGGGCCGACGTGTGATCGGCAGCATCGCGGGACCGCAGGACATGCCGGCCGCCCAGGAACGCCTCCAGGGCTTCCGCGACGCGCTGGCCGCGCACGGCATCACCGAAGCGCCCTGGGCGGAGGCGGATTTCACCCGGGCGGGGGGCGCCGAGGCGACCCGGCGGCTTCTTGCCGAACGCCCGGACCTGGACGGTGTGTTCGTCGCGTCGGACCTCATGGCGCAGGGCGCGCTGCAGACCCTGTTGCGGGCGGGCCGACGGCTGCCGCGGGACGTGGCGGTGGTCGGCTTCGACGACAGCGAGGCCGCCGGTGCCTGCGAGCCCGCGCTGACGACGGTGCGCCAGCCGGTCGAGGAGATGGCCGCCGAGATGGCCCGGCTGCTGCTGGGCCGGATCAAGCAGCCGGGGAACGCGCCGCTGTCGATGGTGTTCCGTCCGGCGCTGATCGAGCGGGCGTCGGCATGAGCGGTGAAGGCGGTGCGGCCCGGCTCAGGAGAGCAGCGCCACCAGCGTGACCGTGGTCCCGGCCGGGCAGACCGCGATGTCGAAGTGGTCCGTGAGGGTCTGGGCGAGCCACAGACCCCTGCCGCTCTCGGCCTCGTCCCCGTCGGGAAGGGTGGCCGACGCGCACGGCTGCGCCCGGGACAGCCCCTGTCCGCTGTCCCCGATGACGCACCGCAACCCCTCGGGCGTGTGCGTGAGATGGATGCGGCCCTTGCCACCGCCGTGCACGACGGCGTTGCTCGCGACCTCGTGCACGGCGAGCACGAAGTCGCTGAGCCGGGGGTCGCAGAGACCGGCGTCCTCGGCGCGGCGGGTGACCTGGTGGCGCAGCCGAGCCAAGTCGCCCATGGTGAACGGCAATTCAAGCGATGACGCCCTGACCGGTGTGGAGGCGAGTTTGGCGTCGATGTGATCCCGGTGTGGGGCCGGATCACCGCCGTTGTCGTCGTTGCCGATTCCGCGGTTGAGGATCACTTCGCGGATCACCCTTCTCCCAGGACCAGTTGAGGCACTTCGACGGCTCCGCAGAGCCGTATCACTCTGTCCTGCTCGGGCCGGGAGCGGACCGCGAGGAGGTGGTCGCGGGGCAGCCCACCCGCGAGCCGCACCAGCGTCGATGCGGCGTGTACGTCCATGAAGCACAGCTCGGAGAGATCGAGCAGGCCGGGCCGGTCCGGGCCGGTCAGGGCGCGCGCGAGCGCCGAGTCGAATTCCTCGCGCGTGGCGAGGTCGACGTCTCCGGCGACCCGCAGCTCGGTGCCTGTCCGGGTGATGTCCAGGGCGCCCAGGTGGCGCAGGACCTGTTTGGGATGGGCGCCGCGGACTCGGTCGAGGAGTTCGCCGCCGTACTTGCGCCGGTCGTACTCGCAGATGGCGGTGAACCCGATCTCCGCGAAGAGCGGTGAGAGCCCGGTCTCGTACTCGACCAGGAGATCCTGGTCGACGCCCGGCTCGGTGGCCCAGCCCATGTCGCCGACCGCCCGGATTCCGGAGAAGCCGTCGTGGCGTGCCTTGTCGGTCAGCTCCACCCAGGTGGCGGCGCGTTCGACGGGGTCGAAGCCGGTGACCGGGTCGTACCCGGGGACGTCGTTGACCACGACGAGGCGGCCGTCCATGAGTGCGGGGCCCAGCGGAAAGCCGCCCGCACTGAGCTGCTCGGCCGCGACGGCGGGTGTGGTGGCCCGGTCGGTGAAGAACACCACCTGCTCGCCGCGCGACAGGCCGATGTCGGCGTACGCGGCACGGAGTTCCCAGCGGGTTTCGTCATCGTCGAATCCGAGGCATGCGTGGTCCCCGGAAGTCATACGGGTGACGGAGACCGTCCTGGTCGCAGAACTGGCATCCATGGGGCAGAGCCTAGGGTCCGCGCGAGGCGGCGCGCCCGTGGTGATCATTGTTGACTGAAGTCGTTCCAATCGCTCGACAACTGGAAAATTCGTTGCGCGGCACGATCACCGAAGACGATGATCCCCGCATGGTTTCGACTCCTCCTGATGGCCGCGCCGGAATCGACGCCGCCCTGGTGAAGCGCCTGGTCGCCGCCCAGTTCCCGCAGTGGCGCGACCTGCCCGTCAGGCCGGTGGAGGTCGACGGCTGGGACAACCGCACCTACCGCCTCGGAACCGCCCTGACGGCCAGACTGCCCACTGCCGCCGGTTATGTTCCCGCGGTGGCCAAGGAGAACGCATGGCTGCCGCGGCTCGCGCCGTCCCTGCCGTTCGCCGTCCCGCCGATTCTGGGCGAGGGCGCCCCGGGCGAGGGCTATCCCTTCCCGTGGTCGGTGCGCGGCTGGCTCGACGGGGAGACGGCCGCGCGCGGACGCATCGACGACATGGCCGACTTCGCCCTCTCCGTGGCCGAGTTCATCCTCGCCCTCCAGCGCTGCGACACCACCGGAGGCCCGCTCGCGGGCGAGCACAGTTGGTACCGGGGAGCGTCACCGGCGTACTACGACGAGGAGACCCGGCGGTGCCTCGCCGCGCTCGACGGCCGCGTCGACACGGCCGGAGCGGCGGCCGTCTGGGATGCCGCCCTCGCCGCCGAGTGGCGCGGGGCGCCCGTGTGGTTCCACGGGGACATCGCCTCGGGCAATCTGCTGGTCGCCGACGGCAAGCTGACCGCCGTCATCGATTTCGGCACGTCGGGCGTGGGGGACCCGGCCTGCGACCTGGTGATCGCGTGGGGGATGTTCTCGGGCGAGAGCCGGGAGGTGTTCCGCCGCGCGGTCGGGCAGGACGAGGGCACCTGGGCGCGGGCCCGCGGCTGGCTCCTGTGGAAATGCCTGCTGACCCTGTCCGAGAACATCGACACCGACGCCGAGCGGGCAGCCGTCGACCAGCGGCTGATCGCGGACGTCCTGGCCGACCACGAGCACTTCGGCTGAGGCGGAGCCGGGGAGGGCGACGCTGCGGCTCCGGTGCCGCCGCCACGCGCTACGTATTACGCGCCACGCGCGAAGCCGGCCTTACGTGGGCACGACCGTGACCTCCGTCGCCTTCACGCTGGTCCATACGCGCGTCCCGTCGGTGAGGCCGAGTTCGGCGGCGGCCTGCGGGGTGATCTCGGCGACGAGGTCCGGGGCCGCGGGCGAGGTGATCAGGAGCCGGAGCCTGCTGCCGCTGGCGGTGATCTCGCGGATGGTGCCGGGCCAGACGTTGCGGGGGCTGCCGGTGGGCCTGTCGCGGTGCACGGAGACCGCTTCGGGGGCGATGATCGCCAGGGCATCGGTGCCCGGCTCCAGCGGATCGGCGATCACGAGGGTCCCCCCGCCGGGCAGGGCGAGCCCCTCGGGTCCCGCGGTGCCGGGCCAGGCGTTGCGGCCCAGCATCCTGGCCACCCACGGGGAGCGCGGGTGCCGGGTGACCTCGGCGGGTGCCTCGTCCTGCAGGGCGAGGCCCTGGTCCAGTACGAGAACCCGGTCGGCGAGGGACACCGCCTCGACGGGGTCGTGCGTGACGATCAGGCAGACGCCACCGAAGGTGTCGAGGTGCGTACGCAGGGTGTGGCGCACGTGGGCCCGCGTCGTCTGGTCGAGCGCGGCGAGCGGTTCGTCAAGCAGGAGCAGCCGGGGCCGAGCCGCCAACGCCCGTGCCAGCGCCACCCGTTGGGCCTGACCGCCGGAGACCTGGCCGGGCCTGCGGTGCGCGAGGTGACCGACACCGAGCCGGTCGAGCCACTCCTGCGCGCGCCGCCGGGCCTCGGCCCGTGGCACACCCAGCGCGCGTGGCCCGTACGCCGTGTTGGCGAGGGCGCTCATGTGCGGGAAGAGGGCGCCGTCCTGCGGGACCCAGGCGACGTGGCGGCGGTGCGGCGGCAGTCCGGTGACGTCGGTGTCGCCGAGCCGGAGCTCGGCGTGGGCGCGCGGGGTGAGGCCGAGGAGCGCCCGCAGCAGCGTGGTCTTGCCCGCGCCGTTGGGTCCGACGACGGCGATCGTGGTGCCTGGTCCGGCGTCCAGGGTGAGCTGATTGAAGCCGGTGACCTCGGCATGCAGGGACCAGCGCTCCGGGGACGGCGACGGTGACGCGGGCTCGGCGGTGTCCGCTTCGGCTGCGGGCTCTGCGGTGCCTGCTTCCGCTGTGGACCCGGCAGTGGCGGACCCGGCCGCGGGCTCGGGGAGCGCGGGCGACGACGCTTCGTCCGGCAGCCGCTCGTACCCCCCCTTGCGCCGGCTGCCCGGAGCGCCCATCCAGCGGCCGCGCAGCGCGACGAGCACCGCCATCGCGATGGCGAGCAGCAGCAGCGACACGGACGTCGCCGCCTCGGGGGAGTCCTGGAGCAGCAGGTACACCTGGAGGGGCAGGGTCTGGGTGGTGCCGGGGAGGTTGCCGGCGAAGGTGATGGTCGCGCCGAACTCGCCCAGGGCCCGCGCCCAGGTCAGGGCGGCTCCGGCGATGAGCCCGGGAGCGACCATGGGCAGCGTGACGGTGCGGAAGACCCGTACCGGCGAAGCGCCCAGGGACGCCGCGGTCTCCTCGTAACGGGGGCGGAGCCCGCCGAGCGCGCCTTCGAGGCTGATGACGAGGAACGGCATCGCGACGAAGGTCGCGGCGATCACCGCGCCGGACGTGTGGAACGGCAGGGTGATCCCGAACGTGTCCTCGAGCCACGGCCCGAGCAGCCCGCGCCGCCCGAACGCGAGCAGCAGGGCGACGCCGCCCACGGTGGGCGGAAGCACCATCGGGAGCAGGACGAGGGACCGTACGACCGCCTTGCCGGGGAAGTCGACGCGGGCGAGCAGCCAGGCCAACGGCACCCCGAGCAGCAGGGAGAGCGCCAACGCCCAGAAGGAGACGACGAGGGACAGCTCCAGGGCCTGCGTGGTTCCCTCGCTGGTCAGATGGGTCCCGATCTCGCCCCATTCGGTGCGGGCGAGGATGCCGAGCAGCGGCAGCGCCAAGAACGCGATGGCGAGGAGCGCGGGGATCGCGAGGGCGATCGGGGTGCGGGGGCCGACGGTGCGGCCGCGCAGGCGTTTCATCGTGGTCCCTGGGGTGCGCGCTGGATGGTTCTCGTTCGTGAGGTGAGGGGGCGTCAGGGGCGTTCCGGCGTTCCGACATTCCGGTATCCCGGCGTTCCGGTATTCCGGCGTTCCGGAAGACGGTCGGACCGCCCAGACCGGGGAGGCGGTCGGCCCCCTCACCTCGGCGGGTGCGGACCCATCCTGTCGGTTGAGGTCGGTTTCTCCCGACAGGACGGAGCCACGGCTTCTGAGCGGTGGTTACGGCTTCTCGAAGCCCGCGCTCCGCAGGATCTTCTGCGCGGCGGGCGTGGAAAGCCATTTCACGAACGCGGTCGCGGCCTCCGCGTGCTCCGACGTCTTCAGGGTGGCCGCGGGGTACTCGGCGATCGCGTTCTCGCCGTCGGGGATCTTGACCGCGTCGACCTTCTCGGTCGCGGTGGCCGCGTCGGTCTTGTAGACCAGCCCGGCGTCGGCCTCACCCAACTCGACCTTGCTCAGGACCGCGCGGACGTTGGGCTCCTGCGAGACCGGCTTCACGTCGATCTTCTGGTCGTCCAGGATCTGCTTGCCGTAACGGCCGACCGGCACCTCGGACGCGGCGAGGACGACCTTCAGCTTGCTGTCGGAGAGGTCCTTCAGCTCGGTGATCTTCTCCGGATTGCCCTCGCCGACCGCGATGACCAGGCGGTTGGCGGCGATGACGGACGGCTTCCCGGTGTCGGCCGCGAGCCCGTCCATGGTCTTGGTGTCGGCGGTGACCAGGGCGTCGGCGGGAGCGCCCTGCTTGACCTGGGCGGCCAGTTCCTGGGAACCGGCGAAGGAGAAGTCGACCTTCGTCCCCGGGTGCTCCTTCTCGTACGCGGCGCCCGCGGTCTTGAAGACATCGGTGAGCGAGGAGGCGGCGAGCACGGTGAGGTCGGCCTTCGGGGCGGCGGCGCCCGCGGGCTTCTTGCCGCTGTCGTCCTTGCTGTCGTCGTTGCCGCAGGCGGCGAGCGGGACGAGCAGGGCGGCCGTCAGTACGGCTGCCGCGGCGCGGCGCCGGACGGGGGTGAGAGCGAGGGACATGAGCGTGGAACTCCTTGGAGCCGGTCCGGCGGCGCGGTCCGGCCCGTGGTGGCGGACCCTGGGGTGCGGACCAGGGGGTCAGGTGCGGTCGATGTGCACGCTGGTGGACTTCACGCGGGCGGTCGCCTGCATGCCGACCTCCAGGCCGAGCTCCTCCACGGCCTCCCGGGTCAGGAGCGAGACGAGCCGGTGCGGACCTGCCTGGATCTCGACCTGGGCCGCGACGTCGCCGAGCTTCACGGCGGTGACGATGCCGGGGAAGGCGTTGCGCGCGGAGGTGTAGGGGACCTCGTCCTCGTGGTTGCCTCCCTGCGTCTGGCCCTGCGCGACCTCGACGGAGAACGCGGCGAGATCGCGGCCGTCGATGAGCCGCCGGCCGCCCTCGTCGCGGTGGGTGGCGACCCGTCCGGCGTCCGCCCAACGACGAGCGGTGTCGGGGCTGACGCCGAGCAGGCGTGCCGCCTGTCCGATGGTGTAGGACTGCATGCGCGACACGATAGGCCGGTTTGCCTGGCATCTACAACACTTCTGGGCGTTCCTCCATAGCAGATGCCGCACCTCTTGGAGGAAGGGTCAAGAGGCGGGTCAAGCCGGTTGAGCCCGCACCTGCGGCACCTGCTTCAGGGCGATGCCGAAGTGTGTGGCGTACGCGTCGAGCACGTCGGCGTCCGTGGCCAGTTCGGTGGTGTGGCGCTCCCCGTCCTTCGTCGTGGTGAGGGTGCGGCCGCTGAGGGTGATCCGTCCGGTCCCGGTCAGCATCGAGCAGACCAGTGACCGCGTGAAGTGGGACCGGGGCGAGGTGCGGTGCCACCACGCGCCGGAAGTGAAGTCGCCGAGGGCGCGCGGGCGCCGGTCGAGCACGTACTGGGCCTTGCCGTCCATGCTGACGTCCAGATCACCTTCGGGGGTCTCGGTGATACGGAAGGTGCCGCCGGGGTCCGGCTGGTCGCCGCGCTCGTCGAAGGCCAGCGGGTAATGGCTGTGGGCGCCGAAGCCGACGTCCGCGAGCCGGTCGTCGCCGTCGGAGGTGCGCACGCGCAACGCCATGTGGTCGTAGGGGATCCCGGGCCGCCCTTCGGCGTCGTACACACGGGCCTGCAGCAGGGTGACCTCGAAGCCGAGCGCGGTGAGCAACGCGGCGAAGGCGCCGTTGAGTTCGTAGCAGAAGCCGCCGCGCCGGGCGCCGACGACCTTCGCGACCAAGGAGTCCTCGGTGAGTTCGATGTCCTCGCCGAGATGGATGGAGAGATTCTCGAAGGGGACGGCGCGCAGGTGCGCGAGGTGCAGGTCGTGCAGGGCCCGCGTGGTGGGAGCCGCGGGGCGCTCGGCACCGATGCGGCGCAGGTAGGCATCCGTATCAAATTCCATGGGCAGATTCTTGCGCGTCGCGCATCATGGGTCTGGCGCCGCGTCACTGACGTATCGCCGCTGTACTGCCGCTCCACAACCGCTGCATCGCCGACGTATCGCTGACCTGTTGCAGCTGTATCGCCGTCTACCGGCGTTGCGGCACTCCCTGTCTCCCGCTCCCAAAGGAAACATGACAACCGCACCCGCCCCTTTTCGGACCTCCGTCTCCGACGACGTGCTGAACGACCTGCGTACGCGCCTGAAGCGCACCCTCTTCACGCGGCCCTCCGACTCCACCCACTGGGCGGCCGGCGTCGACCCCGGCTATCTGCGCGAACTCGTCGCCCACTGGGCGGACGGCTTCGACTGGCGCGCCGCCGAGGCCGAACTCAACGCCTTTCCCCAGTACGTCGCCGAAGTCGCCGGACGGCGCGTGCACTTCGTCCATCTGCGGGGCCGCCGCCCCGCAGGCGCCCCCGCGCCACTGCCGCTGATCCTGAGCCACGGCTGGCCGAGCAGCTTCGTGGAGATGCTGCGGGTCGCCGGGCGTCTGGCCGACCCGGGCGCGCACGGCGGTGACCCCGCCGACGCCTTCGACGTGGTGATCCCCTCACTGCCCGGTTTCGTCCACTCCGAGCTGCCGCGCGAGCCGTTCACCCGGCGGGGCGTCGCCGAGATCTGGCACGAGCTGATGACCCAGGCCCTGGGGTACGAACGCTTCGGGGCCTTCGGCGGTGACATCGGCGGCGGGGTCACGCAGTGGCTCGGCGCCCTCTATCCGCAGGCCGTGGCCGGGGTGCACCTCACCTCCGCCGTGATCACGGAACGGTTCGACGGGGAGCCGCCGACTGCGGAGGAGCGGGCTTACCTCGACGCGCTGGCCGCGTACGACGTGGGCGACCAGGGCTACAGCGAGATCATGTGCACCCGCCCCGACACGATCGCCGCGGCCCTGATGGACTCGCCGGCGGGGCTCGTCGCCTGGATCGCCGACAAGTACCGGGACTGGAGCGACTGCGGCGGCGATCTGGAGGCCCGCTGGGACAAGGACACCCTGCTCACGGTCGCGACCCTGTACTGGGCCACCGGCAGCATCGGCTCGTCCTTCCGGCAGTACTACGACTACCCCCGGAACGAGCCGGTGCCGCCCATCACCGTCCCCGGGGCCATCACCCTCAGCCATGAACCGGCGTTCGCGGGCTACCCCAGGAGCCTGGCCGAGCGCGCCTTCACCGATCTGCGCCACTGGAGCACCCCGAAGCGGGGCGGGCACTTCATGGCGCACGAGGAGCCGGAGCAGGTGGCGCGGGAGCTGCGGACGTTCTTCCGGCCGCTGAGGAACTGATCCCAAAAGCGCGACACCCCGCTGAGCAGTCATGCGGCGACTTGGACAAGGCGGGGGTTAGGTTAGGCTTAGCTAAGTTAGTGCTGAGTTGATGCTTAGTTGCGTGCTGGACCAGGAAGGCGGGAACGATGCGGGTCCTCTTCGTGTGCGGATGAGTGTGACCACGGGGGTGCTCACGGCCGACGCGGCGCCCCGCAGGGTCGCGGGCCCGGCGCCCCGCGTCGAGCGCGTCGCCGCCCTCGCCGCCGACGCCACCGAAGCCGAGCGTGCCGTCATCCTGGAGGAGTTCTGGGCGGATGCCGCGCGCCGCGGCACTCCGCTGATCGAGGCGCTCGATGGTGACCCCGACCACCGTGCCGTGACGTTCCTGTGGCGGGGGCACCGCGCCACCCGGCAGGTCCTGCTCCTCGCCGAGGGCATCGCGGACCGTACCGACCTCGCCGCGTCCCGGCTGAGCCCGCTGCCCGGCACGGACATCTGGCACCTCACCTACCGGCTGCGCGCCGACCACCGCGGCTCGTACCGCATGGCCGCCGACATCTCGCCCGGTGAACCGCCCGTATCCGCCGAGCTCCTCCAACGGCGGCTGCTCTCCCTGTCCGCGCACGCCGCGCCCGACCCGCTCAACGGCCGTCGGATGCCAGGGCGTTGGCCGGACCGCGACACCTCCGTGCTCGAACTCCCGCAGGCGCCCGCCCTGCCCCGGGCCGAGCGGCGCGCCGGGGTGCCCCGGGGAAGCGTCGAGCGGCATCGGCTGCCCGCGGGGGTGCTCGGCGCCGAGCGGGACGTGTGGGTGTACCTCCCGCCGGGCGGTGGCCGGGCGGCCGAACTGCCGGTGCTCGTGTTGAACGACGGCGACATGTGGCTGGGGCGGCTCGCCTTCCAGGACACGCTGGACGCCCTCGTCGCCGACGGCGCCGTGCCGCCGCTCGCGGTTCTCGCCCCGGACGCCGTCGACAGGGACACGCGCGGCCGGGAACTGGGCGCCCACGACAGCCATGTGAGGTTCCTCGCCGACGAGCTGCTGCCGTGGGCGGCCGGCCGCTGGCGCCTCACCGCCGACCCCGCGCGCACGCTCGTCGCGGGCCAGGGCCTGGGCGGACTGGCCTCGCTGTACGCGGGCTTCCTGCGGCCGGAGCGCTTCGGCAAGGTCCTGGCCCAGTCCGCGCCCCTCTCACGCCTCGGTGTCGGCACCTCACGGCCCGTCACCGTGCGTCTGGATGTCGGACTTTGTGAGGAAGAAATTCTCGACCACCATCGTGATCTGTACGAGGTCCTGCGCTCGCACGGCTGCCCGGTGACCCTGAACGAATACAACGGCGGTCATGATTGGGCCTGTTGGCGCGCCTGTCTGACCGAAGGTCTTGTGGGACTCCTGGGACACTGACCCGCCGGCCCTGGCACACTGGTCCGCCCGCTCCGTGTCGCTGTTGGGCTGAACGGGTGAGGTCGCGTAAGAATGAGCCAGTGCAGATATCGAGTGCGAGCCAGGACGGGGTGGAGCGTTGAACAGCCACGACGTCACCGATGAACAGTGGGAAGGGCTCGCCCAGGTCGTACCGCTGCGCAGCCGCAACGAATGGCCGTCCTGGCCCGGCCACCGTGCGATGCCCGACGCGGAGACCGAGGCGCGGCGGCGTTTTGTGGTGATGCGGGTGAACGTCTTCTCGGACGCCCGCGAGGTCGCCGAGACCGTGATGGCGCAGATCCCGGTCCTGCTCGACCTGACCGGCGCGGAGACGGAAGTCGCCAAGCGGGTACTGGACTTCAGCAGCGGCGTGGTCCTCGGCCTCGGCTGCGGGATGCACCGGGTCGACAAGAACGTCTTCCTTCTCGCCCCGCCCGGCACGGAGGTGCAGGGTCTCGTCGCGGCGGCACAGTCGTAGGGGACGCAGGGGTGCTGCCCGGCGTGTAGACCGCCGGGGTGACGGTTCGCAGAGGCGCTGGGGTGCTGGTCGTAGAGGCGCTGGTCGTAGAGGCGCTGGGGCGCCGGTCGTGCCGGTCGTAGCGGTGGCTAAGGTGTTCAGCCGAGCTCGTCGGGGTGCCGTCGGGACGTTTCATGTCTTCGGCGTGGTCGTCGTCCGGCATAGGCCAGCCGCATAGCCACTCGCGGCGCGGTGCCTGCATCGCTCTCCGCGGAATCCCTCATTCGTAGGAAGGTCACTTGGGCGGAACGGTTCGCCAGAGCCTGCGCCGCCTACCGTCCGGACATGACTGTGCACCTCCCGGAGGCGGGCGCCGAGCCCCCGTCGGGTCCGGACCGGAGCCGCGTCACCGAACTGCGGCTGTCGGCTTTCGCCTCACACCGGGGCGCCGTGTTCCCGCTCGGTCCGCTGACCCTCGTCGCGGGGCCGAGCGGGAGCGGCAAGACCACCGCGCTCACGGCGTACGAGGCGCTGGCGAGGCTCGGCGCGGGTGAGGAACTCGTCGACGTCTTCACCGATCCCGTGGCCTGTGTGCCGGACCGCGCTCGGGGCGACGGACAGCACCGGCGTGGATTCCGCATCGGCTGCACGGTCGAGGGTCCCGTTGGAGCGGTGCGGCTCGACGTCGCCGTACAGGCCGAGCCCGAACTGCGCGTCGTGGGTGAGCGGCTGACCCGGGGCGGGCTCACGCTGCTGGAGACGGCCCTGCGCGATCCGGGGCGGCGCGCGGTGCAGGCCGCCTGGCACACGGCGGGCATGACGCCGGTGACGCGCGGTCCGCTGCCCGACGACCGGCTCGGCACGGCGCTGCTTCCGCTGCGGGTCGCGGGCAAGACCGAGGGGCAGCGCCTGGTGCTCGCCGCGGCCGAGCAGGTGGTGGTCGCGCTGCGCTCGGTGTTCCCGTGCTCCCCCCGGCCCGGCCTCATGCGGCTGCCCGTGCCTCCCGGACTGATCGGCGCCGGCCGCCTCCTGAGCGGCTGCGACAACCTCGCCGAGGTCCTTCTCCGTACGCGGGAGGAGTGCGGCCGGCGTCATGCGCGGCTGGTGGCCGCCGTGCGGGCGGGGTGTGCGGGGCCGGTCGCCGACGTGCTGGCGGAGGTGGCCGTCGACGGCTCGGTCCATGCGCTGATCGACCGGGGCGGCGGCATCAAGTCGCCTGTCGGGCGGCTCGGGGACGGCGAGTTGCGGTATCTGGCGCTCGCCCTGGTGCTGCTCACCGGGCCCGGGGTGCTCGAGGTGGACCCGGTGGCCGAGGTGCCCTCGGCGTACCAGAGCCTCACCGTGCTCGCCGACGGCCTCGACCACTTCCTCGACGAGCGACAGAAGCGTGCCATCGCCGAACTGGCCGCGAGCATGTGCGAGCGCGGGCACATCCGCCTCGTCGGGACGGTGAGCGACGCGTCATGGGGCGCTCTGGCGACGGGGGCCGCGATGGTAGACCTGGGGCGTGACGGAACTTGATGTAGCGGGACTGCAGCGCAGGCTGGCCGACTTCGCGGCCGAGCGGGACTGGGAGCAGTACCACACGCCGAAGAACCTGGCCGCCGCGCTCAGCGTGGAGGCGTCCGAACTGGTCGAGATCTTCCAGTGGTTGACCCCGGACGAATCGGCACGGGTGATGGAGGACCCGGAGTCGGCGCACCGGGTGACGGACGAGGTCGCCGATGTGCTGGCCTACCTGCTGCAGTTCTGCGAGGTGCTCGGCATCGACGCGCTGGCGGCGCTCGCCGCGAAGATCGACCGGAACGAGCGGCGTTTTCCGGCGACGTGAGGGCCGTGCATGCGTTCGGTCCTGAGAATGTGCGGGCTTGTGACGCGCGGGCTTTGTGACCTCACGGGCTTGTGACCCCGCGGACTGGTGACCCCACGAGCTTGTGCAGCGCTTGAGCACTGCGGAATCCGCGAGTCCGCAGATCTGTGCCACGTAGATCTGTCACTCTCTGGAGTGGACACGTTGTCCACATTCGATAACTTGTCCACAGATTTCCTGGTTGCTCTGGCTTTTCATCCCGCTGGCACTCACTCTGGGTAGTGAGCAAGGGAGTTCGGGCGAACGTGCGGTGGATGCGCGCGGGATGGGTGGGGGTGCGCATGGAGGCGATGCGGCTCATCGAGGCGAGCAGGCACGCACTGGCTCGGAGTCAGGACCCGTCGGACGTCGTCGTCGAGGTAGGGCAGTCCCAGGCCCTCGCGCAGGCGATCGGCAGCAGGCTGGCGATCGCCGGGCCTCCGGAGTTACGGGGCGAGGCACTCAGCCTGAGCGAGGTCGGCGGCAGGGGCTGCGGAGTCCTGGTCACCCCGGGCCTCGGGAAAGAGGGGATACGGGCGGCGCGGCTCACGGGCATCGGCCAGGCGTACGAGGTGCTGCGGGGGCTCGACGAACTGCTCGGCGAGGTGGGCATCGCGCTGGTCGGTGTGGCCATGGGAGCGGACGACGAGGGGGTGTATTGGCAGTGCATGGAAGCGATCGACGCCGCCGACGAGTCGAGGGACCGGGTGCTCGAGATGCTGCGCAGGCTCGCGGTGCGCGAACAGAGTCTGCCCGAGCCCGACTCGGCGGCGGGGCCGCCCTGAGCCGGGGGCGTGGAGGGCAGCTGACGCAAGCGACGCGCAGGCAGCTGCCGCCGACGCGGGTGCCGGGCGGTCCGGCTCCGCCCGAGCCGACGATCACTCGCGGCGGCGCGTCACTGGGGCGGGGCCGCACCGGATGCGGGGTTGACGGAATTTCACCCGGCAGGGACGGCGCGCGACCGGCGGGGCCGGTGGGGTTGACGGGAGTGCGACAGAGGCCGGCCCCACCGGCACCGCCCGGCCGAGGGGCGGCCGCGTCGCGGTCAGGTCAGCCGCGTCATGACCTGCGAGGAGATCAGCTCCAGGTGGTCGAGGTCGTCCAAGTCGAGAATCTGGAGATACATGCGTTGCGAACCGACGGCCTGGTAAGCGGCGATCCTCTCCACGACCTCCTCCGGGGAACCGGCGAGCCCGTTCGCCTTCAGGTCCTCCACCTCGCGTCCGATCGCGTCGGCACGGCGCTTCACCTCGGCGTCCGTCTTGCCGACGCAGGCCACCAGGGCGTTGGAGTAGGTGAGGTCGGCGGCCTTGCGGCCGACTTCCTCCGCGGCGGCCCGGACCCGCTTGAACTGCTGCTCGGAATCGGCAAGAGAGGCAAAGGGAATGTTGAACTCGCTCGCGTAGCGGGCCGCGAGGGCGGGCGTCCGCTTGGCACCGTGGCCACCGATGAGGACAGGCACCTTGGGCTGTGCGGGCTTGGGGAGGGCGGGGGAGTCGGCGAGTTGGTAGTAGGTGCCGTCAAAGGCGAACCGCTCACCGACCGGGGTCTCCCACAGTCCGGTGACAATGGCGAGTTGCTCCTCCAGGCGACCGAACTTCTCCTTCGGGAAGGGGATTCCGTACGCGGAGTGCTCCGCCTCGTACCACCCGGAGCCGAGGCCCAGCTCGATGCGGCCGCCGGACATCTGGTCGACCTGTGCGACCTGGATCGCGAGGACGCCGGGCAGCCGGAAGGTGCCTGCGGTCATCAGCGTGCCGAGCCGGATCCGCTTGGTCTCGCGGGCCAGTCCGGCGAGGGTGATCCAGGCGTCCGTGGGACCGGGAAGGCCGTCGGAGGCGCCCATCACGAGATAGTGGTCGGAGCGGAAGAAGGCGCTGTAGCCGAGGTCCTCGGTGGCCTTGGCGACGCGGAGAAGCGTCTCGTAGGTCGCACCCTGCTGTGGTTCGGTGAAGATTCGAAGGTCCATGCAGCTATCTTGCCCGGACGCCCGATCCAGTTTCCGTCGCCCGCCGGCCGTGTTGCCGCCGCTCGCCGACGGCGCGTGAGGGACAGCCGGGCGGGCCGGCACAGGGGCTCGGAGGTTAGGCTTCGGCACTGGCTGTCCGGGCGAGGGGCCCGGGGATGGTGTCGGGGTTGGGGTCAAGATGGTCGCTGGCAGAGTTGTCCGGTTCGACGGCGCGCGGGGGTACGGGTTCATCGCCCCGGAGCACGGTGGGGAAGACGTGTTCCTGCACGCCAACGACCTGCTCATCCCGGAGCCTTTGGTGTACACGGGGGCTCGGGTCGAGTTCGAGATCGAGGAGGGCGAGCGCGGGCCCAAGGCGTCGTCCGTCCGGCTGCCCAAGGGGGCACAGGCGCAGACGGCACCGCCGTTCGCGGGCGGCAGGGCCCAGGTGCCCCCGTCGATCCAGGCGTCGGCCGCGGCGTTCGACGACGGGGAGGAACCGACCTGCGATGTGCTCAGCGTCGCGGAGTACTCGTTTGAGATGACCGAGCTGCTGCTCGCGGCGGCTCCGTGGATGACCGGGGAGCAGATCAAGCAGCTCCGCGAGCAACTGGTGCAGCACGGCAGGAGCCACGGCTGGGTGGAGGGCTGACGGGTCCGGGGGAGCGAAGAAAACCCCTGAGTGAGTCAGTGGTGTCCGCTGTACGGTCTAGAGGCGCGCTGGAGCCGCAACCCGTAAGTTTCCGCAGTTCAGATTGCGTTTCGAGGCATACCCGTGTTCCTGACGATCAGTACCTCCGGTACCCCTGAAAGCCCCGCGACGGATCTCGGGTTCCTGCTGCACAAGCATCCCGACAAGTCGCAGACGTTCTCCACTTCCCACGGCACCGCGCACGTCCTGTATCCCGAGGCGTCCGTGGAGCGTTGCACCGCGGCGCTGCTGCTTGAGGTGGACCCCGTGGCGCTGGTGCGGCGGGGCAAGGGGAAGGGCCGGGGCGGGGCACCCGACGCGGCCCTCGCGCAGTATGTGAACGACCGGCCCTACGCCGCTTCGTCGCTGCTCGCCGTGGCGCTGAGCTCGGTGTTCTCCAGCGCCATGCGCGGGGTGTGCAACGCGAGGCCCGAGCGGGCGGGGCAGCCGCTGCCGCTGCACATCGAGGTGCCCGCGCTGCCCGCGCGCGGCGGCGCTGACCTCGTGCGCAAACTGTTCGAGCCGCTGGGCTGGACGGTCACGGTGACGCGGGTTCCGTTGGACGAGCAGTTTCCGGAGTGGGGCGAATCGCGGTACGTCCACCTCGTACTCGACGTGCCCGAAGGGAAGTTGACCCTCAGAGACGCGCTGCGGCACCTGTATGTCCTTCTCCCCGTGCTCGACGACGCCAAGCACTACTGGGTCTCGGCGGACGAGGTCGACAAGTTGCTGCGCGCCGGCGAGGGCTGGCTCGCGGACCACCCGGAGCAGAAGGTCATCACCAGCCGCTATCTGGCGCGGCGCTGGTCGCTGACCCGGGAGGCCATGCAGCGGCTCGAACTGGTGCGGCTGGCCGACGCGGACGACACGGATGTCGACGACCTCGACAACGCGGTCGACGAGGAGAGCGCTGACGCCGAAGCTGAAGAGGGCTCGGACAAGACCGTGCCGCTCGCCGTGCTGCGGCGTGAGGCGATACTCGCGGCTCTGAGTGCGGCCGGGGCCGGACGCGTGCTCGACCTCGGCTGCGGGCAGGGCCAGTTGGTGCAGGCGCTGCTCAAGGACACCCGGTTCACCGAGATCGCCGGTGTCGATGTGTCGATGCGGGCGCTGACCATTGCCTCGCGGCGGCTGAAGCTCGACCGCATGGGCGAGCGCCAGGCCGAGCGCGTCAAACTCTTCCAGGGCTCGCTCGCGTACACCGACAAGCGGCTCAAGGGGTACGACGCCGCTGTGCTCAGTGAGGTCATCGAGCACCTCGACGAGGAGCGGCTGCCCGCCCTGGAGTACGCGGTGTTCGGCTCGGCGCGACCGCGCACCGTGCTCGTGACGACGCCGAACGTCGAGTACAACGTCCGCTGGGAGACGCTCCCGGCCGGGCACGTCCGGCACGGTGACCACCGTTTCGAGTGGACGCGCGAGGAGTTCCGGGGATGGGCCCGGCAGGTGGCCGAACGGCGCGCGTACGGCGTGGAGTTCGTTCCCATAGGGGACGACGACCCCGAGGTGGGGCCGCCGACCCAGATGGCCGTGTTCACCCAGGCCGACAAGAGCGAGAAGACCGACGAGTACGCCAAGAACACCCAGAACGCGAAGGAGGTGCGGGCGGCATGACGAATGAAATCAGCACCAGCACCAGCACCAGCTCCAGCACGGAAGCCGCTCACGCGGGACGCGTGCTGCCCGTCACCGACCTCTCCCTCGTCGTCCTCGTCGGCGCCACCGGCTCCGGCAAGTCCACTTTCGGCCGCAAGCACTTCAAGTCCACCGAGGTGCTCTCCAGCGACTTCTGCCGCGGCCTCGTCGCAGACGACGAGAACGACCAGGGCGCGAGCGGCGACGCCTTCGACGTGCTGCACTACATCGCGGGCAAGCGCCTGGCCGCGGGCCGGCGCACCGTCGTCGACGCGACCAACGTGCAGAGCGAGAGCCGCAAGCAGCTGATCGAGCTGGCCAGGCAGTACGACGTCCTGCCCATCGCCATCGTCCTGGACGTACCGGAAGAGGTCTGCGCCGCACGCAACGCGCAGCGCGCCGACCGGGCCGGCATGCCCCGCCGCGTCATCCAGCGGCACCAGCGGGAACTGCGGCGCTCGCTGCGCCACTTGGAGCGCGAAGGGTTCAGGAAGGTGCACGTCCTCAGGGGCGTGGAGGAGGTCGACAACGCCACCATCGTCACCGAGAAGCGCTACAACGACCTCTCGCACCTCACCGGCCCCTTCGACATCATCGGTGACATCCACGGCTGCGCCGCCGAGCTGGAGACACTGCTCGGCAAGCTCGGTTACGTGGACGGCGCGCACCCCGAAGGGCGTACGGCCGTGTTCGTCGGCGACCTCGTCGACCGCGGCCCGGACACCCCGGGCGTGCTGCGCCGCGTGATGTCGATGGTCGCTGACGGCACCGCCCTGTGCGTCCCGGGCAACCACGAGAACAAGCTCGGCCGTTACCTCAAGGGCCGCACGGTCCAGCACACCCATGGACTCGCCGAGACCGTCCAGCAGTTGGAGGCTCAGAGCGAGGAGTTCCGCGCGAGCGTCCGGGAGTTCGTGGACGGCCTCGTCTCGCACTACGTCCTGGACGGCGGCAAGCTCGTCGTCTGTCACGCGGGTCTGCCCGAGAAGTACCACGGGCGTACGTCGGGCCGGGTGCGCTCGCACGCGCTGTACGGCGACACGACCGGCGAGACCGACGAGTTCGGCCTGCCCGTGCGCTACCCGTGGGCGGAGGACTACCGCGGCAGCGCCGCCGTGGTCTACGGCCACACTCCGGTGCCGACCGCGACCTGGCTGAACAACACCATCTGCCTGGACACCGGCGCCGTCTTCGGCGGCAGCCTGACCGCGCTGCGCTGGCCGGAGCGCGAACTGGTCGACGTACCGGCGCAGCAGGTCTGGTACGAGCCTGCCAGGCCGCTGCGCACCGAGGCCCCCGGCGGTCACGACGGGCGCCCGCTCGACCTGAACGACGTGCACGGCCGCCGTGCGGTGGAGACCCGTCACGCGGGGCGCGTCGCGGTGCGCGAGGAGAACGCGGCGGCGGCCCTGGAGGTCATGAGCCGGTTCGCCGTGGACCCGCGGCTCCTTCCGTACCTGCCGCCGACGATGGCGCCGACCGCGACATCGCAGCGCGAGGGCTACCTGGAGCACCCGGCCGAGGCCTTCGCGTCGTACGCCCAGGACGGCGTCGGCCGGGTCGTGTGCGAGGAGAAGCACATGGGCTCGCGCGCCGTGGCCCTGGTGTGCCGCGACGCGGACGTGGCCCGCGAGCGCTTCGGCGTGGACGGCCCGACCGGCTCGCTCTGCACCCGCACGGGCCGCCCCTTCTTCACGGAGTCCGTCAGTGGAACCACCTCGGGGGCGAAGGTCACCGAGGAGATACTGGGGCGCCTGCGCACCGCCGTCACCGAGGCGGGTCTGTGGCAGGAGCTCGACACGGACTGGCTGCTGCTCGACGCGGAGTTGATGCCCTGGTCGCTGAAGGCGTCCGGCCTGCTCCGCACCCAGTACGCGGCCGTGGGTGCCGCGGCCGGAGCCGTCTTCCCCGGGGCGATCGCCGCCCTGGAAGCGGCGACGGCGCGTGGCGTGGACACCGCAGGGCTCCTGGCCAAGCAGCGCGAACGAGCCGCGGACGCCGCCGCGTTCACGGACGCCTACCGCCGCTACTGCTGGCCGACCGAGGGACTGGAGGGCGTGCGTCTCGCGCCGTTCCAGATCCTGGCCGTCCAGGGCCGCAGCCTGGCCTCGCTCCCGCACGACGAGCAGCTCGGCCTGATCGACCGCATGGTGGAGCACGACGGCACGGGCCTGTTGCAGACCACCCGGCGGCTCTACGTCGACACGGGCGACGAGGCGTCGGTCCGGGCAGGCATCGACTGGTGGTTGGAGATGACGAGCCGCGGCGGCGAGGGCATGGTCGTCAAGCCGGTCGAGGCGCTGGTCAGGGATGGGAAGGGCCGCATTGTGCAGCCCGGCATCAAATGCCGCGGACGCGAGTACCTCCGGATCATCTACGGCCCGGAGTACACCCGCCCCGCCCAGCTCGACAAGCTGCGTGGCCGATTCCTCGGCCACAAGCGCTCGCTGGCGATACGCGAGTACGCGCTCGGTCTTGAGGCACTGGACCGTCTCGCGGCCGGCGAGCCGCTGTGGCGCGTGCACGAAGCGGTGTTCGCGGTCCTGGCCCTGGAGTCGGAGCCGGTGGACCCGCGGCTCTAGCCGACGAAACGCGGGGCTTCGGCCAACGGCGGGCGTCAGCCGTCCGGCAGGGGAAAGATGGGCTCCATGGGATTCCATGTCGACTCCGAGGCCGGGCGGCTGCGCCGCGTGATCCTGCACCGCCCCGATCTGGAGCTCAAGCGGCTCACGCCGACCAACAAGGACGCGTTGCTCTTCGACGACGTCCTGTGGGTCCGCAGGGCCCGTCAGGAACATGACGGATTCGCCGACGTGCTGCGCGACCGCGGGGTGGCCGTCCACCTCTTCGGGGACCTGCTGACCGAGGCGATGGACGTGCCGGGCGCGCGCCTGCTCGTCCTGGACCGGGTCTTCGACGAGAAGGAGTACGGTCCGCTGGCGACGGACCATCTGCGAGCCACGTTCGAGACGTTGCCGTCCGCGGAACTCGCCGACGCGCTGATCGGCGGGATGACGAAGCGGGAGTTCCTGGAGCGCCACCCGGAGCCCACGTCCGTGCGCTTCCACTGCATGGACCTGGACGACTTCCTGCTCGGCCCGCTGCCCAACCACCTCTTCACACGCGACACCTCGGCGTGGATATACGACGGCGTCTCGATCAACGCGATGCGCTGGCCCGCGCGGCAGCGCGAGACCGTGCACTTCGAGGCGATCTACCAGCACCACCCCCTCTTCAAGGCCGAGGAATTCCACCTGTGGTCCCAGGGGCAGTCGGACTACCCCTCCACCATCGAGGGCGGCGACGTCCTGGTGATCGGCCGGGGCGCGGTCCTCATCGGCATGAGCGAGCGCACCACGCCGCAGGCCGTCGAGATGCTCGCGCACAAGCTCTTCGCGGCGGGCTCCGCGCAGACGATCGTGGCCCTGGACATGCCGAAGAGGCGCGCGTTCATGCACCTCGACACGGTGATGACGATGGTCGACAGCGACACCTTCACGCAGTACGCGGGCCTGGGCATGCTGCGCTCGTACACCATCGAGCCGGGCGTCGACGGTCGGGAGCTGAAGGTCACGGACCACCCGCCCGAGCACATGCACCGGGCGATCGCGGCGGCGCTCGGGCTGCCCGGGATCCGGGTGCTCACCGCCACCCAGGACGTGCACGCGGCCGAGCGGGAGCAGTGGGACGACGGCTGCAACGTACTCGCGGTGGAGCCGGGCGTCGTCGTGGCGTACGAAAGGAACTCGACGACCAACACGCATCTGCGCAAGGAGGGCGTCGAGGTGATCGAGATCAGGGGCAGCGAGCTGGGGCGCGGCCGGGGCGGTCCGCGGTGCATGAGTTGCCCGGTGCAGCGGGATGCCGTCGACTGAGCCGGTGCGGGGCGGCGGCCCGTGCGAGGTGGTCGGTCGGTGCGGGTTGGCAGCCCGTGTGCGGAGGCAGGTCTGTATAGAAATGTGTAGCGTCGTATAGACTTCCAGTGTCCCGTACGCGTACCCCCAGGAGCGCCATCATGGCCATCGATCTCACCGGCCGCCACTTCCTCAAGGAGCTGGACTTCACCGCCGAGGAGCTCCGCGGCCTGATCGATCTTGCCGCCGAGCTGAAGGCGGCCAAGAAGGCGGGGACCGAGACGCAGCGGCTGCGCGGCAAGAACATCGCGCTGATCTTCGAGAAGCCCTCCACGCGCACGCGCTGCTCCTTCGAGGTGGCGGCCGCGGACCAGGGCGCGTCGACGACGTACATAGACCCGGCCGGATCGCACATCGGCAGCAAGGAGTCCGCGAAGGACACCGCGCGGGTGCTCGGCCGGATGTTCGACGCCATCGAGTTCCGCGGCGCCGCCCAGTCGACGGTCGAGGAGCTCGGCGCCCACGCGGGCGTGCCCGTCTACAACGGCCTGACCGACGACTGGCACCCCACCCAGATGCTCGCCGACGTGCTCACGATGACCGAGCACAGCACGAAGCCGCTCACCGAGATCGCCTTCGCCTATCTCGGTGACGCCCGTTACAACATGGGCAACTCGTACCTGATCACCGCCGCGCTCCTCGGTATGGACGTACGCATGGTCGCGCCCAGGGACTACTGGCCGGCCGACGAGATCGTCGCCAGGGCCCGCGAGCTCGCCGAGGTCAGCGGCGCCCGGATCGCGCTCAGCGAGGATGTCACCGAAGCCGTCGTGGGAGCGGACTTCGTCGTGACCGACGTGTGGGTCTCCATGGGCGAGCCCAAGGAGATCTGGGACGAGCGCATCACGGCCCTCGCGCCGTACGCCGTGACCATGGACGTCCTGCGCGCCACGGGCAACGCCGACGTGAAGTTCATGCACTGCCTCCCGGCCTTCCACGACCTGGGCACGAAGGTCGGCCGCGAGATCTACGCCTCGCACGGTCTAAGCTCTCTCGAGGTCACCGACGAGGTCTTCGAGTCGGCGCACTCCGTCGTCTTCGACGAGGCCGAGAACCGCCTGCACACGATCAAGGCGGTCCTCGTCGCCACGCTCGCCTGACACACCGGCCGCCAGGCCGCCAGAAGCCGTCCGACCTGCCACCCACGCGTTACCAGCTCAACTGGTGGGGCCGGGGAACACCATCCCCCGGCCTCGCTTCTCCGCGGCCCACCCCCGCCGCGACTCAGCACCACCGAAATGAGAACCACCGCATGCGCTCGACCGGTCCGGCAGGACTCCGCATCAAGTCCCCCGATCTCCTCGTAGCCGAATCGGGCGCCGACCTCGAAGGCCACGGCCTGAAGCGCACCATGGGCCTGTTCCAGCTCGTGTGCTTCGGCGTCGGCGCGATCGTCGGCACCGGCATTTTCGTCGGCCTCTCCGACAGCGTCGCCGAGGCCGGCCCCGCGGTCGCCGTCTCGTACTTCCTGGCCGCCGTCACCTGCATCTTCACCGCCTTCTCGTTCGCCGAGCTGGGTGGCGCGATCCCGGTCTCCGGCAGCTCGTACTCCTTCGCGTACGCCTCGCTCGGCGAGCGCACCGCGTTCCTCGTCGGCTGGTGTCTGCTCCTGGAGTACGGCGTCTCCGTCTCCGCCGTGGCGGTCGGCTGGAGCCAGTACCTGAACGAGCTGCTCGAAAGCCTCACCGGCTGGCACCTGCCCGACGCTCTCTCCTCCGGGCCCGGCGAGGGCGGCGTGGTGAACCTGCCCGCCGTGGTCGTGATCCTGCTGGCCGCGGTGCTGCTCGTGCGCGGCATCCGGGAGAGCGCGCGGGCGACGGCCGCCATGGCCATGCTCAAGATCGGCATCCTGCTGTTCTTCCTCGCGATCGCGTTCACGGCGTTCAGGGCCGGCAACCTCACCCCCTTCGCGGGCGCCGGAGCATCCGGCATCACCGCGGGAGCCTCGCTCGCCTTCTTCTCCTTCATCGGGTTCGACGCGATCACCACGGCGGGCGAAGAGGTCAAGAACCCCCGCCGGAACATCCCGATCGCCATCCTGATCTGCATCGGCATCGCCACGCTGCTGTACGTCGCCGTAGCCCTCGGGGCGATCGGCGCACTGGGCGCGGACGCGGTCGCCGACAAGCCCGCCGCGCTCTCGCTCGTCGTCGACCAGGTCACCGACTCGGCGGTCGGCGGCGGCATCATCGCCTTCGGCGCGGTCGTGGCCATCGCGTCCGTCGTGCTCGCGGTGATGTACGGCCAGACCCGCATCCTGATGTCGATGTCCCGCGACGGGCTCATCCCGCGCGTCTTCGAGCGCGTCTCGCCGAAGACGTCGACGCCGGTCGCCAACACCTGGATCGTCGCCGCGGTCTTCGCCGTCCCGGCCGCCTTCTCGTCGCTCGACGTGGTGGTCAACCTGACGACGATCGGCACACTGGCGATCATGGTCGCGGTGAATGTCGCGGTGCTCGCGCTGCGCCGCTCGGCGCCGGAGCTCAAGCGCACCTTCCGGGTGCCGCTGTACCCGGTGAGCCCGATCCTCGGCGTGGGCTTCTGCCTCTACCTGATCTGGGGCACGGGCTGGACGACGTGGGTGCAGTTCGCGGTGTTCCTGGTCGTCGGCTCCCTGGTGTACGCGCTGTACGGGCGCCGTCACTCACGGCTGGGCAAGGCCGCCGACGCCGAGTCGGCTACGCCGCGGGCAGTGTGAACCAGACCGCCTTGCCGGAGTCGGTGGGGCGGTGACCGCAGGACGAGCTGAGGGTGCGGATCAGGAGCAGGCCGCGCCCGTGCTCCTGCCAGGGGTCCGGCTCGCTCATCGGCGCGGGGCTGCTGAGATCGCCGGGCGGCAGTGGGTTCGAGTCATGGACCTCGACCTGGCAGCCGGTCGGCAGGAGCTCGATGACGAGCTCTATCGGGTCGTGCCCCGAGGTGTGCTTCACCGCGTTGGCCACCAGCTCGGCCGTGAGCAGCTCGGCGGTGTCGCTGTCGGCGGGCGACTCGATCTCCGTGAGCGCGGTGCGCACCAGCGCGCGGGCGATCGGTACCGCCGCAGTGGTGTGCGGCAGGGCGATGCGCCACGAGGCAGGTACGGGAGGTTCGTGCAAGGCGGGTCCGTTCAGGGCAGCAGGCGATCCTGCTTTCAACCGTACGAATCTTAAGCGCTATGTCGACAGGGTCGACGGTCGGGCATATCCGGGACGTCCGGCCCCTGGGTTCTCCGTGGGAAGAACGTGCATGCCGGGGTTCGAGTTCCCGCGGAGGCCTGTGACGCGCCTCGTCTATCGCGTGCTCGTGACGACAGTCACGGATGAGTGATAACTTCGAGAGGCAGCGAGAACTTCCAGAGCTGGACCGCCGCCGCCCCTACCGAGGAGGCCGCACGTCGTCATGAGTCCCTTCACCGGCTCCGCCCCCCGCACCCCCGACTGGCAGCACCTCCGTTTCGAGGTGGACGACGGGGTCGCCACGGTCACCCTCGCCCGCCCCGACAAGCTGAACGCGCTCACCTTCGGTGCCTACGCCGACCTGCGCGACCTCCTGGCCGAGCTGTCCCGCGACAAGTCCGTACGCGCCCTGGTGCTCGGCGGAGAGGGGCGCGGCTTCTGCTCGGGCGGTGACGTCGACGAGATCATCGGCGCGACCCTCGGCATGGACACCGCTCAGCTGCTCGACTTCAACCGCATGACGGGGCAGGTCGTCCGCGCCATCCGCGAGTGCCCCTTCCCGGTGGTCGCCGCCGTGCACGGAGTGGCCGCGGGCGCGGGCGCCGTGCTCGCCCTCGCCTCGGACTTCCGGGTGGCGGACCCCTCGGCGCGGTTCTCCTTCCTCTTCACGCGGGTCGGCCTGTCGGGTGGCGACATGGGAGCGGCGTATCTCCTGCCCCGCGTCGTCGGACTCGGCCACGCCACCCGCATCCTGATGCTGGGCGACCCGGTGCGCGCCCCCGAGGCCGAACGGCTCGGCCTGATCAGCGAGTTGACGGACGAGGGCAAGGCCCCCGAGGCCGCACAGGCCCTCGCCCGCCGCCTCGCCGACGGCCCCGCGCTGGCGTACGCGCAGACCAAGGCGCTGCTGACCTCCGAACTCGACATGCCCCTGGCCGCCGCCGTGGAGCTGGACGCGGCGACCCAGGCCCTCCTGATGACCGGCGAGGACTACAAGGAATTCCACGCGGCGTTCACGCAGAAGCGCCCGCCCAAGTGGCGGGGGCGCTGACGATGGCAGCCACCGGCCAGGGAACGGCCCACCGCATCGCCGTCATCGGCGGCGGGCCCGGTGGGCTCTACGCCGCCGCCCTCCTCAAGCGCCTCGACCCTCAGCGCGAGATCACCGTCTGGGAGCGCAACGCCCCGGACGACACCTTCGGCTTCGGAGTCGTCCTCTCGGACGAGACGCTCGGCGGCATCGAGCACGCCGACCCCGTGGTCTACCGCGCGCTCCAGGCGGAGTTCGTGCGCTGGGACGACATCGACATCGTGCACCGGGGGACCCGGCACACCTCGGGCGGGCACGGCTTCGCGGCACTCGGACGGCGCAGGCTGCTCGGCATCCTGCACGAGCGGTGCCGGGAGCTCGGCGTCGACCTGCGCTTTTGTGCCGAGGCGCCCTCCGCAGCCGAGCTCTCCACCGCGTACGACCTGGTGATCGCGGCGGACGGTGTGCACAGCCTCACGCGTGAGGCACATGCCGAAGCCTTCGGGCCGAGTGTCGAGACGCACCGCTGCCGCTACATCTGGCTCGCCGCCGACTTCGCCTTCGAGGCGTTCCGCTTCGAGATCGCCGAGACCGAGCACGGCGTGATGCAGCTGCACGGCTATCCGTTCTCCACGGCGGGCACCGGCGAGTCCACCGTCATCGTCGAGATGCGCGAGGAGGTGTGGGAGGCGGCCGGGTTCGCGGAACTCGACGAGCGGGAGTCGACCGAGCGCTGCGCCAAGATCTTCGCCGACGCCCTCGACGGCCGGGCCCTGCGCGGCAACAAATCCGCCTGGATCAACTTCCGCACGGTCGTCAACGAGCGCTGGTCGCACGAGAACACGGTGCTGCTCGGCGACGCCGCGCACACCGCCCACTTCTCCATCGGTTCCGGCACCAAGCTCGCCGTCGAGGACGCGCTCGCGCTCGCCGCCTGCCTGGAGGAGCGGCCCGGCATCGCCGACGCGCTGGCCGCTTACGAGACGGAGCGCCGCCCCGTCGTGGAGTCGACGCAGCGCGCGGCCCGCGCGAGCCTGGAGTGGTTCGAGCGGCTCCCGGACTACCTCGGCCAGCCTCCGCGCCAGTTCGCGTTCAACCTGCTCACGCGCAGCCGACGCGTCACCCACGACAACCTCCGGCTGCGCGACGCCCACTTCACCGAGGCCGTCGAGCGCGAGTTCGGCTGCCCGGACGGTACGCCGCCGATGTTCACGCCCTTCCGGCTGCGCGGCCTCACCCTGCGCAACCGCGTCGTCGTGTCCCCCATGGACATGTACTCCGCGGTGGACGGCGTCCCCGGTGACTTCCACCTCGTCCACCTGGGCGCACGGGCGCTCGGCGGCGCCGGCCTGGTGATGACCGAGATGGTGTGCGTCAGCGAGCGGGGCCGCATCACACCGGGCTGCGCCGGGCTCTACACCGAAGGACAGGCCGACGCCTGGCGCCGGATCACCGACTTCGTGCACGCGCAGGCGCCGGGCACCGCGATCGGGGTCCAGCTCGGGCACTCCGGCCGCAAGGGTTCGACGAAGCTGATGTGGGAGGGCATCGACGAACCGCTCGACGAGGGCAACTGGCCGCTGGTGGCGCCCTCACCCCTCCCGTACAAGGCGAACAGCGGGCGCCCGCACGAACTGGACAGGGCCGGGCTCGACGAGGTCCGGGAGGAGTTCGTCGCGGCGGCCGGGCGGGCCGAGCGCGGCGGATTCGACCTCCTCGAACTGCACTGCGCGCACGGTTACCTGCTCTCCGGGTTCCTTTCGCCGCTGACCAACCGCAGGACGGACGCGTACGGAGGCTCGCTGGACAACCGGCTGCGCTTCCCCCTCGAAGTCTTCGACGCCGTGCGGGAGGTGTGGCCCGACGGCAAACCCATGACCGTCCGCATCTCGGCCACCGACTGGGCCGACGGCGGTACCACCGCGCAGGACGCGGTCGAGATCGCCCGCGCCTTCGCCGCGCACGGTGCCGACGCGATCGACGTCTCCACGGGCCAGGTCGTCTCCGACGAACGCCCCGCGTACGGCCGCTCCTACCAGACTCCGTTCGCCGACCGCATCCGCAACGAAACCGGCGTTCCCGTCCTCACGGTCGGCGCCATCTCCTCCTGGGACGACGTCAACTCGCTGATCCTGGCTGGCCGTACGGACCTGTGCGCGCTCGCGCGACCGCATCTGTACGACCCGCACTGGACCCTGCACGCGGCGGCCGAGCAGGGCTACGCCGGACCGGGCGTCAGCTGGCCCCAGCAGTACCGGGCGGGCAGCCGCCGACCACAGACGGGCCGCACCGACGCCCCCAAGCCCCGCCTCAGGCTGGGGAGTTGACGAACCCCGCCCCCGCGTCCCGCAGCCGTCCGTCGAGCGCCGTGAACACCTCGGCGGACCGGTCCCCGGGCCACCCCGCCGGGAGGAGTTCTCCCGGCAGCCCCGGATCGGCGTACGGCAGTCGGCGCCAGGAGTCCAGGGCGAGGAGATAGTCGCGGTACGCCTCCTCGGGCGGGGTGTCAGCACGCCCCTGCCAGGCCCGGAGCACCGGCTCGTGCCGGTCGAGGAAGGCCTCGTGCTCCTTGGCGATGGAGGACAGGTGCCACCAGCGGGCCACCGCCTCCGCCGTCGCCGCGAAGCCCAGGTGCTCGCCGCGGAACAGATCGACGTACGAGGCGAGTTGGAGGCGCCGCAGGGTGTGCCTGGTCTCCTCGTAGAGGTGCGCCGGGGCGATCCACACCCCCGGAGCGGCCGTTCCGAAGCCCAGTTTGGCGAGGCGGGAGCGGAGTACGTGCCGCTTCTGGCGCTCGGACTCCGGCACGGAGAAGACGGCGAGCACCCAGCCCGCGTCCCGCCGTGTCGCCGGGGGCGAGGCGTAGATGCGCCGGTCGCCGTCCTCCAGGAGCTGACGTGCGTCCGGTGACAGGGCGTACCCCGCCGCGCCCGCGGCCGTGCGCGCGGGGACGAGCAGCCCGCGCCGCTTGAGCCGGGACACGGACGAGCGGACGGACGGGGCGTCCACGCCGACCGGGGCGAGGAGCCTGACCAGCTCGGCGACGGGCACCGGGCCGGGGGCCGCGCGCCCGTAGGCGCCGTAGAAGGTGACGATCAGGGACCGTGGAGTGTGCTGCTCGGACACGTGATCACTCTACGGGCCCCGGCTCCCGCAGCCGGAACCGTTGCAGCTTGCCTGTCGCGGTGCGCGGCAGCGCGTCCAGATAGACGATCTCGCGCGGGCACTTGTACGGCACGAGCTCGCCCTTCACGAAATCGCGCAGCCGCTCCGGGTCGCGGTCAGCGCTCGCGCGCGGGACGACGTACGCGACGACCTGCTGCCCGCGCAGCTCGTCGGGGCGCCCCACGACGGCGGTCTCCAGGACGTCGGGGTGGCGCATGAGTGCCTCCTCGACCTCCGGGCCCGCGATGTTGTACCCGGCCGAGATGATCATGTCGTCCGCGCGGGCCACGTAGGTGAAGTAGCCGTCGGCGTCACGGACGTAGGTGTCCCCGGTGACGTTCCAGCCGTGGCGCACGTACTGGAGCTGCCGCTCGTCGCCCAGATACCGGCAGCCGACAGGGCCGCGCACGGCCAGCAGACCGGGCTCGCCGTCCGGCACCGGCGCGCCCGAGTCGTCGACCACGCGCGCGTGCCACCCCGGGACGGGGCGGCCCGTGGTGCCGGGGCGGATCGCCTCGTCCGCGGCGGAGATGAAGATGTGCAGGAGCTCCGTGGCGCCGATGCCGTTGATGATGCGGTGCCCGGTGCGCTCGTGCCAGGCCTGCCAGGTGGCGGCGGGCAGGTTCTCGCCCGCGGAGACGCACCGCCGCAGCGACGAGACGTCGGGCGCGTCCGGCTTGCTCAGCTCGTCGAGCATCGTGCGGTAGGCGGTCGGCGCCGTGAAGAGCACCGTCACGCCGTGTTCGCCTATCGCGGGCAGCAACTGCTTCGGTCCGGACTGTTCGAGCAGGAGCGAGGAGGCGCCGGCCCGCAGCGGGAAGATGACGAGCCCGCCGAGCCCGAAGGTGAAGCCCAGCGGAGGGCTGCCCGCGAACACGTCGTCAGGTCCCGGCTTCAGGATGTGGCGCGCGAAGGTGTCGGCGATGGCGAGCACGTCACGGTGGAAGTGCATGCAGCCCTTGGGGCGGCCCGTGGTGCCGGACGTGAAGGCGATGAGGGCGACGTCGTCGGCGGAGGTGGCCACGGGCTCGTAGACATCAGGCTGCCGGGCGGCGCGTGCCCGCAGGTCGTCGCCCGCGTCCCCGCCGAAGGTGGTGACGTCGAGCCCGGGAATCCCGGCCTTGATCAGGTCGTCCACGGCACGGGCGTCGCACAGGGCGTGGCGGACCTCGGCGATCTCGCAGATCGTGGCCAGTTCGTGCGGACGCTGCTGGGCCAGAACGGTGACCGCGACGGCGCCCGCCTTCATCACCGCGAGCCAGCAGGCCGCGAGCCAGGGTGTGGTGGGGCCGCGCAGCAGGACGCGCTGACCGGGCAGTACGTCGAGTTCGCCGGTCAGGACGTGTGCGATCCGGTCGACGTGCCGCTGGAGCTCGCCGTACGTCCACACGTCGCCGGAGCCCGAGCGGAACGCGGGCCGGTCGCCGCCGAACCGCTCCACCGTGCGGTCCAGGAGCTCGGCGCCGCAGTTGAGGCGGTCGGGGTAGTGCAGCTCGGGCCGGTCGTGGACGAACGCGGGCCACTGCTCCGGCGGCGGGAGGTGGTCCCGGGCGAAGGTGTCCACGTGAGCCGATGGGTGGAGTCGCAGTGCACTCTTGGCGTCCACAGCGGGTCGCCCCCTTGCCGTTCGGGCTTGTGGTGAGCTCGCGCAACGAGCGTATCGTGTTGGTGACGACAGTCAACGGTGCGCGATAGAGGAGGGGCCCGGCATGACGGCATTCTCGCTCAACCCGGAGCAAATCGCCTGGTGTGCGGAGCTGCGTACGCTCGCCGATGAGCGGCTGCGCCCCCTGGCGGAGAAGGGCGAGCCGGGGCGCGTGAACCGCCCGCTGGTGGAGGCGCTGGGGGAACTCGGCCTGCTCGGCCCCCTCTTCGCGGGGGAGGGTTCCGGCACCGGCCCCGCTTCCCGCACCCCGCACGTCGCTTCCGGCGCCCTGGGTCTCTGCCTCCTGCGCGAGTCCCTCGCCCACGCCTGCACGGAGGCCGAGACCGCCCTCGCCCTGCAAGGGCTCGGGGCGCACCCCGTCGCCGCGTTCGGCTCCCCGCGACAGCGCGAACAGTGGCTCGCGCCCGCCCGTGCGGGGCGCGCCGTCGCCGCCTTCGCGCTCTCCGAGCCCGGGGCGGGCTCGGACGCCGCGGCGCTGGCCCTGAGCGCCGCACCGGACGGTGCCTCCTCCTGGCGGCTCACCGGCGAGAAGTGCTGGATCTCCAACGCCCCCGAAGCCGACTTCTACACCGTCTTCGCCCGTACGACGCCCGGTGCCGGCGCACGCGGCGTCACCGCCTTCCTGGTCCCCGCCGACCGTGCGGGCCTCACCGGCACCCCGCTGGACATGCTCTCCCCGCACCCCATCGGCGCCCTCGCCTTCGACGGCGTGACCGTCACCGGCGAGGACGTGCTCGGCGAACCCGACCGCGGCTTCCGCGTCGCCATGACCACCCTCAACCGCTTCCGCCCCAGCGTCGGCGCCTTCGCGGTCGGCATGGCGGCCGCGGCCCTGGACGCGACGCTCGCGCACACCGCCCGACGGGACGCCTTCGGCGGCAAGTTGAAGGACCTCCAGGCGGTGGCCCACCAGGTCGCGGAGATGGCGACCCGGACCGAGGCGGCACGCCTCATGGTGTACGCGGCGGCCGCCGCGTACGACCGAGGTGAACCCGACATCGCCCAACGCGCGGCCATGGCCAAGCTGCTGGCCACGGAGACGGCACAGTACGTCGTGGACGCGGCGGTTCAGCTGCACGGTGCGCGCGCTTTGCAGCGGGGGCATCTCCTTGAGCACCTCTACCGGGAGGTGCGGGCGCCGCGCATCTATGAGGGGGCGAGCGAGGTGCAACGGTCCATCATCGCCAAGGAGTTGTACGCGGGTCCGAGCGGGTGATTTTTTCCCCGACCCCGCCGCAGGCGCAACGAACCCGCACACAAAGGAGAGACCCCATGCCCCTCAACCGCCTCAACCCCGCCGAACTCTCCCCGCCCACCGGCTTCTCGCACGCCGTCACCGCGACCGGTGGCCGCCTCGTCTTCCTCGCGGGCCAGACCGCCCTCGACGCCGACGGCAAGGTCACCGGCACCACCCTGCCCGAGCAGTTCGAGCGAGCGCTGACCAACCTCCTCACCGCCCTGCGCCACGCGGGCGGCACCCCCGCGGACCTCGCCCGCGTCACCGTCTACGCCACGGACGTCGCCGACTACCGCGCTCAGGCACCGCAACTCGGCCGCATCTGGCGGCGGTTGGCGGGACGCGACTACCCCGCCATGGCGGTGATCGGCGCGGTCCGGCTCTGGGACGAGCAGTGCCTGGTGGAGCTCGACGGGGTGGCGGTCCTCGACTGAGCCGCATGGCGTCAAAGACTCCGGAGGGCCGGGGGGCGAGCACGTAGGCGCGACGACGCCTCAGCCGCGCCCGCGGAACGCCGTCGTGGTGAACGCGGTCTTGTCCCGTGCCGTCGTGCCGTCGGTGATCCACCAGTGCGACGGCTGATCGCCGTACAGGCCGAAGAGCGTGCCCGCCCCCCAGTTCATGACCAGCTCCTCCTTGCCGTCGGCGTCGAAATCAGCGGCGGCGTACGGACGCGCGTGCCGCCATCGGGCCGGGGTCTTCTTGCCCTTCGCACGGGGCGGGCCCTCCCGGAGAATCTTCGTCCGCTTCTCGCCCTCGATCAGGAGGGCGTTGTCGTCCGTCGCGACGAGGATGCCGTCCTTGCCGTCGCCGTCCGGGTCCGCCGACGTGTAACCGCCGGGCCCGTAATAGGAGTTGTCGCTACGCGGGATCTTGTGTGTGACCGGGTCGCCGCCCTTGCCGGGGTAGACCGCGAGCGAGGAGTCCCACTCCGGCTTCTCCACCGAGGCGCCCGGCTCGTTGTTGCTGCTTCCGTTGTCACCGATGGCCAGGTCGCGGACCCCGTCACCGTCGTAGTCGCCGAACGCCGTCGCGTTGCCGTCGCGCAGCTCGACCGGGCTGCGGGAGAGGCCGCTCCCGGCGCGTGCCGGGTAGAGGACTCCACCTGTCTGCTCGCCGTCGTCGCCCTCGTGGACGAGAAGGCCGGTCGCGCGCGCCTTGCCCGACGGCTCGATGTCGTCCGCGACGAGCCGGCTTCCCTTGCCGGGCCGGGTGTCGGTGCGGGCCGCGGCGCCGGAGCGGGTGAAGGGGCCGTACAGCAGGACCACGGACCCGTCCTGCCGAAGCGCCGCGATGTCGTGGTGCCCGTCCCCGTCGAAGTCGCCGCGCTCGGGGTCGGTCAGATCCACTCCCGGACCGCCTTCGGGTATCTCGATCCGGGTCGCCTCACCGCCGGCCTTCGGACCGCTCGGGCCACCCCAGTTCACGACCGGTCGCCGCCGATCCGTGTACCAGCCGGACTCGGACTCCTCCTCGGGCACCTTCTCGGTGATCACGGTGATGAAATCGGGATAGCCGTCGCCGTCCAGATCGGCGGTGACGACGGTGCCCGGGGCGTAGTCGTACACGGCGTGTGTCGACGGGTCGAGCCCTTTGGCGGAGCCGAAGACGACGCCGGTACGCCCGTCCGCGTTCTGGCCGCGGGAGGGCACGGCCAGGAGCAGATCGCGGTGCCCGTCGCCGTTGATGTCGTCCGGGTCCTTGGAGCCCTTGCCGCCGGAGGGGACCGGACGGGAAGCGGTCGGCGTCGACACGGGGTTGCCGGTGTCCTTGGCCGGCGACGACGTGCCGGTGTCGCCCTGCTCGGCGCACCCTGCCGCGAGCAGGGCCAGCGAGGCACAGAACACGACGAGGGCGCGCGTGCCGGGGGCGAGGGTGCGATCTTCCATGCGCCCACCCCAACACCGCGCCCTCGCAGCCTCCAGGGGTGAGCGGTGATCGTTGCCCAGTCGTAGCGGGAGAGCCGACTGCGCGGACGGCTCCTAGATGTCCCGGAACGTTTCGATCTGCGCGCCCACGGAGTTGAGCCGCTCGGCCAGATCCTCATAGCCACGATTGATCACGTACACGTTGCGCAGGACGGACGTTCCCTCGGCGGCCATCATCGCAAGCAGCACCACCACGGCGGGCCGCAGCGCGGGCGGGCACATCATCTCGGCGGCCCGCCAGCGGGTCGGACCCTCGACAAGCACCCGGTGCGGGTCGAGGAGTTGGAGGCGTCCGCCGAGGCGGTTGAGGTCGGTCAGATAGATCGCGCGATTGTCGTAGACCCAGTCGTGGATCAGCGTCTTGCCCTGCGCCGCCGCCGCGATGGCCGCGAAGAAGGGGACGTTGTCGATGTTGAGGCCGGGGAACGGCATCGGGTGGATCTTGTCGATCGGCGCCTCCAGTTTGGAGGGCCGGACGGTGAGGTCGATCAGGCGCGTACGGCCGTTGTCGGCGAAGTACTCCGCCGTCCGGTCGTGGTCGAGCCCCATCTCCTCGAGGACCGCGAGCTCGATCTCCAGGAACTCGATCGGGACGCGCTTGACGGTCAGTTCGGACTCCGTGACGACCGCGGCGGCGAGCAGGCTCATCGCCTCGACCGGGTCCTCGGAGGGCGAGTAGTCGACGTCGACGTCGATGTTCGGAACGCCGTGCACCGTGAGGGTCGTCGTTCCGATGCCCTCGACCTTGACGCCGAGCGCCTCCAGGAAGAAGCACAGGTCCTGGACCATGTAGTTCGACGAGGCGTTGCGGATCACGGTCGTGCAGTCGCTGCGCGCCGCGGCGAGCAGCGCGTTCTCGGTCACGGTGTCGCCGCGCTCGGTCAGCACGATCGGGCGGTCCGGTACGACGTCGCGCGCGACCTCCGCGTGGTAGAGCCCCTCGGTCGCGGCGATGTCGAGCCCGAAGCGGCGCAGCGCGATCATGTGCGGCTCGATCGTGCGGGTGCCGAGGTCGCAACCGCCCGCGTACGGCAGCTTGAAGCGGTCCATGCGGTGAAGCAGCGGACCCAGGAACATGATGATCGAGCGGGTCCGGATCGCGGCCTCCGCGTCGATCGCCTCCATGTCGATCTTGGCCGGCGGCACGATCTCCAGGTCGACCCCGTCGTTGATCCAGCGGGTGCGGACGCCGATCGAGCCGAGCACCTCGAGGAGGCGGTAGACCTCCTCGATGCGCGCCACCCGGCGCAGCACCGTGCGTCCCTTGTTGAGCAGGGAGGCGCAGAGCAGCGCCACGCAGGCGTTCTTGCTCGTCTTGACGTCGATGGACCCGGAGAGTCGGCGGTTGCCGACCACGCGCAGATGCATCGGCCCGGCATACCCGAGGGAGACGATCTCGCTGTCAAGCGCTTCGCCGATACGGGCGATCATCTCAAGGCTGATGTTCTGGTTGCCCCGCTCGATGCGGTTCACGGCGCTCTGACTCGTGCTGAGCGCCTCGGCGAGCTGCGACTGTGTCCAGCCCCTGTGCTGGCGGGCGTCGCGGATGAGCTTGCCGATACGTACGAGGTAATCGTCTGCCATGTTCCGCAGGTTATCTCAGATATGAGATGACGCACGCGCTGGGGTAGGCCATCCGGGAAGCGACCAATTCCGTACGGAAGTTCCTGCACGTCGTTTCCGTACGCCACCTGTCCGCGCGGTTTCAGCCGCATCCGCACGAGGCGTGCCGCCCACCGTGCACCGCGGCCTGCGCCGTGAGCCGCGGCCCGGCCGCCGCGCGCGTCACCCGGGCGGCGGCCGCGCGCCCGGCCGACGAGGCGGCGTCATGCACCACTGTGCCTCCGGTCAACGTCAGACGCACTTCGGAAGAGCTGATATCGGCCACCGGACACCGCGTCACATCGCGGTCGAGCAGGACGAGATCGGCCGACTTCCCCGTTTCGACGGTCCCCGTGAAGTGGTCCGTACGGAGCTGCCGCGCCGTGCCGAGGGTGTGCATGAGCAGGGCCGACGAGCGGCTGAGACCTTCCTCGTCGCGGTACAGATCGCCCTCGCCCTCGTCCCCGAACCGGTCGACGGCGGTGCGCACCTGGTTCCACACCTGGAGCGGATCGACAGGCCAGTCCGAGCCACCGGAGACCCGCGCCCCGTGCCGCTCCAGGCTGCGCGCCGGGTACTGCCACCGGTGCCGCCCGGCGCCGATGTAGGGCAGCAGGGCGTCCATGGTCCAGGTGTTGCGGGTGGCCCATTGGAGCTGCATGCAGGGGATGACGCCAAGGCGGGCGAAGCGGGGCAGGTCGGCGGGGTCGACGAGTTGGAGATGGGCGACGGTGTTGCGCGGGCCGCGCACCCCGGTCTCGCGCAGGGCGTACGCGTACCCGTCGAGGGCGGTGCGCACGGCTCGGTCGCCGATGGCGTGCGCGTGCATCTGCCAGCCGTCCTCGTTGAACGCGGCGGTGAGCCGGCCGTAGTCCGCCGCCGAGACGTACAGGTCGCCGCGGTGGTCGGTGGGCCTGCCGTCCTTGTCGAGATAGGGCTTCAGGAGCGCCGCGGTCTGCGCCGGGTACTCGATGACCCCGTCGAGGAACACCTTGACGGTGCCGAAGCGCAGCGCGCGTACGTCCTCGAACTCCGCGCGCAGGCCCCGCGCGTACGCCAGGGCGGCCGCCGGGTCCTTCGTCTTGTCGGTGTCGACGCGAAGGGCGGGCACGATGCGCTGCGGCAGCCTCCCGCTCTCGGCGAGCGCTTTGTAGAGGGCCAACTCGCCCTTGCCGACGACGGCTTCCATGAACGTGGTGATCCCCGACGCGGCGGCCTCGGCGAAGACCTTCGCCGCCGCGTCGGCGAGCTGCTCCGCGTCGGGCTCGGGGATGTGCCGGGTGACGAGCGGCTGGGCATCGTCCTTGAGCACGCCGGTGGGCTCGCCGTCTTGGCCCCTGACGATTTTGCCGCCGACCGGGTCCGGGGTGGACGCGGTGATGCCCGCGATCTCAAGGGCACGCCGGTTGACCCAGATGTTGTGCCCGTCGCCGCCGCGCAGCGCGACGGGCCGCCGGGTCGGCAGTGCGTCGAGCATCGAGTGGTGCGCGGCGGTGCCGTGCGGCAGGAGCCCCACGGGGTTCCAGTCCTCCACCACCAGCCACCCGTCTGGTTCCTGCTCCGCGGAGTCCTTCAGGAACGCGGTCAGGGTCTTTTGCAGGTCCGCGACGGTCTGCTCGGCTCCGGCGAGCGAGGGCCGCAGCGAGCGGCTCGCGGCGTCCATGGGGTGGGCGTGCCCGTCGTGGATGCCGCTCATGAGGGTGCCACCACGCCCGTTCACGACGTCGGTGTCCCGCCCGATGAACCGCTTGAGCGAGGAGTCGCTCCCGACGGCGAGGATCTTCCCGTCCCTGCCGACGGCGACGGCCCGCGCGGGGGCGTGCCCCCCAACTCCGCTGACCACACGGGAGGTGTGCACCACCAGGGCGGCGGACCGGCGGGGTGACGCGGACGCGGGCACCCCCGAAGCCGCGGTGAGCCCGGCGGCTCCGGCGGCTCCGGCGGCGAGGAGGGTGCGACGGGAGAGCGAGGAGAGGCGGGGAGAGGACATGGCGCTCCTGAGTGCGGCCGACGCCGGACGCTGACGGTGTGTCGCGGGGGGTCGGGTGGATGGCCGGGAAAGAGCCGCCGGGAAGCGGCGGCACACAGACTCCGTGAGTAAGCCGTTAACCAGAACCCACCGGCTACGACGGAATCCGCATCCGTACGATGTGCCGCGTGCCAGGGCCCACCCTCACCGACATAGCCCGCGCGGCCGAGGTGTCGACCGCGACGGTCTCCCACGCCCTCAACGGCACGGGCCGCATCGCCGGGCCCACGCGACGCCGCGTACGCGAGGTGGCCGCCGGCCTCGGATACGTCACCCGCCGCACCGCTCCGCGCACGCGGACCCTCGGCGTCGCGGTGACCACGTACCCGAGAGCCTGGGACTACGCCGAGGTCGCCTATTTCTCCCGGGCCCTCACGGCGGCCACCTCCGCGGCCCACGCACGCGGCTACGCCCTCACCACGCTGCCCGCCGACCGCGCCGCCGACGACACGTGGCACAGCCTCGCCGTCGACGGCATGCTGATCATGGACAGCCCGCGCGGGGACCCGATGGCGCACGCGCTGCGCGCCCGCGGCATCCCGCTCGTCTTCGACGGTGTTCCCGGCGACCCGCGCCCCGGCGACCACTGGGTCGACAACGACCACGAGGCGGCCACCCGCGAGGTCCTCGACCACCTCGCCGCCTCCGGCGCCCGCCGTATCGCCCTGCAGTCCGGCGACGGCGACGAGCACTACGCGCGCGCGGTGACAGCGGCGTACACCGGGTGGTGTGCGCGGCGCGGCGCCGATCCGCTGGTGGTGCCCTTCGACGTGACGGACGGCCAGGGGCGCGCGTTCGACGCGCTGTTGCGGGGTCCGCACCGGGCCGACGCCGTCTACGCGGCGTACGACCCGGGCGGCCGTCAGCTCCTGGCCGCCGCGGCCCGCCTCGGGCTGCGCGTCCCGGGCGAGCTGCGCGTGGTGTGCGCGAGCGAGGACCCCGGGTACGCGGCGACGCTGCCGCCCGTGACCACCGTGACCCTCGACCCGGAGCGGACGGCGCGCGCCGCGGTCGGCCTCCTCGTCGGCCTGATCGAGGGCGACGGCGGTACGGCGCTCGGCCCCGTCGTCGTACCGGCGGGCCTCCTGGTGCGCGACTCCTCGCGCGCTCAGCCCGCGGCCGGATAGTCGGCGTACCCCCGCGCGCCGCCCTGGTAGTACGTGGCGGGGTCACCGGCCGCCAGTTCCCGGCCCAGGGCGAAGCGGCCGACCAGGTCGGGGTTGGCGACGAAGTGCGTGGCGAAGGACACGGCGTCGGCGCACCCCGCATCGACGAGGGCGTTCGCGGAGTTCCTGTCGAAGCCGTTGTTCGCGATCAGTGGTCGCTCGAACCGCTTCCGGTAGCGCGCGAACGGCTCAGAAGCGGGGGACTCGCCGGACCCGGCCGGGTCGGGGCCGCGCAGGTGGAGATAGGCGAGCGGGCGGTCGTTCAGCGCCGTCACCAGTTCGTCGAAGTCGCCGAGCAGCTCCTCCACGACGAAGTGCTCGGTCGCTGCCAGGTACGGCGAGAGACGCACACCCACGCGCCGCCCCTCCCACTCGGCGGTGACCGCGTCGACGACGTCGAGCAGCAGCTTCCGTCGCCCCGCGCGGTCACCGCCGTAGGCGTCGTCGCGGTGGTTGAGGCGCGGGTTGAGGAACTGGGCGAAGAGGAACGCGCCGAGGGCGCCGATCTCGACCCCGTCGAACCCCGCGCGCCGTGCGTTGGCCGCCGCCGTACGGAATTCCTCCACGGTGGCCTCGATGTCGCCCGCGGTCATCGCGCGCGGCGTGAGCGTCTCCTTGAAACCGCCGGGGGTGAAGGTCTGCGTACGGGGGTCGATCGCCGAGGGCCCCGCGGGCAGTTCACCGCCGAGGTGGTCGGGGTGCGAGGCGGCTCCGGTGTGCCAGAGCTGCTGCACGATGCGCCCGCCGAGGGCGTGGACGACGTCGGTGACCCGGCGCCAACCGGCGACCTGGGCCTCGCTGTAGACGCCGGGGACGTTGACGAACCCGATGGCGCGTTCGCTGACCCAGGTCCCCTCGGTGACGATGAGTCCGGCGCTGGCCCGCTGCCCGTAGTAGGCGGCGTGCAGCGTGGTCGGGACAAGACCGGGGTTGTCGGCGCGCGCCCGGGTGAGCGGGGCCATCACGACGCGGTTGGGCAGCCGGAGGTCACCGACCCCGGTGGGGCGCAGGAGCGGCTGGTCGAGGAGGGTGGGCAGGGTGGCGGTCACGGTGGTTCTCCTTCGTGGCGTTACTGTCACGGCGGCTGTGCCGCCGGGGACACGAAGGTGACGGCGTACGACGGGGAAAGGTGACCGATGGACGGACAGGAGGTCCTCGCGGACCGGTTCGAGGCGCACCGCGGCCATCTGCGCGGGCTCGCCTACCGCATGCTCGGCTCGCTCAGCGACGCCGACGACGCCGTGCAGGAGGCCTGGCTGCGGCTGAGCCGCACCGACGCCGACGAGATCGAGAACCTCACCGGCTGGCTCCGTACGGTCGTCTCCCGCCTCTGCCTGGACATGCTGCGGTCGGCCGCCGCGCGCCACGAGCGACCGGCGGGGGAGCATCTGCCCGACCGGATACCGGAGCCCGGCGACGGCGGGGGCCCGGAGGAGGAGGCGCTCCTGGCCGACTCGGTGGGCCGCGCGCTGCTCGTGGTCCTCGGCACGCTGGGTCCGGCCGAACGGGTCGCCTTCGTGCTGCACGACCTGTTCGCCGTGCCGTTCACGCAGATCGCCCCGATCGTGGAGCGCACCCCGGTCGCCACCAAGAAGCTGGCGAGCCGCGCGCGCCACAAGGTGCAGGCCCCGCCCGAGGTCCTCGCCGCGCCCGGGCTCGCGGGGGACCGGCGTGTCGTCGAGGCCTTCCTCGCGGCAGCCCGCAGCGGTGACCTCGAAGCGCTGCTCACCGTCCTGGCCCCCGACGTGGTGCGCACCGCCGACCTCTCCGCGGTGATCCGCGGCGCGCGGGCCGTGGCGCGGGAGACGGTGCTCCTTCGGAACAACGCCCGCTTCGCGGAGGTCGTGCTCGTCGACGGCATGGTGGGCATGGCCGTGGCCCCGTACGGACGGCTGCTCCTCGCCCTGCTGATCAGGGTCGAGAACGAGCGGATCGCCGCGTACGACGTGGTCGCGGATCCGGCGCGGCTGCGCGCTCTGGAGTTCTCCGTGCTCCCTTCGGCGGGCGGGCAGGCGGGCGCGCCTCGTCGTACGCGCGGGTGATGTACTAGAGTTATCTCGACATCGAGATATCTGCCGAGGCGCACTAGAAGCCGCCACTCGGTAAGGGTTACCTAACTAAGCCTTACCTTAGCGGATCGACGAGGAGTCGTGGCGGCAGGATGTGATTCAACGCGCACATATATGAAGGAGACTGTCGTGTCGGCGAACAGCTTCGACGCCCGCAGCACGCTGCGCGTGGGCGACGAGTCGTACGAGATCTTCAAGCTGGACAAGGTCGAGGGCTCCGCGCGCCTCCCTTACAGCCTGAAGGTGCTTCTGGAGAACCTCCTCCGCACCGAGGACGGCGCGAACATCACCGCCGACCACATCCGTGCGATCGGCGGCTGGGATTCCCAGGCGCAGCCGTCGCAGGAGATCCAGTTCACGCCGGCCCGCGTGATCATGCAGGACTTCACCGGTGTGCCCTGTGTCGTCGACCTCGCCACCATGCGTGAGGCCGTCAAGGAGCTCGGTGGCGACGCGGACAAGGTCAACCCGCTCTCCCCGGCCGAACTGGTCATCGACCACTCCGTCATCGCCGACAAGTTCGGCACGGCGGAGGCCTTCGGCCAGAACGTCGAGCTGGAGTACGGCCGCAACAAGGAGCGCTACCAGTTCCTGCGCTGGGGCCAGACCGCCTTCGACGACTTCAAGGTCGTCCCCCCGGGCACCGGCATCGTCCACCAGGTGAACATCGAGAAGCTGGCCCGTACGGTCATGGTCCGTAACGGCCAGGCCTACCCCGACACCCTGGTCGGCACCGACTCGCACACCACCATGGTCAACGGCCTCGGCGTACTCGGCTGGGGCGTCGGCGGCATCGAGGCCGAGGCCGCGATGCTGGGCCAGCCGGTCTCCATGCTCATCCCGCGCGTCGTCGGCTTCAAGCTGACCGGTGAGCTGCCCGCGGGCACCACCGCCACCGACCTGGTGCTCACGATCACCGAGATGCTGCGCAAGCACGGCGTCGTCGGCAAGTTCGTCGAGTTCTACGGCGAGGGTGTGGCGGCCACGAGCCTCGCCAACCGCGCCACCATCGGCAACATGTCGCCGGAGTTCGGCTCCACCGCCGCGATCTTCCCGATCGACGACGAGACGCTGAAGTACCTGCGCCTGACCGGCCGTGACGAGCAGCAGGTCGCGCTCGTCGAGGCGTACGCCAAGGAGCAGGGCCTCTGGCTCGACCCGGCCGCCGAGCCCGACTTCTCCGAGAAGCTGGAGCTCGACCTCTCCACGGTCGTCCCCTCGATCGCCGGTCCGAAGCGCCCGCAGGACCGCATCACCCTCGCCAACGCCGCGCAGCAGTTCGCCCAGGACGTGCGCAACTACGTCAGCGACGACGAGGAGGCCGGCAAGGAGTCCTTCCCGGCGTCCGACGCCCCGGCCAGCAGCAACGGCATCCCGACGAAGCCGACCACGGTCACCGCCCCCGACGGCTCGACGTACGAGATCGACCACGGCGCCGTCACCGTCGCCGCGATCACCTCCTGCACCAACACCTCGAACCCGTACGTGATGGTCGCCGCCGCGCTCGTCGCGAAGAAGGCCGTCGAGAAGGGCCTGACCCGCAAGCCGTGGGTCAAGACCACCCTCGCCCCGGGCTCCAAGGTCGTCACCGACTACTTCGACAAGGCGGGGCTCACCCCCTACCTCGACAAGGTCGGCTTCAACCTCGTCGGCTACGGCTGCACCACCTGCATCGGCAACTCGGGCCCGCTGCCCGAGGAGGTCTCCAAGGCGGTCAACGACGCCGACCTGGCCGTGACGTCCGTCCTCTCCGGAAACCGGAACTTCGAGGGCCGCATCAACCCCGACGTCAAGATGAACTACCTGGCGTCCCCGCCGCTGGTCGTCGCGTACGCCATCGCGGGCTCGATGAAGGTCGACATCACCAGGGAGGCCCTCGGCGCCGACCAGGACGGCAACCCGGTCTACCTGAAGGACATCTGGCCCTCCGAGGCCGAGGTGAACGACGTCGTCGCCAACTCCATCGGCGAGGACATGTTCAACAAGTCCTACCAGGACGTCTTCGCGGGCGACGCCCAGTGGCAGGCCCTGTCGATCCCGACCGGCAACACCTTCGAGTGGGACCCGCAGTCGACGTACGTCCGCAAGCCCCCTTACTTCGAGGGCATGACGATGGAGACGACCCCGGTCGCCGACATCACGGGCGCCCGCGTCCTGGCCAAGCTGGGCGACTCGGTCACCACCGACCACATCTCCCCGGCCGGTGCGATCAAGGCCGACACCCCGGCCGGCAAGTACCTCACGGAGCACGGCGTCGAGCGTCGCGACTTCAACTCCTACGGCTCGCGCCGTGGCAACCACGAGGTCATGATCCGCGGCACGTTCGCCAACATCCGCCTGCGCAACCAGATCGCGCCGGGCACCGAGGGCGGCTTCACCCGCGACTTCACGAAGGAGGGCGGTCCGGTCTCCTTCATCTACGACGCCTCGCAGAACTACCAGGCGGCCGGCACCCCGCTCGCGATCCTCGCGGGCAAGGAGTACGGCTCCGGCTCGTCCCGCGACTGGGCCGCCAAGGGCACCGCGCTCCTCGGCGTCAAGGCCGTCATCGCCGAGTCGTACGAGCGCATCCACCGCTCGAACCTCATCGGCATGGGCGTCCTGCCGCTCCAGTTCCCGGAGGGCCAGTCCGCCGTGACCCTCGGCCTCACCGGCGAGGAGTCCTTCTCCTTCACCGGCGTGACCGAGCTGAACGAGGGCCGTACGCCGCGCACCGTCAAGGTCACGACCGACACGGGCGTGGAGTTCGACGCGGTCGTCCGCATCGACACCCCCGGTGAGGCGGACTACTACCGCAACGGCGGCATCATGCAGTACGTGCTGCGTTCGCTCATCCGGAAGTAGTCACAGGCGCAAGGAAGCATTGCCGTAAGGCAGTTGGGCCCGCATCCCCCTCGCAGGGGGGTGCGGGCCCTACGCTTTGAGCACGGGGCGTTGTGGGTGCCGGAAAGCGCGCGGCGGCGACGGAGGTTTCTGTGGACGCGGGAACAATGGGAATCAAGGTCGCGTCCTCGGTCGTGGTGCCGTTGCTGAAGCGGCTGCTGCTTCCGCCGCCCAAGGCGCCCGGGGCCGAGTACACCGAACGGCCCGTACGGATCAAGGGAATGCTCTCCTTCGCCGGGGACCAGCCCTCGCTCAGCAAGGACGACATGCACCGGCTCGCGCGGGAGCTGGTGCGCCGTGCGGTGCGCGCGGCGGGGCCGCACGAGCGGCCGATCGCGGACGACGAGCACGACGCCGTCGGGCAGGCCCTGACCCGCACCCTCTTCGCCCTCGGCGAGCTCGACATGGACGACGTGCAGGTCTTCGTCCTCGGGCCCGAAGAACTGGCCAAGGAGCTGTCCCGCAAGGCCGGACCCGACACACGCAGGCTGCTCACCCGCGACGCGGCGCTCTTCCATGACGTACTCCTGCGGACCGCCTGCGTACACCTCGTGCGGTTCTTCACCCAGCGGCCCGGATTCGCGGCCCGCGCCCAGCTGGAGGAGTTCCTCGAACTGCGGCGACTGCGGGACCAGTTGGAGGTCCTCACACGCCGTGTCTCGGGCGACGACTGGACGGTGGCGGACGCCCGCTTCGAGGAGGACTACGCGCGCTACGTCGTCAAGCGCCACGGCAACCTCACCCTCTACGGAGTCGATCTGCGCGACCCCCGCGGCAAGGAATGGCCCCTGGAGAGCGCCTACCTGAGCCAGCGGGCCGTCGCGACGGCCGCCGCGGACGACGAACCCGACGTGGACCGCGAGGGAAGGGCGGCACAACTTCAGGAGAGCGTCGAGACCGTCCTCGTCGATCGCCGGCGGGTACTGCTGCACGGACTCGCCGGTACGGGCAAGACGACGCTCGTCCAGTGGCTGGCCCTGACCACCGCGCAGCAGGACACGGTGCCGGGCCATCTGCCGCAGCTCCTGGGACGGGTTCCCTTCGTCCTGCCGCTGCGCACCCTGGTCCGCGAAGGCACCGAACTGCCGCTGCCCGACGACTTCCTGCGCCGGATGGGCTGCCCGTTGGCGGGCACCGAACCCGCGGGCTGGGCGGCGCGCCTGCTGCAGAACGGCCGCGGGGTCCTGCTCATCGACGGCGTCGACGAGATCCCCCGCGCCGACCGCACGCGCACCAGGGAGTGGCTGCGCGGACTGCTCGCCGCCTTCTCTGGCAACCTGTGGCTCGCCACCACCCGCCCCTCCGCGCTCGCCCCCGGCTGGCTGGAGAGCGAGGGGTTCCACGAGTTCACCCTGAACGCGCTCAGCCCCTCCGACCTGCGGCGCTTCATCCAGCGGTGGCACACGGCGGCCTCGGCGCGCGAGGGGGAGGACGACGCGCTGATCCAGTCCCTGCGCGCCCGGCCGTCGTTGAGCAGGCTCGCCAGCAACCCGCTGATGTGCACCCTCATCTGCGCCCTGCACAGAGAGCGCAACGGCTATCTGCCCGCCGGGCGGGCCGCCCTCTACAAGGCGGCTCTTTCCATGCTGCTCGAACGGCGCGACGTGGAGCGCGGCCTGCGCGGCCTCAAGCTCAGCGAGGAGGCCGCCGCCGAACCCCTCAAGCGGCTCGCGTACTGGCTGATCCGCAACGAACGCACCCAGATCGAGCGTGCCGACGCCGTGGAACTGGTCCGCAGGCTCCAGCCGCAGGTGCCGAGCCTCCAGAAGATGGGTGAGCCCGAGGACGCCCTGCAGTACCTCGTCGAACGCAGCGGGGTCCTGCGGGAACCCGCCTCGGGCGCCGTGGACTTCATCCACCGCACTTTTCAGGATTATCTCGGGGCCAAGGCGGTGCTCGAAGAGCGAGACTTCGGCATTCTGGTGAAGAACGCCCATGCCGACCAGTGGGAGGACGTGGTGCAGATGGCCGTCGCGCAGAGCGACCACAACGGACGTGCCGATCTGCTCATGCGGCTCAGCGAGCGCGGCAACCGCGAGAAGGACGCGACGGTCCAGGCCAGACTGCGGCTGCTCGCCCTCGCCTCGCTGGAACAGGCCACCCGACTCGACCCCGCCGTCCGGCTGACCATCGAGACCGAGGCGGCGCGCATGGTGCCGCCGCGCAGCCTGCGCCAGGCCAGGGTCCTCGCGCGCACGGGTCCGCTGCTGCTCGGTCTGCTGCCCGGTGCGCGGGAGCTGGACGGGGACGAGGAGCTGGCGACCGTCCACGCCATCTGCCAGATCGGCGGTGACGCCGCCATCCCGCGCCTGCGGGAGTTCCTCGACACCCGCCAGCCCGTGGTGCGGGCCCAACTCCTCGGCCACTGGGACCGGTTCGAGACCGGTCCGTACGCCGACGAGATCATCCGGCCGCTGCTCACCGCCGACCCCTCGCAACCCGTCACCGTGCGCTCGGAGGCCGAACTCGAAGCCCTCGCGACGCTGCCCGGCTGCGAACGCGTCGGCATTCACGGCGACTTCGCGCCTCAGGCCGTACGCGCGGCGCTGGACCCGCAGCGCCTGCGTGAGCTCAGGCTGCGCGGCGCGCTCCAGCTCGACGACCTCGGTCTGCTCGCGGACTTCCCGGCCCTGGAGAGCCTGACCCTCCAGGGCTGCCGCAACCTCAGGGAGCCCGCGCCGCTCACCCGGCTGCCCCGGCTGCACACCCTCGTCCTCGAGGATCTCCCGCAGTTCGAGCCACTGTCGAAGCTGGCTCAGTGCCCCAACCTGCGCGCCCTGCACCTGGGGCTGCAAGTGCCCTGGCGCGGGCTCGCCGATCTGTCCCGCCTCACCGGCCTGCGGGTTCTCGCCCTGCCCATGGGCACGGTCGACGTCACGGAGATCAGGCACTTCCAGACCCTCGAGGAGCTGCGCCTGCACGAGGCGGGGGAGCGGCTGCTGCCCGACGGGTGGGGCGCCCTGCTCGCCCAGCTGCCCGAGCTGCGCACGCTGACCCTCTCCCCGGAGCAGCTGAGCACACTGCTCTTCGACCCCAAGGCGCAGGTCTCCCAGGTCACCCACCTCTACGTGTACGCGAAGCCGGGCGCGCCGGTGTCGTTGCGGCGCATCGCCCGGAGGCTGCCGGGGCTCGTGGAGATCCATCTCACCCAGGGCACCGACATCGATCTCTCGCACCTGGCAGGCTTGTCCGGGCTGCGAAGGGTCAGGCTCGCGTACCCGGGAGAGGTGCGCGCGGCGGCGAACATCCCAGAACGGGTCGATCTGGAGATTTACCCGCATCCCTGAAGCGAAGGGGGGTAAGTTCCTCTGTTCCGAGGGGACTTGGAGCAGTAGTCAGAGGCTGATGTCCGGGGGAGCGCTGCGTCTCGCCCCGGTGGTGGCCGAAGGCTCCCAGGGGGAAGCAGGAAGTCGTCGGATGGGCAAGCCGGAAACACCACTGCTGTACGGTCGCGGCCCGCTGGTGGGCTCGCTTGTGCCGTCGCTCACCGGCCTCGCCTACGACGAACGGGCCCGCAGAAAACGGGAGTTCGGAGACGACGTGCCCGTCGTCCTGCTCACCGGACAGCACGGCCTCGGCCGCAGCGCCGTCCTCGACGGGCTCGCGCGGCATTACGACAAGAGGCTCCCACTGGCCCACGTGCAAGCCGTGGCGCCGGGGGTGACCGCCGCCGCGGCCGTCGTCCTCGCACAGGCCGGGGGCGTGCCCGCCGCGCCGGCCGCCGACTTCGTACAGGTCCTGGAGCGGATCGTGTGCGCGCTCGCTCCCGAGCTCGGCCACTTCCCCGTCCTGGTGCCCGGCCTGTTCGCGGTCTCCGGCTGGTCCCTCGGCGACGCGGACGGGCGGGACGCCGTGTGCGCCCGGCACGCCCGGCTACTGGTCGCCGGCGGGCTGCTCGCCGGCGCCGAGCGGGACGTGGCGCGGCAGTGGTCGGAGCGGGTCGAGGCCTCCGTCGCCGAGGCGGCGGACGACGACGACTCGCTGCCGGTCACCGCGGCGATCCTGGGGGAACTCCAGTCCCTGCGCGGCCTCGCCCCGGCCCGGAGCTGGTACGGGAAGCGGCACACCACGCCGGACGGCGCCACCACGAAGCCGGACGCTCTGCTCGAGCTCGGCCGGCGCTTCCACCGGGGCGGCGACTACCGCAACGCCGTCGAGAACACCCTCATGGCCGCCTTCCTGGAAGAGGTGGCCGCCACGTACGGCCTGGTGCGGCACCTGAACCGTGAACCCTGGCCGTTGATCCTCGTCGACGAGGCGCACGCCCCCGCGGGGCGGCGCTTCCTGGAACTGCTCCTCGAACACCGCGCCAGCGCGCAGCGGCCTCACCGCGACCGGATCACCGTCGTCGCCACCCGCCTCGGGGACGTACCGCAGGAGGAGGCGCCGCAGGCGGTACGCCGCGAACTGGCCGACCTGCTGCCGGCCGCGGGCGGAGCGCGGCGCAAGCAGGCCGCCGCCATCTGGCAGCGCACCGGCCACGATCCGTCCGCCGGGCTGCTCGTCGTGCCGCTCACGCCACTGAGCAGGGACGACGTCCTCTCGATGCTCGACCGGGCGTCCGCGCGGCTGCTCCACCCGCACCTGGCGTCGGCGCTGCACTCGCTGACCGGAGGGCACCCGGCGGCCACCACCGTCCTGTGCGACGCCGTGGTGCACGCGGCCCGGCACAACCGCACGGTGGCCCCCAGGGACCTGCTTGACCTGCCCACCCCGCAGGGGCGCCCGGTCACGCAGGTGCTCCTGGAGGATCTGCTGCCCGACCGGCGCCAGCGCGACCGGCTCCTCGTGCTGTGCCTGGCGCGGGACAACGAGACCGCGGAGGCCCTCGCCGAGGACCTGCGTCTGGACGGCCCGGAGCAGCTGCCCGCCAACGCGGCGGCGCAGTACCTCGTGGAGCGGCAGTGGCAGCAGTCCGTCCCCGTCGGGGCGCCGTTGGTCGAGAGCAGGCTCCTCCAGTCGCTCCTCGTCCATGAGGCGCGCCGCACCTCGCCACCCCCCGACGACGCGCACAGCTGGCACGAGATCCACCGCCTCCTGCACCGGCACCACGTGCAGCGCTCCGACACCGGAGAAGCGGACGCGCTGCGGCACAGCCTGGCCGCCGGGAACGCGGCGCAGGCGGTGGACATCCTGGCGGACGAGTTCGGCGCGGAGGAGGCCGCGCAGAGCGTTCAGCACTGGCTGGAATGCCTGCGGCACTGTGCCACCGCTCCCACGCCGCCGTCGGGAGGAACCGGACGGGACGCGAACTTCCCCGAAGACACGGGCGGTTGGAGCGATCACCGGGTGGAGATCGCGCTCGGGGAGCACGCCTCCCGCTTCAGCCACCTCGACGAGGCGGGCCGCAGCATCAACCGGCTGCTGCACGCCTTGTGGTACTTGTCCGAGCCGTACGCCGACGCGGCGATCGACCCGGATGCCGAGACCCTGTGCCAGGCGGTCGGCGACGAACTCGCATTCCTCTCCCGCCGCCACCGCACCTGGTACGCAGCCCTTGGCAGGGCCGCCCGCGACTGGCCGACGGCCGCCCGCAGACGGCAGATCCTGCCCGTCCCCGCCAGTGAGGGGTCATGATGTTCAACCACCCGCCCAAGGAGTGGGGGCCCCTCGAATGGCTCGTGGCCGCGGTCGTGGTCATCGCCCTCGTCGCGGGCCTCGTCACCTGGAACAGCTCGCGGCCCGGTCCGTGCGGGGACGGCCTCGAGGAGATCGCGGGGGAGTGCGTCGGGGTCACCGACCAGGCCTTCGACGCGGACGAGGAGACCGAGAGCCTCATCGAGGCCGTGGCCGAGGAGAACGCCCGGGTCGCGCGGGACTGGGAGAACCCGTCGGACAGCAGCACCCGCATCCCCTACGTACGCATCGCGATGATGATGCCCTTCACGTCGGACGAGTCCAGCGCGATGACCGGCGACATGATCCGGCGCGCCCTCGCCGGGGCCCTCGCGGCGCAGCTGGAGGCGAACAGCGCCAGCGGGCCGCACTACCAGCTGCTCTTCGCCCCCGACGGCAAGCATCTCGACGAGTGGGAGCCCGTCGTCGACCGTCTCGCCGAGCTGGCGCGGGACCCCGAGGCCCCGCTGGTGGGCGTGACCGGCATCCCGAGCAGTACGACGGAGACCCGCAAAGCGGTCGGCGAGCTCACCAGGCGCGGCATCCCCACGGTCGGCCCGGTGATCACCGCCGCCTCCATGAACTTCCGGTACTTCTTCAAGACGTCGCCCAACAACGAACAGTTCGCCAAGGCCCTCTCCCGCTACCTGGACCGCTACCCGCAGAAGGAGAAGGGCCTGCTGCTCTGGGACAGCCGCGAGGGCGACGTGTACTCCAAGAACCTGCGGGAGGTCTTCGACCGGCACTTCGGCAAGACCTACGACCTGAAGAACCACAACTCCCACTACATCGGCTCCTCGGGCGACGACCAGGGCATCCCGCAGCGCTTCGCCGACGCCGTCGCGAGGATCTGCCGCGACAAGGCGGACACGGTTTTCTTCGCAGGCCGAGACCAGGATCTGCCGGCGTTCATCAACCGCCTCGCCAACGAGGGGGGTTGCGACCGCAGCGGCGGCAAGCTCCGGATCCTCAAGGTCGGCATCGGCCTGGAGCCGACGCTCACTTCCGCCGGCACCGAACGCAGCCTGCGCAGGGCCGACGCCACGATCGTCGACGCTTCGGCCTACGACCCGGACTGGGCCAAGAACCCCGGCGACGCACCCTCGGGCTTCTCGCCCTTCCACGCGCGCTTCAAGAAGATCCAGAGCGAGCACGGGCTGGGAGACGAGGCATTGCAGGACGGGTACGCGGCCATGTACTACGACGGGTTCGCTCTCTTCGTTTCCGCGGTCGACCGTACGTACGGCGAGATCAACGCGTTGCCCTCCACCAAGGACGTGTACAGCACGCTCACCCTGTCGACCATCGACGGCGGGACGTGCACCGGCTGTCTCGTCGGGGCGGGCGGCACCTACGGGTTCACCGGTCCGGGCGAGAACGACCAGTGGGCCGTCTGCAAGCCCGTCCCGGTCATCGAGTTCCCCCCGGTGGACCGCTCCGGCGACGAGGAGAAGCTGCCGCTGTACCGGACGTACCGGGGGGACAAGGAGGAGAGCTGCCCGTCATGAGGGGCGGTTCGGTGATTACTTCGGGAAGCCGCCGTACGGCACCGTGATGAGTTCCATGGCGTGCCGCGACGGGTCCAGGAAGTACACACCACGGCCGCCGTCATTGGTGTTGATCTCACCCGGCAGCTTCTGATGCGGATCGGCCCAGTGCTCGACGCCCCGTGCCCTGATCTTCTCGTACGCCGCCTCGAACTCCGCCTCGGAGATCAGGAAGGCGTAGTGCTGCGGGGTGATCTTGTCCGCGGGGACGGTCGCGAAGTCCAGGGTGACGGAGTTGCTCAGTTGCACCGCGATGAACGGGCCCCACTCCGAGGCGATCCCAAGGCCCAGCAGGTCCGCGAAGAACTCGGCGGACTCCCGGTTGTCCCGGGCGTGGATGATCGTGTGATTCAGTTCGACTGACAAGGAATGCCTCCAGAAGGCACCTCCCGACACCTCCATGCCTCACCCAGCCGGTGACCGACACGCGATGTCGCCGTAGATCTTAGGCACGGCGACATCACGCTGTCGAGCCATTACCGCGGCGGCCCGACTCCTGCGGACGACGGGCGTCGCGCTGACGGGCCCGCGCCCGCTCCACGAGGCCCACATCGAGTCCGAACCGCGGTGCGCCACACCCTCGGCGAGCGCGCCTACGCGGCGGCGTTCGCGGAGGGCGCGCACACCCGGGACCCTTTGCGGCCGGCACTGGGCGGGCCCACCAGGCCCCGCCCACCCGGTGACCGTTACGCGATGCCGCGCTACTTCCTGCGCCCGGCCACAGCCATGCCCACCACCGTGACGAGCACGCACACCGCCGCCCACCCGAACGCCGCCCGGAAATCCGGCCCTTGAGCGCTGCCGCCACCGATCGCCGTACCCACCAGAACCGCGAGCCCGAGCGAGCCGCCGAGTTGGTCGACGGAGCGTTGGACGCCGGAAGCAGTGCCCGCGTCGTCTTCGGTGACGTCGGAGAGGGCCGCGTTCTGCAGGGCCAGCAGGCCGACGCCCATGCCGGCCGCGACGCCGATCATGCCCGGCAGTACATCTATCCACAGGCCGCCCTCGTCCGGCAGCCGGGCCAGCCAGCCGAGCCCCGCCGCCGTGACGAGGAGACCGAGCAGCGCGGTGCGGTTGGTGCCGATCGCCCCCATCAGCCGGGGCGTCAGGAGGATCGCCGACAAGAGCGCGGCACAGAAAGGAAGGTACGCCAACCCGGCCTGGAGCGGCGAGAGTCCGACGGCGTCCTGCATGTAGAGGGTGAGCAGGAAGAAGCTCGTGGAGAGGCCCGCGCTGAGCGGGACCGTCGCCGCGTTGGCCACCGCGCGGGTGCGGTGCGCGAAGAACGAGAGCGGCACCAGCGGACTCTTCGTACGCGCCTCTACGAGGATGAAGGCGGCCAGGAGCACGGCCCCGGCGAACATCGCCGCCACAGACCCGCGCAGGACACCGTAGACGAGCGTGAGGGGACCGCCCGTCAGGAGCGCGGCACCGGGAAGGTCGAGCCGACGGCCCGCGACACGCGAACCGTCCGCCCGCACCAGCATGGGCGTGAGCGCGATGACGAACGCCGCGAGGGGCACATTGATGCCGAAGATCCAGCGCCAGTCGAGGAGTTGGACGATCACTCCGGAGAGCAGTACGCCGACAACGAGCCCGCCCGCCGAGATCGCCCCCCACACCCCGAGCGCCCTGGCGCGCTCCTCGGGACCGGGGAAGAGCAGCGCGATCAGTGACATCGCGGCAGGCGAGGCAAGGGCCTCGCCCGCGCCCTGCGCGAAGCGGGCGGCGATCAGCGTCTCCAGGTTCGGTGCGAGCCCCGCCGCGAGCGACGCGAGTGCGAACAGCGCGGCGCCGAGCAGAAACATCCGCCGCCTGCCGAGCAGATCGGTGAGCCGCCCACCGAGCAGCAGCAGGCCGCCACCGACGAGCGTGTAGCCGGTGACCACCCAGGACAGGGCGGCCGGTCCCGCGTCGAAGCGCTCCCCGATGGCGGGGAGGGCCACGTTCACGACGGTGACGTCGATCGCGATGAGGAACTGCAGGAGGGAGAGAAGGGCAAGCGTGAGCGTGCGCCGGGGAAAGGTGTTCACGGAACGAGCACTCCAGGTCGGCCCCGGGCCGTCGACCGGCGGGGGCGGAGGAAGACAGGACGCTTCCGTGCCGGACCCGCGGGGCGGGTGGGGCACCTGGAGTTACTTGGTCACGGACACGGTGGCGACTGTAGTCGGCCGGATGCCTGGGCGCACTCGATTTCCCGGCGGTCCGCGATGACGGTGAGGGCCGCACGCTGTGCCTCGCCGTCGTGGCCGGTCCTGCGGCAGTAGGCCAGCACGTACTCGTCGGCCTCCTCGGTGCCCAGCTCGGCGAGGGCCCGCACGGCGGCGCCACGGCTGGAGTACCGCCGGTCGTCGGCCAGCAGCGCCACCAGGGGCCCGGCACTCTCCGGCGCGCGTCGCACACCCAGCGCCTCGGCCACCGCCACATGGGCGTCCTCCGGCAGGATCGCCCCGGCCAACTGGCAGAGCCCCGCGACCGCCTCGGCCCCGGGGCAGTGCGTGAGCGCGGCGATCAGTTCATCGGCGACGTCCCTCCGGAGCCGCTGCGCCAGGGATACGAGGACAGGTCCTGCCGGGGCGCCGACCCGGCCCAGGGCTTCGACGGCGGCCCGTGCGACATCGAGGTTCACGTCCAGAGCGGCGACCACCCCGAGCGCCTCGGCCGCCTCTGCCGCCCCGGCCGTCTCGGTCACGGGGAACTCGCCCAGAGCCCGCACCGCCTGTAACCGCACCGGCTCCGACGGGTCCCGCACAGCGGCCAACACCACCGGCAGCGACTCCCGCGCCCCGATCAGCCCCAGTGCGCGCACGGCGCGGGCCCGGAGCGTGCCGGGCTGCTCCTCGTCCCCCGCCAGGGCCGCGAGGCGTTCGGCCGCCGGGCGGTGGCGCAGCGCGGCGAGCGCGTCGACGGCGGCGGTCCGCAGCCCCGGCGTACCGGTGTCGTCCAGGGCGGCAAGGAGCGCAGGAGCGGCCTCCGTGCAGCCCAGAACCCCCAACGCCCGCGCCGCAAAACCCCGTTGGGTCGCATCGCCGCCTCCGGACAGCAGCGCGAGCAGCTCCTGTACGGGTGGCTCCGGCAGGCGGGTCATAGCCCGCGCGGCCGCCTCCCCGATCCGTTCGTCGCCGAGCGCGGCGAGGAGCGCGCCGCCCGCCGCCGTGCCTCCCACGGCGCCGAGCGCGGAGGCCGCGGCCCTGCGCAGGGTCGGGTTCGCCTCGTCAAGGAGCTTGACCAGCGCCGGAACGTCCCGGTAATCGTGTGCCTCGCCGAAGAGTTCGGGCCGGTCCTGGATGAGGGCGCAGACCGTGACGCCGGAACAGCTCGGAGCCCGGTAGGGCGCCCGGCGCCCCGGCGAGGCATCCCTGAGATGGCCCCGCAGTTCGTCCCGGCCTGTCTTGGTCCTGGAGAGGAGCTCCGCCGCGGGCCGTGCGGTCGCGGCATCCGGATCACGCAGCGCGCGCCGCAGCATGATCTCGGGGATCCAGCCTGCCGGCGGGGGCCAGGACTCCTCCGGAAGTTCGGTGAGCGCCCGGACCGCCGCCCTGCGCAGTTCGGCAGAGGTGCCTTCCGAGGCCACGAGGAACAGCAGCGCCGCTCCCGTACGGGGATCGCGCATCGCACCGAGCACCCGCACCGCGTGCACCTCGTCACCGGGCAGCAGCGTCCAGAGCGCGGCCAGCAACGCGGGCACGGCTTCCGGCGGGCGCAGCGCGGCCACCGCGTCGACCACCAGCTTCGAAGGGCGCGGCTCGGCCAGCCTGCCGATCAGTTCGCTGACGACCTCGGGCCCGCCGATGGCGGCCAGGGCCCGGAACACCCCTTCTTCCTGGCCGTGGTTCTCCAGCCGCCCGTCGTGCAGCAGCCGCAGCAACAGCGGGACCGCGCGGCGCTCACGCAGCTTCCCCAGCGAGGCGAGGGCCCGCAGGTGGAGATAGCGCGGGTAGCTCTCAGGCCGCTCCAGACAGTCGAGGAGTGCGTCGGCTGCCGTCGGGCCACCGATGTCACCGAGCAGCGCGGCGGCCTGCCGTGCCATGGGGAACTCGCCGGACCGCAGGACCCGGCACAGGCCCTCGACATCCCCGGCCAGCCGCATCCGGCCCAGGTCGGCGCGTGCCGCACCCTGCTCCACTCAGGCCCCCTGCTCCTGATCCCCGTCCGCCATCGCCACGTACAGCGGCGTGCCGATGACGACCTCCAGTTCGCGCCCGTCCTCCCCGGTGACGGTGCCGTGCAGCAGGCGCCGCGCGAGGAACTCGCTGTAGACGGGCGGTACCGTCAACGACTTGGAGAAGTCCAGGACTTGGCGCAGCGGGGACTGCCTGTTCGCCTGGGGGCGGCCGTCCGGAGCGTCGTGCAGGAGCTGAAACAACGACGGCAGGTTCGAGTAGGCCGCCTGGATCGTGTCGACAGCCGTCCGCTGCCCGATCAGATGGTGCGCCGACCCGATGAGCGCGATGACGGTGTCACCCTCGCGTCCCGTCATGAACGTCGGCCGGTCGGCCGCCCCGTACCCCGCGATCCGCAGCCCCAGATCACCCCGGAACCAGGGCCTCGGCTCCGTCATCCAGCTGACGTCGAACTCCCGCTCCAGATACTTCTCGACGATGTCGAGCCGGTCGTACGTGCCGGCCTCCGCGCGCGGCGACGACTGCACGGCGACGCTCAGCACCTTCAGGTCGACCTTCGCCTCGACGGCGAGCCGCTTGAGCAGCTTGGGCGGGATCTGCTCGTACAGCATGTCCAGCTTGGAGCCGGACACGTAGAGGTAGTAGCGCACGTGCCGGTCAGGCTGGGGCCTGGGGGAGGGCCAGGAAGGCGCTCCAGGCGTCGGGGGCCACGGCGAGCTGCGGGCCGCCGTCCGGGTTCTTGGAGTCGCGGATGTGTACGGCGGTGGGGTGGGCGGCGAATTCCAGGCAGGCGCCGCCCTGCTCGCTGCTGTGGCTGGACTTGCGCCAGGTGTAGGCGACTTCTAGGCATTGGCCGCCTTCGTCGCCGCTGTAGCTGGACTTGAACCACTCAAGCGCGGTGCTGCCGCTCATTGCTCTCCTAGCAGTTGGTCCAACAGGCCCATGGTGTCCTCTGAGTTGAGGGCCTGTGTCCGCAGCATCGCATATTTCTGGGTAAGGATCGCTACCTCATCGGGATCAGCGATCAGTCGGCTTCCGCGTTGTGTCTCTGTGTACGCGAGCCTCTGGTGTTCAGGTGTCTCCAGCAGGACGAAGGGACCGTTGAGCCCCGCGTGTGTGGTGCGTCCGAGCGGCATAACTTGCAGGGAAAGCCCCGGGATTTCAGCGTATTCGCGAAGATGGCGGAGTTGCTCGGCATATACGCCCTTGCCGCCGAGCCAATCTCGTAGTGCCGCTTCCCAGAGTACGAAGCTGGTAGTCGGCGGGACCTTGCGATGCAAGATCGCCTGTCGCTCGATGCGTGTCGCCACGAGCTGCTCGATCTCGTCCTCGTCGTACACCGGAACGCGGCTGCGGAAGACCGCCCGTGCGTACCCCTCGGTCTGAAGCTGGCCGGGGACGAGCAGGCTCTCGTACACGGAGATCGCAATAGCCTCCCGCTCACAATTCAAATACTCCTCCGCCCACCGAGGAACCAGATCCACCTCCGGCATATTGTCGACGGCCGTCTCCAACGTCCGGTTGGTACTTAGGAGCTCGTCCAGCTGGATTGCCAAATCCATCTTGAGAGGCCGCCGCCCCTGCTCAATAGAAGCGATGGCCTCCTCGCTGATGACGAACCGCTCGGCCAGAGACCTCTGCGTGTAGCCCGCAGCCTCGCGGTGGACGGCGAGCAACGCCCCCACCATCCGCATGGCTGAGGCGTTCCTTCGTGACCGTCGCTTGGGACTGCTCATGCCGTCCAACTCCCCATCAGAAGCTCCGCATTCACGCAGTGAACCCGTACAGCCCAGCAGTACGGGTTCACGCACTGCTCCATGATGACCACGGAGTGTGACTCTCGTCACGTGAACGACGAAACTCCACGCGAACGCTTCTACCGGCGTGAACGCCAGTCCGTCCCCGCCGCCCGCGCCTTCGTGAGCGCCGCGCTCGCTGACTGGGAGGTCGGTGAACGCGCGTACGACATCGCTCTCTGCGTCAGCGAGTTGACGACAAACGCCCTGCTGCACGGGGTCCCACCCGGGCGGGGGTTCCGGCTCCACCTCCGTTACGAGGGCGACGTACTGCGCGTGGAAGTGCACGACAGTGGCGGCGGGTGGCCCCGGCCGGGCGACGGCGTCGGCGACGCCGACGAGTCGGGGCGGGGCCTTCTGCTCGTGGCGGCTCTGGCCGACAAGTGGGGTGTCGCCGAACGCGACCCCGGCAAGATCGTCTGGTGCGAGTTCGGCGAATGCTAGAAAGTCGCACCGACACGCCGAAACTGTCGGCGTGTCGGTGCGACTTTTCTGCAATACCCTCGCTCAGCCAGCCAGCCAGCTCACCCAGTCAGCTCAGCCGAGCAGCTCGACCTCCGCGAGCGTCGCCGACCCCTCGGGCACGAGCCGGTAGTGCCGGTACGTCCCCGGATCGTCGACCGTGAACACCCGGGTCTGCTGGTCCCAGGCGAAGGACTCACCCGACCGCTTGTCCAGCTCCCGCCACTTCTCGCCGTCGGCGGAGCCTTCGAGGACCCAGCCGCGCGGCGCCTTCGCCTTGTCCTTCGACGACGTCAGCGTGTACTGCACCGCCTTGGTCTCCTTGGCGACCGGCAGATCGACGGCCGCGTCCGAAGTCGCGTCGGTGGCGGAGGAGTTGTCGAAGAGCGCGCCGTCATCCTTGATGGCGTCACCGCGCGGCGACGGCACCTCGTCGTCCTGCGTGACCGACGTCGGCTGGGCGTTCTTGCCCGTGCCCCACGACGAGGGCTTCGGGCCCATGTCGAACTCCAGGACGCCGCCGCGTGCGATCTCCTTGTGGGGAAGGGCAGTCGAGGTCCACTTCTTGCCGTTGACCTTCAGGCCCTGCACGTACACGTTCTTCGCGCTGTTCTTCGGCGCCTTGACGACCAGGTCACGCCCGCTGTCCAGGTGCACGGTCATCTTGGTGAACTGCGGCGAACCGATCGCGTACTCGCCGCTGCCCATGACCAGCGGATAGAAGCCGAGCGAGGAGAAGAGGTACCAGGCCGACTGCTCGCCGTTGTCCTCGTCGCCGTGGTAGCCCTGCCCGATCTCGCTGCCGGTGTAGAGGCGGGAGAGGACCTCGCGGACCTTCTCCTGCGTCTTGGCCGGCTCACCGGCCGCGTCGTACATGTAGGCGGCGTGGTGGGCGACCTGGTTGGAGTGCCCGTACATGCCCATGCGTACGTCGCGTGCCTCGGTCATCTCGTGGATGACGCCCCCGTAGGAGCCCGCGAACTCGGCGGAGCCGGTCTCCGGAGTGGCGAAGTACTTGTCCAGTTTGTCACCGAGGCCCTTGCGGCCGCCGTACAGGTTGGCCAGGCCGCGCGAGTCCTGCGGGGCGGTGAAGGCGTAGCCCCAGGCGTTCGTCTCCGTGTAGTCGTAACCCCACACACGCGGGTCGAACTTGTCGGACGGGACCCGCCATTCGCCCTTCTTGCTCTTGCCCTGGAAGAACCCGGCCTTGTCGTCGAAGAGCTTCACGTAGTCACGGGCGCGGTTGAGGAAGTACTCCGACTCCTCCTTGTAGCGCTTCTCGCCCGTCTTCTTGTAGAGGGCCTCGCCCATGCGTGAGATGCCGTAGTCGTTGAGGTAACCCTCCAGCGCCCAGGACAGGCCCTCGTGTGTCTCGCTGGGCGTGTAGCCGAGGAAGGGCGAGGTCTCCATGCCCTTGCGGCCGACGCCCGAACTCGGCGGCACCACGGTCGCATTCTTCAGCGCCGCGTCGTACGCGTCCTTGGCGTCGAAGTCCACGCCCTTGACGTACGCGTCGGCGAACGCCACGTCGGACGAGGTGCCCGTCATCAGATCCGCGTAGCCCGGCGAGGACCAACGGGATGTCCAGCCGCCGTCCTTGTACTGCTGCACGAAGCCGTCGACGAGCTCACCGGCCTTCTTCGGCGTGAGGAGCGAGTAGGCGGGCCAGGTCGTGCGATACGTGTCCCAGAAGCCGTTGTTGACGTACGGCTTGCCGTCGACGATCTTCGCACCGGTGTGGGTCGGGGTGTCGGGGCCCGTCTGCGGCGAGAAGGGCGACGCGTACTGGTACTTCGACTTGCCGTCGGCCGAAGTAACCTTCTCGAAGCCGGAGTTGGGATAGAGGTAGAGCCGGTAGAGGCTGGAGTAGAGCGTGGTCCGCTGGCCCTCGCTCGCGCCCTCCACCTCCACCTTGCCGAGGATGTCGTCCCAGCTCTTCTGGGCGCGGTTCTTCACGCGGTCGAAGGAGGTGCCGGACGGGATCTCGCGGTTCAGGTTGGCCTTGGCCTGGTCGAGGCTGATGAGCGAGGTCGCCAGGCGCAGGTTGACCGTGCGGTCCTTGCCCGCCTTGAAGCGCAGGTAGCCGGTGACGTCACCGCCACCGCCGCCGTCGAGCTTGCCGCCGGCCGTTACGGGGGAGTCGAAGGTCCCGTACACGAAGAGCCGGGTCGCGCCGGTGGAGAGCCCGGACTTGACGTCCGAGAAGCCGCTGACGACACCGCTCTCCTTGTCGAGGGTGAGGCCGCCCTTCTCCGAGACGTTGTCGAAGATGACGCTCGCGTCGTCACCGGGATAGGTGAACTTCATCATCGCTGCGTGATCGGTCGGGGCCATCTCGGCCTTCAGACCGTTCTCGAACGTCACGCCGTAGTAGTGCGGGCGTGCCGTCTCCTTCTCGTGCTTGAAGGGCAGCGCGCGCTTCGTGCGGGACGCGGACGGGGTGTCCTTGTCGACCGAAGGCATCATCTGGAACGTCTGCCGGTCACCCATCCAGGGGCTCGGCTCATGGCTCGCGCTGAACGCCTGGATCGTCGGCAGGTTGTCCGCGTTGTTGCCCCGCGCGTAGTCGTAGAGCCAGCTCAGGGAGCCCGCGTTGGTCACCGGCGTCCAGAAGTTGAAGCCGTGCGGGACGGCCGTCGCGGGGAAGGTGTTGCCGCGCGAGAAGCCGCCGCTGGAGTTGGTGCCGCGGGTGGTGTCCGCGTAGTCCGAAGGGTGGGCCTTCGGCTTCGCCGGGGCCTTCTCCTTCAGGGAGACGTCGTCCACCCAGCCGCGGAACTTCGCCGGGCCCTTGGGGGAGTCGTACGCGACGAGCACCCGGTCGACGGTCTTGCCGCGCGCGACCTGCCCGATACGCGCGGCCACGTTGTTCCACTGGTTGACGTAGAGGCCCTTCGCGGCACCCTGGCCCTGCGGGGTCAGCGGGAAGCCGTGCTGGTCCATGGCCTTGAGGTCACTCAGATAGGTGCCGTCGGTGAAGGCCAGGTCCACGGACACGTTCGTGGCGTCGTAATCGAGGTCGCCCTCCGCCATGGACGGGAAGATCCGGTACGACAGCTCGGTGTCACGGCGCACCGAGACGTTCACGTCGAAGACCTTGTTGTACGAGTAGCCGCGGCCGTCCACCTTGTGGGTGCCCGCGTAGCGCAGCGCGCGCTTGCCGGTGAACCCGGCGCCCGACTTCGCGGTCGGGGAGCCGCTGGGGCCGCGGTCCACGAGGGAGAGCATGTCCTCGGGGGCGGGCGCCTCGCTGCCGCCCACGGAGAGCTGGACGTCGGAGAGCTGGAGGGCGTCGGACGCGCCGTTGTTGGCGGTGACCTCCAGGCGGTAGTGGGCGTAGGCGGTGGCGTTGTCGAACTCGTACTTCTTGGTCTGGTGGCGCTTGTCGAACGCCTCACCCTTGCGGGTGTCGAGGACCTTCCAGTCCTTGCCGTCCGTGGAGCCCTGGAGGGTCCAGTCCTTGGGGTCGCGCTCGTCGTGGTCGTTCGCCGACGTCAGCGCGTACATCACGGCCTTGGCCGGTTCGTCCAGGTCGAACTCGACCCAGCCGGTCGGCGCGAAGGTGAGCCACTTGCTGGTGGGCTCCCCGTCGATCAGATTCTCCTTGACCTCACCGCTCCCGGAGTTCTCGCCGCTCGCGCGGACCTCCGTGATGTGGTCGTTCACACTTCCGGGTATCCCCGCACTGAACGCGCCGTTGACACCGGCGGTCCGCTTCTTGCCGTCGGGGCCGGTCTCCACGGTGTTCAGCCAGTCGGGCTGGGCCTCGCCCTCCTCGAACGAGGAGACGAACTCCCGCGCCGCTTTCGGCGGTTCCTCCGGTTTGGCCATCGCGGCGCCCTGCGCTGTCGCGACGAGCGTGAACGCGGCCGCTGTGAGGACCACGGCCGAACGATGGTGTCTGAAGCGAGGCCTGCGTGATCTGTGCGGCATCCCCGAACCCCTCCCTGCGAGTTGGACAACGTTGTCAAGTCGCTGCTCAAGGTCCAGTAGGGCGCCAAGTGGAGGGTGGTGTCAAGGCTGTTGAAAGCGTCGGAGGAGCCGGGAGGTGCGACGGACCTCAAGGGAAAGTCCAAGGGGACTCAGGAGAAAGTCCAATGAGGTGCGAACGGGCGCCAGGGAAGATCGATGGAGGGGAGTCGCGGCGGGGCCCGGACGCGTTCGATTGCTTCGGCTGAATTTGCTCACGCCGTGAACGAACCAGGTCGTGTCTCCGCGAGGTCTCAACTCGGGAAAGACTGCTGGCCCAAGCTGCATTCGATCTTGCTCTGCCGCCGAGAAGTGGACTATACCTATCGGCACCCTGAGTGGCGGGTGCGAGCCCTTGCCATGTAGTTGTCGCACGTTCGGTACCACCAGAGCTTCAACTGACCCGCGGTGTCGGGCCCTTCGCCACTGGCGAGCTGTCGGGAGCCCCGTACGCCGCCTGAGTCCTGGAAGGCGAGGACTTGAGCATGGGATCCACCAGCATCAACCGTCGTGACGTGATGAAGAGGGCCGCGGCCACCAGCCTTCTCGCAGTGCCGGCCATGGGCGCCCTGAGCTCCTGCGCGAGCGGTGGCGGGGACGAGAACAAGGCGGAGAAGGGCGAGAAGTCCAAGAAGAACCCGCTCGGCGTGAAGCCGGACGCCGCACTCGCCGTGGTCGTCTTCAACGGCGGTTATGGCGACAAGTACGCCCAGTTCGTGACCGACATGTACAAGAAGCGGTACCCGGACTCGGACGCCGGCCAGAAGTCGACGACGAAGGTCGCCACTCAGGTGCAGCCGAAGATCGTCCGCGGCAACCCGACGGCCGACGTCATCAACAACTCCGGCGCCGACCAGATGAACCCCGGCAAGCTGGTCTCCAACAAGCAGGTGGCGGACCTCACCGAGCTGCTCGACGCGCCGTCGTGGGACGACCCGAGCGTCAAGGTGCGCGACATCCTCGAACCGGCGGTCGAGGCGAGCGGCAATTTCGGTGGTCCTGGCACCTTCCAGGCCGGCATCTCGCTGACGGTCTACGGCACCTTCTACTCCAAGAAGCTCCTTGAGGAGGGCCTGGATTCCGCGTACCCGAAGACCTGGGACGAGATGCTGGCCGTCTGCAAGAAGGCCAAGGCCAAGGGCATCCACGGCTGGAGCTACCCGGGCGGCCACCCGCGGTACATGTTCTTCAGCATCTACACGATGTTCGCGCAGCGCGGCGGGCGCGAGATCACCACGGCCATGGACCACCTCGAGCCGGGCGCCTGGAAGAACGACGCGGTCAAGGACGTCTTCGAGGCCTGGGAGGAACTGGTCGCCAAGAAGTACGTCCTGACCGGCTTCGACGGCACCGAGGCGCACACCGAGATGCAGACCGCCTGGACCAAGGGGGGCAAGTGCGTCTTCGTGCCCAACGGTTCCTGGGTGGAGAACGAGGCCAAGGACACCACCCCGAAGGACTTCGGGATGTCGTTCGGCCCGAGCCCGTCGCTGGATTCGGGCGACAAGATGCCGTTCGGCACGATCAACGCTCCGGCCGGTGAGTTCTACGTCGTCCCCGAGAAGGCGCAGAACCGGCAGGGCGGCCTGGAGTGGTTGCGGGCGATGTACAGCAAGGAAGCCGCCCTGAACAACTTCAAGGAGCTCTCCGCCCTGCCGGTGGTCAAGGGGGCCATCGACGGCCAGGAATTGCCGCACGGTGTGGCGAGCGTGCAGGCGGCGATCAAGGCCGCCGGCGAGAACGTCGTCATCGCGAAGCACATGGACTGGTACAACGAGCTGTTCCGCGAGGACTTCAACAACATGATCGCCAAGTTCATGCTGGGCCAGATCGGTACCAAGCAGGCCATGGACATCATGGAGAAGGCCGGGGCCCGGATCCTCAAGGACCCTGACGTCGTCAAGGTCAAGAAGTCCTGATCAGCGGCGGATCGTCCGAGAACGCGAGCACGTGAACGAGGCGGGGCGGAGTGGCGTGAAGAGTGACACCCGGGTGGACGATTCCCCACCTTCGAAGAAGGCACCGGAGCGGACGGGCCCACTCAAGGCGCCGAACCGGCTGCTGTTCTTCCTGGCAGTGCTGCTGCCGCCCCGCTTCACGCCTCAGAGCGTGCGCTACGACCGGCGCTACCGGACGCTCGACAAGTACCGCTTCATCGTGGGCTTCCTGGCGCTGCCGCTCGCGTTCTACGCCCTGTTCGTCATCTCGCCCTTCATCCAGGCGATCTACTACTCGTTCACCGACTGGTCCGGCGGGCCGGTGGCGAACTTCATCGGCTTCGACAACTTCACGAAGATGTGGAACGACGAGCGCTTCTGGGAATCCCTGGAAGTGAGCGTGGTCCTGGCGGTCGTCGCCCCGCTGATCACGCTCGTGCTCGGCATGTTCTTCGCCTACATGATCACGTCGGGCGGCAGGCACCGCAGGGGCCAGGCCATCGCCGGTGTCGCGGGCTCGTCGTTCTACAAGGTCGTCTACTTCTTCCCGCAGGTCCTGTCCGTCGCCATCATCGCCGTGGTCTGGGGCCGCGTCTTCAACACCAACAGCGGCCTGATCAACGGCGGCCTCGACAAGGTGGGCATCGACGGCCCCGCCTGGCTGGGCGGCGACCGCGGTCTCGCCCTCATCGCGGTGATGGCGGTGCTCTCCTGGAGCTTCGTCGGCTTCTACGTGGTGCTGTTCTCCGCCGCGATGGGCGCGATCCCCAGGGACATCTACGAGGCGGCGCTGCTCGACGGCGCGGGCCGGGGGCGGACCTTCTTCAGCGTGACGCTCCCGCTGATCTGGGACACCGTGCGCACCGGCTGGATCTACATGGGCATCCAGGCGCTCGACTCGTTCGCGATCGTCCTGGTCATGGTGCCCGAGCACGTCCTGAAGGTGACCCCGGTCTTCCTCTACGAACGGTTCCGGGACGGCCAGTACGGCTATGCCACCTCCATCGGCGTCGTCCTCCTCGTCCTCAGCATGGCGTTCTCGCTGATCGTCATGAGGATCGGGAATCGCGACCGGATCGAATACTGAGACCGCGGGAGCCACTGCATCATGACCACGACCACAGCGCCCCGCGCCGAATCCGCCGACACACCCCGCCGCGAGACCGATTCGGCCGGCGGAGCGACCCTCAACGTCTTCTCGCACGCCTTCCTCGTCCTGTGGGTGGTCCTCGCGGCGGGCCCCCTCGTCTGGGTCGCTCTCACCGCATTCCGCCCGTCGGTCGAGATCCTCAGCGATCCGATGGGCTGGCCGACCTCGTTCCACTGGGAGAACTTCACCAACGCGTGGACCGAGGCGAACATCGGTCAGTACGCCATCAACTCAGTGATCATCCTTGCGGGTTCGCTGACCGGCACCATGCTGCTCGGTTCGATGGCGGCGTACGTGATCGCCCGCTTCACCTTCCCGGGCAACCGGCTGATCTTCATGCTCTTCGCGGGCGGCATGATGTTCCCCGTCATCCTCGCCCTCGTCCCGCTCTTCGCGGTCATGGAGAACTTCGGACTCCTGGACACCCGGCCGGGGCTGATGATCGCGTACATCGCGTACTCACTGCCTTTCACCGTCTTCTTCCTGACCTCCTTCTTCCGCACGCTGCCGACCGGCGTCCAGGAGGCGGCGATGGTCGACGGGGCCTCGCACACCCGCACGTTCTTCCAGATCATGCTGCCGATGGCCAAGCCGGGCCTGGTGAGCATCGGCATCTTCAACTTCCTCGGCCAGTGGAACCAGTACCTGCTTCCGCTGCTGCTCAACAACGAGGAGGAGAGCAGGTACGTGCTGCCGCAGGGGCTCGCCTCGCTGGCGGTCTCGCAGGGCTACCGGGGCGACTGGGGGGCGCTCTTCGCGGGCCTGACGATCGCGATGCTTCCGGTGCTCGTCGTGTACGCGGTGTTCCAGCGCCAGGTGCAGGCCGGGCTCACCGCGGGGGCTCTCAAGTGACGCTGACCGCAGGTGATTTCAGCTTGGCCACGAAAGTGGTCTAGGCCTGTTGCGGCGATTCCGGCCGTGAGTAATGTCGGCGCCACGGCGCCGCGGGGGGACCTTTGCCCGCGTTCAAGTCGACACTGATGTCGAAGGGTTGAACAGCATGAGGAATCGAGTAATCGCCACCGGTGCGGCAACGCTCGCGATGGCAATGGGTCTCAGCGCTTGCGGCGGTGACAGCGACAGCGGCGACGGCAAGACCATCAAGATTGTCGCCGCCGACTACGGCGACAAGGCCTCCAACGCCTCCAAGAAGTACTGGGACGGCGTGAAGAAGGAGTTCGAGGCGGAGAACAAGGGCTACAAGGTCGACGTCCAGGTCATCAACTGGAACGAGATCGACAAGTCCGTCAAGAACATGATCCAGGCGGGCAACCAGCCCGACCTGCTGCAGACCGGCGGCTACGCCGACAAGGTCGCGGACGACCTGCTCTACAAGGCCGACGAGGTCCTCTCGCCCAAGACGCGGGAGAACCTCATCCCCACCTTCGCCAAGGCCGGCGAGGTGAAGGGCACCCAGTACGGCATCCCGTGGGTCTCCTCCAGCCGCGTCATGTTCTACAACAAGGACGCCCTGAAGAAGGCGGGCGTGAAGACGCCGCCCAAGACGTGGGACGAGATCGCCGCGGCCGCCAAGAAGATCAAGTCCTCCAAGGCCGCCGAGACCCCGTACGCCCTGCCGCTCGGCCCCGAGGAGACCCAGGGCGAGACGATGATGTGGGAGCTCGGCAACGGCGGTGGCTACACCGACGCGAGCGGCAAGTACACGCTCGACAGCGCCCAGAACGTCGAGACCTTCGAATGGCTGCAGAAGAACCTCGTCAAGCCTGGCCTCACGTACTCCAACCCGGCCTCCACCGACCGCAAGACGGCCTTCGCGGACTTCGCGGCCGGCAAGGTCGGCATGCTCAACGGCCACCCGAGCCTCATCCAGATGGCCAAGGACGGCAAGGTCGACTACGGCGTCGCGCCCATCCCCGGCAAGGAAGGACCGCTGGAGTCCACCCTCGGCGTGGCCGACTGGATGATGGCGTTCAAGGACGGCGGCGCCGAGAAGGAAGGCGTAAGGAAGTTCCTGGACTTCACGTACTCCAAGAAGATGCTGGAGTTCGACGAGATGTACAACCTGATGCCCGTCACCCAGGACGCGCTCAAGGAGATGCAGACCAACGGCAAGCACAAGGACCTGGAGCCGTTCTTCGAGGTCCTGCCGAACGCCAAGTTCTACCCCCTTGGCGACACCGCCTGGGACGTCATCTCCGCCGAGATGAAGAAGACCGGCGGCAAGGCCGTGAGCGACGACCCGAAGACGGTCCTCGGTGACCTGCAGAAGAAGGCGGAAGCGGCGGCTGCCGAAGCCAAGTAGCGGGCAGGCGGCCCCCGTTCGCTCCGTACGCTCTGTTCGCTCCGTACGCAAGGAGTCCTTGTGTCACTGAAGGCCCCTCCGCCCCCGGCCGACACCGGCCAGGGACGGAGCGGGCGCGCACCCAGGCCCGTGAGCCGTCGCAGCGGCATCGCCCGACTCGGCCCGCTGCCCTGGATAGCGCCCGTCATCCTGTTGATCCTCGCCGTGGTCATCTGGCCGGTCGTCGAGCTGATCCGCACCTCGTTCCTCAACATCTCCATCGCCGGCATCGTGCGCGGCAGCGCGGGGACCGACAAGTACAAGAAGCTCTTCGACGAGACCGACTTCGGGGCGGTCCTGCTCTGGACGGTCGTGTGGACCGTCGTCGTCGTGAGCGTGACGATGCTGCTCTCGCTGGCCCTCGCCCAGCTCTTCAACCAGAAGTTCCCCGGCCGCACCGTCACCCGCTGGGCGCTCATCGCGCCCTGGGCGGCATCCGTCCTGATGACCGCCATCGGCTTCAAGTGGATGCTCAACCAGACCGCGGGCGTGCTCAACACGCTGATGCTGGACCTCGGCCTGATCGACAACTCCAAGGACTGGCTGGGCAAACCGGAGACGGCCTGGCCCTGGATGATGGCCGTCGCGGTCTTCGTGTCGCTGCCCTTCACCACGTACACGCTGCTCGCCGGTCTGCAGACCATCCCGGGCGAGGTCTACGAGGCGTCACGGATCGACGGGGCGAGCCCCTGGCAGACGTACCGGCACATCACGCTGCCGATGCTGCGGCCCGCGTTCCTGGTCGGTGTGGTCATCAACCTCATCAACGTCTTCAACTCCTTCCCGATCATCTGGGCCATGACGCAGGGCGGTCCCGGCTATGACACCTCCACGACCATGGTGTTCATGTACAAGCTGAAGGAGACCGACATCGGCGAATCCGCCGCCATGTCCGTGGTCAACTTCGCGATGGTCGTCGTGCTCGTGCTGATCTTCCTGAAGGTCAGCCGGTGGAACGAGGAGGACTGATGGCCACCGCGACGGCGCCCCGCACGGGGTCCCCGAAGGGGCCCGCGCCCCAGCGCAAGCCCAAGCGCACGTTCCGGCCGCGCACGCTGGTCATCACGGTGGCCGCCTGGGCGCTCGCCGCGATCTTCCTCGCCCCGTACCTGGAGATGGTGATCACCGCGCTCCGGCCCAAGGAGGAGCTGCGGGACCGGACGTATCTGCCGCAGAACCTGGAGTGGGCGAACTTCATCGAGGTCTGGAAGGAGTCCGAGCTCGGCCAGAACCTCCAGGTGACCCTGCTCGTCGCGGGCGGGGCGACCCTCCTGGTGCTCCTGGTCTCGCTGCCCGCCGCCTACTACACGGCCCGTATGCGCTACCGGGGACGCAAGGCCTTCCTGCTCCTGGTCCTGATCACCCAGATGTTCCAGCCCACCGCCCTGCTGGTCGGCCTCTACCGCCAGTTCCACCAGCTGGACATGCTCAACTCGGTCTGGACGCTGATCATCACCAACGCTGCGTTCAACCTCGCGTTCGCGGTGTGGATCCTGACGGCCTACATCAGCTCCATCCCGCCGGAGCTGGAGGAGGCGGCCATGGTGGACGGCACCAGCCGCTTCGGGGCCATGGTGAAGGTGACGCTGCCGCTCGCGCTGCCGGGTGTGGTGACCGCAGTGATCTTCACCTTCATCACCTCGTGGAACGAGTTCGTGATGGGGCTCACGCTCACCACCGAACCCGACAAGCAGCCGCTGACCGTCGGCATCAACAACTTCATCGGCGCCTACACCGTGGAGTGGAACTACCTCTTCGCGGCGTCCGTGGTGGCGATCGTGCCGGTCATCGTGTTGTTCGCCTTCATCGAGCGGCACGTGGTCTCGGGTCTCACCGCGGGATCGGTCAAGTAACGGATCGGCCCTCTCAGGCCGGGTCCGGGTGGTTTGGGGTACATCCTCGCCACTTGGACCCGGCCTGTCCTGCTGTTCAAGAGTGCCGATTTGGGTCAAGGACTTGACTGCGCCAACCCGTTCAGCAGAGCTTGGAGTTCACAACTTGTACGGGCAGCGAAGTCGCTGTTACGTCATACCGAAAAGGGTGGCTGAGTCAATGGAGACTCCGGGGTCGCAGTCGTCGCTGCACCGGGCCAATCTCGAGCGGGTCGTACGTGCCGTACGGCTCGCCGGGTCGCTCACTCAGGCGGAGATCGCCAGGACGACGGGTCTGTCCGCGGCCACGGTCTCCAACATCGTCCGGGAGCTCAAGGACGGCGGAACGGTCGAGGTCACGCCCACCTCGGCGGGCGGCCGCAGGGCCCGCAGCGTCTCGCTCAGCGGTGACGCGGGCATCGTCATCGGCGTGGACTTCGGCCATACGCACCTGCGCGTGGCCGTGGGGAACCTCGCCCACCAGGTGCTCGCCGAGGAGTCCGAGCCGCTGGACGTGGACGCGTCGGCCGCGCAGGGCTTCGACCGCGCCGAACAGCTGGTCAGCAGGTTGATCGGGGTGACCGGCGTGGACCGCGCGAAGATCGCGGGCATCGGCCTCGGCGTGCCGGGACCCATCGACGTGGAGTCCGGGACGCTCGGCTCGACCTCGATCCTGCCGGGCTGGAGCGGCACGAAGCCCGCCGAGGAGCTGGGGGGCCGCCTCGGCGTTCCCGTGCACGTCGACAACGACGCCAACCTCGGCGCGCTCGGCGAGCTGGTCTGGGGCAGCGGCCGCGGGGTCAAGGACCTGGCGTACATCAAGGTCGCGAGCGGTGTCGGCGCCGGGCTCGTGATCGACGGGCGGATCTACCGCGGCCCCGGCGGTACGGCCGGCGAGATCGGCCACATCACCCTGGACGAGTCGGGCCCGGTCTGCCGGTGCGGCAACCGCGGCTGCCTGGAGACCTTCGCGGCGGCCCGCTACGTGCTGCCCCTGCTCCAGTCCAGCCACGGCACCGAGCTGACCATGGAGCGCGTGGTCGCCCTCGCACGTGACGGGGACCCCGGCTGCCGTCGCGTGATCGCCGACGTCGGCCGGCACATCGGCAGCGGCATGGCGAACCTCTGCAACCTCCTGAACCCCAGCCGGGTCGTTCTCGGCGGTGACCTGGCGGAGGCCGGTGAGCTGGTCCTCGGGCCCATCAGGGAGTCCGTGGGGCGCTACGCGATCCCCAGCGCGGCCCGGCAGCTCTCGGTCCTTCCGGGGGCCCTGGGCGGCCGCGCGGAAGTGCTGGGGGCGCTGGCTCTGGCACTCAGCGAAATGGGTGATTCGACCCTTTTGGACGGCTCTCTGTCTGCCGCCGCACCTGCCTTCACTTAGATAACGCATGGCACCGTTGTCATCTCGTTAAGGATTTACTCCTTGACGCTGGTGTGGCGGCCGAGTTGACTTCGAGCCACCTCGGCCGCAACGACGCGGCCACGTCAGGGAGGTTCCCGAATGAACACGCGTATGCGTCGTGCCGCCGTTGCCGTTGCCGCCACCACCATGGCCGTCACCCTTGCTGCCTGTGGCAGCGCCAAGGAGTCCGGCGGTGACAAGGATGAAGCGGGCTCCGGCTCGAAGAAGGGCGACGCGCTGAACATAGGTCTGCTCCTGCCGGAGAACCAGACCGCGCGTTACGAGAAGTTCGACAAGCCGCTGATCGAGAAGCACGTCAAGGAGCTGACCAACGGCAAGGCCAAGGTCACCTACGCCAACGCCAAGCAGGACGCCAACACCCAGAACCAGCAGGCCGACACGATGATCACCAACAAGGTGGACGTGCTGATCGTGGACGCGGTGGACTCCAAGGCCATCGCCGGTTCGGTCAAGAAGGCCAAGGACGCGGGCATCCCGGTCGTGGCGTACGACCGCCTTGCCGAGGGCCCCATCGACGCGTACACCTCGTTCGACAACGAAGAGGTCGGCCGCGTCCAGGGCAAGGCTCTCCTCGAGGCCCTCGGCGACAAGGCCAAGGACGGTGAGATCGTGATGATGAACGGCGCGATCACCGACCCGAACGCCAAGCTCTTCAAGAAGGGCGCCGAGGCCGAGCTCAAGGGCAAGGTCAAGGTCGGCAAGTCCTACGACACCAAGGAGTGGAAGCCGGAGAACGCCAACGCCAACATGGAGGGCGCGATCTCGGCGATCGGCAAGGACAAGATCGTCGGCGTCTACTCCGCGAACGACGGCATGGCGGGCGGCATCATCACCGCCCTCAAGGCCGCGGGCGTCAGCAAGCTTCCGCCGGTCACCGGCCAGGACGCCGAACTCGCCGGTGTGCAGCGCATCGTCGCGGGCGAGCAGTTCATGAGCGTTTACAAGTCCTACCCGCAGGAGGCCAAGGTCGCCGCGGAGATGGCCGTGGCGCTCGGCAAGGGCGAGAAGCTCGACTCGATCGCCAAGACGACCGTCGACAGCCCCACCGCCAAGGACGTTCCCACCGTGCTCGTGCCGGTCGTCTCGCTGACCGACAAGAACATCAAGGAGACCGTCATCAAGGACGGGATCTACGCGGTCGACGAGATCTGCACCGCCAAGTACAAGGCTGACTGCGCCAAGGTCGGTCTGAAGTAAGTCCCCGCGTTCACCCAGGACTTCTCCACCATTGAGGCCTGTCCGGCGCCCCGCTCCAACAGCCCCGCAGCTATAGGCGGGGCGCCGGACAGAAACGCGCTCGGGCCGCCCCTCGGCCTCTCGCTCTTCTGGTTCTTTCTCGTTCTTCTCGTTCTCTTCTGTTCAACCTCCCGCCGGTCAGGCGGCGAAGGAGATGGTTCACGTGTCCGCTACGCCCGTGTTGGCGTTGCGCGGGGTCTCCAAGCGATTCGGTGCCGTTCAGGCGCTCACCGACGTCGAGCTTGAGGTCCACGCCGGTGAGGTGGTCGCCCTGGTGGGCGACAACGGCGCAGGAAAGTCCACGCTGGTCAAAACGATCGCCGGCGTGCATCCCATCGATGACGGCGTCATCGAGTGGGAAAGCAAGGCCGTCCAGATCAACAAGCCGCACGACGCCCAGAACCTCGGCATCGCGACCGTCTACCAGGACCTCGCGCTGTGCGACAACATCGACGTCGTCGGCAATCTCTACCTCGGTCGTGAGCTGCGCAGGCGCGGTGTGCTCAACGAGGTCGAGATGGAGCGCCGCGCCCGCGAGCTGCTCACCACGCTGTCGATCCGCATACCCAGCGTCCGCATCCCGATCGCCTCGCTCTCCGGCGGCCAGCGGCAGACGGTGGCGATCGCCCGCTCGATGCTCGGCGAGCCCAAGCTCGTCATCCTCGACGAGCCCACTGCCGCACTCGGTGTGGAGCAGACCGCCCAGGTCCTCGACCTGGTGGAACGACTGCGCGAGCGTGGCCACGCGGTCATTCTCATCAGCCACAACATGGCGGACGTCAAGGCCGTCGCGGACAAGGTGGCGGTGCTCCGGCTCGGCCGGAACAACGGCGTCTTCGACGTGAAGTCCACCTCGCAGGAAGAGATCATCTCCGCCATCACGGGCGCCACGGACAATGCCGTGACCCGTCGCGCGGCGCGCAATGGGGAGGCCCAGAAGTGAGCAGCATCGACAAGACCTCCACGCCCGGCGACGCGCCCGTCGACGCCCCGGCGGCCGCCGCCGACGCCGTCACCGCGGTGGACCCGCGCCTCCTCGTGCGCGAGCAGGGCTTCGCGGGCTACATCACCGAGTTCAAGCGGAAGCTGCGCGCCGGTGACCTGGGCTCCATCCCGGTCGTCGCGGGCCTCATCATCATCTGGGCGATCTTCGCCTCGATGAACTCGCGCTTCATGACCGCGGAGAACCTCAGCAACATCTCCGTCGCCATGGTCGGCACCGGCATGATCGCCGTCGGCATCGTCTTCGTGCTTCTGCTGGGCGAGATCGACCTGTCGGTCGGCTCGGTCAGCGGTGTCGCGGGCGCGGTCGCCGCCGTGCTCGCGGTCACGCACGGCGCGCCCGAGTGGATCGCGCTGATCGTCGCCATCCTCTCCGGCACCGTGATCGGCACCATCCACGGCTTCTTCTTCGCGCGCATCGGCGCCCCGGCGTTCGCCGTCACCCTGGCCGGCCTGCTGTTCTGGCAGGGCTTCATGCTTCAGATCCTGGGTGACAACGGCACCATCAACCTGGACTCCGAAGGCCTGATCGCCAAGCTGACCTCGTACTACTTCACGGACGTCGCCGCGGCCTACGGTCTCGCGATCGTCGGGGTGGCGGCCTTCTTCTTCTCCTCCTTGGTGGACAGCCGCCGCCGCGAGGCGGCCGGCGTCCCGTCCAGGCCGCTGAGCGAGATCATCGTCCGCACCGCGGTCCTGGCCGTGGGGGCCTTCGCCGCCGCGATCATGTTCAACCAGTACAAGGGCCTGCCGCTGGCCCTGGTGCTCTTCCTGGTGGTCCTGGTCGGCACCGACTTCGTGCTCCGCCGCACCGGCTACGGCCGCAAGGTCTTCGCCCTCGGCGGCAGCGTCGAGGCGTCCCGCCGCGCGGGCATCAACGTCACCCTGATCCGTACGTCGGTCTACGCGATCGCCGGTACGTTCGCGGCGGCGGGCGGCCTCTTCATGGCCTCCAAGATCGCCGCGGCCAACCAGGGCGCCGGCACCGGTGACCTCCTGATGAACGCCATCGCGGCGGCCGTCATCGGCGGCACCAGCCTCTTCGGTGGCCGGGGCCGCACCTGGAACGCCCTCCTGGGCGTCATGGTGATCACCTCGATCCAGTACGGCCTGGCGCTCGAAGGCATCGCGACACCGGTCCAGTACATGATCACCGGTGGCGTACTGCTCGCCACGGTCGTGATCGACTCCGTGACGCGCAAGACCCAGAAGACGGCAGGACGCGCCTGACCTGCCAGAACCCAGAACAGAGCTGCCCGGCACCGCAATGGAGCGGTGCCGGGCAGCTCTCTGCGTGCCCCTGATGTGCCCCTGATCTGCTCCCGAAGTGCGTCCGATCGCGTGACGCGGAACTCCCGGCCCGGACGCCGTCCGCAGCGGCGGAACATTAGACTCAACAGGCCCGGCAACATTCCGGTCAACGCTCGAACAGCTCTACTGCAAGGAGGCACGGGTGCCGCTGCTGACCCGCATCAGGGGACCGCGCGATCTGGACCGGCTCAGCCCGGAGGAGCTGAACCAGCTGGCCGGCGAGATCCGCGCCTTCCTCGTCGACGCAGTGTCCAAGACCGGCGGCCACCTCGGCCCCAACCTCGGCGTGGTCGAGCTCACGATCGCCATGCACCGCGTCTTCGACTCGCCGCAGGACAAGGTGCTCTTCGACACCGGCCACCAGAGCTACGTGCACAAGCTGCTCACCGGCCGCCAGGACTTCGCCAAGCTGCGCACCAAGGGCGGCATCTCCGGATACCCCTCGCGCGCCGAGTCCGACCACGACGTGATCGAGAACTCGCACGCCTCGACGGTCCTCGGCTGGGCCGACGGCCTCGCCAAGGCCAACGAGGTGCGGGGCAAGGACGACCACGTCGTCGCCGTCATCGGTGACGGCGCCCTCACCGGCGGCATGGCCTGGGAGGCGCTGAACAACATCGCAGCCGCCAAGGACCGCCCCCTGGTGATCGTCGTCAACGACAACGAGCGTTCGTACGCCCCCACCATCGGCGGCCTCGCGAACCACCTGGCCACCCTGCGCACCACCGACGGCTACGAGCGCTTCCTGGCCCGCGGCAAGGACCTCCTGGAGCGCACCCCGGTCGTCGGCAGGCCCCTCTACGAGACGCTGCACGGCGCGAAGAAGGGCCTCAAGGACTTCATCGCCCCGCAGGGCATGTTCGAGGACCTCGGCCTGAAGTACGTCGGCCCCATCGACGGCCACGACATCGAGGCCCTGGAGTCCGCCCTGGTGCGCGCCAAGCGCTTCGGCGGCCCGGTCATCGTGCACTGCATCACCGAGAAGGGCCGCGGCTACAAGCCCGCCGAGGAGGACGAGGCCGACCACTTCCACGGCATCGGCCCCATCCACCCCGACACGGGCCTGCCCATCGCCGCGGGCGGCATGGACTGGACGTCCGTCTTCGGCGAGGAGATGGTCAAGCTCGGCCACGAGCGCGAGGACATCGTCGCGATCACCGCCGCCATGCTCCAGCCGGTCGGCCTGCAGAAGTTCGCCAAGGCGTTCCCCGACCGGGTGTACGACGTCGGCATCGCCGAGCAGCACGCGGCCGTCTCCGCCGCGGGCCTGGCCACCGGCGGCCTGCACCCCGTCTTCGCCGTGTACGCGACGTTCCTCAACCGCGCCTTCGACCAGCTCCTGATGGACGTGGCCCTGCACAAGTGCGGCGTCACCTTCGTCCTTGACCGTGCGGGCGTCACCGGCACGGACGGCGCCTCGCACAACGGCATGTGGGACATGTCGATCCTGCAGTGCGTGCCGACCCTGCGCATCGCCGCCCCGCGCGACGCCGACCAGGTCCGGCTCCAGCTGCGCGAGGCCGTCGAGGTGGACGACGCCCCGACCGTCGTGCGCTACTCCAAGGGCGCGGTCGGCCCGGCGGTCAAGGCCGTCGGCAAGGTCGGTGGGATGGACGTGCTGCGCGAGGCGGGCACGAAGCGCGCGGACGTCCTGGTCGTCTCCGTGGGCGCGCTCGCCCCCATGTGCCTGGAGATCGCGGACCTCCTGAACAAGCAGGGCATCACGACGACGGTCGTCGACCCCCGCTGGGTCAAGCCCGTCGACGAGGCGCTCGCCCCGCTCGCCGAGCAGCACCGCGTGGTCGTCACCGTCGAGGACAACTCCCGCGCGGGCGGCGTCGGTTCCGCCGTCTCCCAGGCCCTGCGCGACGCGGGCGTCGACGTACCGCTGCGCGACTTCGGCATCCCGCCGCGCTTCCTCGACCACGCCTCCCGCAAGGAGGTCATGGCCGAGATCGGCCTGACCGCCCCGGACATCGCCCGCCAGGTGACCGGTCTTGTGGCCAAGCTGGACGGCAGGTTCGAACGCACGGCCGCCGTGGAATCGGTCGAGGCCGGGGAACCCGCGCGCGACTGACGTCAACGAGCACCGCCGATGGGCCGGTTCCGGCACCCTGTACGGGTGGTGGAACCGGCCCATTCGCGTGAATAGGCTCGCGCCACGGCCTACCGGGTACTCGCCCTCTCGATCATGTCGAGGACGACAAGCGTGGAGGTACGTCCGTGGCAAGCAGCCTTTTCAGAACGAAGAGCATCGAGCAGTCCATCCAGGACACCGAGGAGCCGGAGCACGCGCTCAGGAAGTCGCTGTCCGCCCTCGATCTCACGGTCTTCGGTGTCGGCGTCGTCATCGGCACCGGCATCTTCGTGCTGACCGGCGCGGTGGCCAAGGAGACCGCGGGGCCCGCCACCGCGATCGCCTTCGCCGTCGCCGGCGTCGTCTGCGCCCTCGCGGCGCTCTGCTACGCGGAGTTCGCCTCCACGGTGCCGGTGGCCGGATCGGCGTACACCTTCTCGTACGCCTCGCTCGGCGAGCTGCCCGCCTGGACCATCGGCTGGGACCTGGTCCTGGAATTCGCCCTCGGCACGGCGGTGGTCGCCGTCGGCTGGTCCGGCTACGTCCGCTCGCTGATGGACAACGCGGGCTGGAAGCTGCCCGACGCGCTCTCCGGACCCGATGCCGCCGAGGGCTTCAGCTTCGACATCCTCGCCACCGCCCTGGTGCTGGTCCTCACGGTCGTCCTCGTCCTCGGCATGAAGCTGTCGGCCCGTGTCACCACGGTCATCGTCGCCATCAAGGTGGCCGTCGTCCTCATCGTCATCATCGCGGGCGCCTTCTTCATCGACGGCGACAACTACAAGCCCTTCATCCCCAAGGCGCAAGAAGTGACCGCGGGCAACAGCATCGATTCCCCGCTCATCCAGCTGATGTTCGGCTACGCGCCCACCAACTTCGGCGTCCTCGGCATCTTCACGGCCGCCTCCATCGTCTTCTTCGCCTTCATCGGCTTCGACATCGTGGCGACCGCCGCCGAGGAGACCAAGATGCCGCAGCGGGACATGCCGCGCGGCATCCTCGGATCGCTCCTGATCTGCACGATCCTCTACGTCGCCGTCTCGATCGTCGTCACGGGCATGCAGCACTACAGCGAACTGTCGGTGGACGCCCCGCTCGCCGACGCCTTCAAGGCCACCGGGCATCCCTTCTACGGGGGCATCATCAGCTTCGGCGCCGCCGTCGGTCTCACCACCGTCTGCATGATCCTGCTGCTCGGCCAGACCCGCGTCTTCTTCGCGATGAGCCGCGACGGACTGCTGCCCCGGTTCTTCTCGCACGTCCACCCGAAGTACCGCACGCCGCACCGGCCGACCATCCTGCTCGGGGTCCTCATCGCGATCCTCGCGGGCTTCACCAGCCTCGACGAACTCGCCGAGCTGGTGAACATCGGCACGCTCTTCGCCTTCGTCGTGGTCGCCCTGAGCGTCATCATCCTGCGCCGCACCCGCCCCGACCTGCCCCGCGCCTTCCGCACCCCGCTGGTGCCGCTGGTGCCCATCCTCTCGGTGGCGGCCTCGGTGTGGCTGATGCTGAACCTGCCCGCCGAGACCTGGCTGCGGTTCGGCGTCTGGATGGCGCTCGGCTTCGTCGTGTACTTCGTGTACGGGCGCTCGCACAGCCGCCTCGGTCGGCAGGGCAAGCAGCAGACCGGTGACGTCCGGTAATCGCACCGGTTCACTTCCGGTCGGTCATCCGGCCCCGTATGTCCCGATCGGATAGGGACTGCGGGGCCGGATAGCGTGCACCTCATGCTCGCCGAGCCCTCCGCATCACCACGCTCCGTACGCGGGCTCCGGCTGCCGCGCCCGCGTACGGAGCAAGCGCCCCCGCCGTACTGGCCGCGCCTGCTCCCCCTCCTGACCGTGCTGGCCTGCGTCACCCGGATTCCTTCCTTCCGGTGGCCGCTGTGGAGCCCGGACGAGGGCTATCTCGCCGTCCAGGCAAGGATGTTGGCCGACGGGGGAGAGCTCTACGAAACGGTCGTCGACCGCAAGCCGCCGCTCGTCCCCTGGCTGTACGAAGCGGCGTTCGCGCTCTTCGGCGACGCGACGCTGCTCCCGCTGAAGGTGCTGGCGGTCGCGGCCCAGCTCCTGACCGCTGTCCTCCTGGTCTGCATCGCCCGACGCCGCTGGGGCAACGGGGCGGGCCGCACGGCGGGCGTGCTCTACCTCTTCGTCTCCGTGGGCCTGAACCCCGAGGACGTCCAGGCGGCCACCTTCGAGGTCTTCATGCTGCCGTGCACGGCGGCCGCCCTCTGGTGCGCGGACCGGCGCCGCTGGGGTGCGGCGGGCGCCGCGGTGGCCTGCGCGTTCCTCGTCAAACAGACCGGGGGAGCGGTTCTGGTGCCGGTGGTGTGGCTGCTCTGGCAGGCGGGCGGTGCCCGAAGGGAAGCGCTGCGCCTGGGGGTCGGGCTGTGCGGGCCCGTCCTCGCGGTGGCGGCGGTCACGAATCCCGCGGGGTTCCTGTTCTGGACGGTGACCGGGTCGGGGGCGTACGCCTCCTTCACCGGCTCCGAACTCCACGTGCTTTCTCGGGGGTTGACCAACGCGGCAATCCTCGCGGTGGCCTGCGCCGGGATCATCCCGCCCGTCGTACGCGTCCTGCGCATCGCCCGCACCGGCTCGACGGAACTGTGGCTCTGGCTCGCCTCGTCGGTGGGCGCGGTACTCGTCGGCTTCCACTTCTTCGGCCACTATTACCTGCAACTGACCCCGCCGCTCGCCCTGTTGGGCACCGCGGCGCTCCAGATCCTGCCCCGCGAGCGCACCCTGACGGCGGTGTCGGTCTCCGCCGGGGCGTGCGCGCTGTTCCTCACCTGGGGGATGCTGGCGCCGCGCCCCGAACTGGCGCACGCCACGCGCCTGGCGGAGACCGTCCGCGCGCTGACGGCGCCCCAGGACAAGGTGCTCTTCTGGGGGATACACCCGGAGGCGTACTGGCTCGCCGACCGCGCCCCCGCCAGCCGCTACCTCACGGCAGGGCTGCTCACCAACTACAGCGGAGGCAGGAACGGCCCGCAGGTGGGCGAGAGATACGCGGTCGAGGGCTCCTGGCGGGTCTTCCGCCGGGAACTGAGCGAACACCCACCGGCGATCGTCGTCGACGACTCCCGAGGCAAGCCGTTCACCCCGGAGCGGGTGCCGTCACTGCGGCGGGTCCTCGCCGTCGGGTACGAGCCGGTGGTGCGGGTGGGGGGAGCGGTGGTGTACGCCCGCGTCGAGCGCTGAGGCGGGCTGAGGCCGCCGCGAAGAGGTCAGTCGTCGCGTACCGTTCGCGGGCCCACCGACCGCGCCCCCCACTCGCCCACCCTGCGGCGCAGCTCGCGGTCGGCCGTGACGACGACGCATGGTCTGTCCGCCGCGTCGGCGGCCAGTTCCACGATGGTGTCGTCCCCGCTGCCGGGCGCGGAGACCACCCGTACGCCCTCGATCGACTCGACGCCCCGGGCGGCCCCCTCGACGACGAGCACCACGTCCAGCGGTCCGGGATGCCCGGCGACGCCCTCGTCGGCGTACGCCACGAGCCTGTCCCGGAGCCGCTCGGCGGCCCCGCGCCGGTCGCGCCACCAGCCGTCCGGGACCGAGCCGACGACGTTGGCCCCGTCCACGACCAGGAGAGTTCTCATGCCGTCACCCTGGCATACCGGGGCCGAGCCACGGCCGGGAGACGCAGGCGGAAAACGTAGACTCTGAGCCGTAGAGACCGCACGCTCGTAGGAAGGCCGGCGCCGAGTCATGCCGCAGAGGTCCGCCCCCAGGCCCGAGCGGGAGTCCTCCCGCCCGACGGCCGCCGCCGCCGCCCACGTGGCGAGCGGCACCCTCGCGACCGCCCGCTGGCTGCTGCGCGGCAAGGACGGCAGGCTCACCGCCTACGCCCGCTCGGCGGACGGCCTGCTGCGCTGGACGGAGACCCGCCCCGGCGGCCCCGACTGGACGGGCCCCGACCTCTTCGAGACGCCGCACCTGACCCACCTGACCCTGGCACAAGGCGCCGACGGGTACGTCCACTTCGTCGCCCTGCGCAAGCTGCCCAAGGACGGCGGCGGCACGGAGGTCGACGTCGTGCACGCCGTCCAGTACCAGTCGGGCCGCCCGCTCATGGACTGGCGCTCGCTCGGCAACCCGCACACCAAGATGGTCGAGCGCGCCCCGCACCTGGGCGCGCCGACCGCCGCGGTGGACGCCGCGGGCACCGTCCACGTCTTCGTGCGCGACGCGGTGAACAGCGTCCGGCTGCGGCGCGAGGGCAAGGGCGGCAAGTGGGAGGGGTGGAAGGACTTCAAGGTCCGCGAGGTCCTGGACGGCATCACGGCTCTCGCCACCTCCACGGGCCGGGTGGAGGTCTTCGGCCCGGCGGAGAACAAGACGCTGCACTGGACCCAGGAGAAGCAGGGCGCCGAGTTCCAGCGCACCGACGACATCCCGCTGCCCCCGGCCCCCGGCTCGGGCACGGCCCTGGAGACGGCCCCCGACCGCCTCACCTATTACGCCACCGACGCCCGCGGCAGAGGCGTCCTCGCCCACCGCTCCGGTGGCGACGAGGACGCGCGTCCCCTGGGCGGCTCCCCGGCCACGGGCCACACGGCCGCCCTCCGCGCGACGATAGAGGGCCACGACTGCACGGTCCTCGCCCACCGTGGCGCCGACAGCCGCCCGGTGATCGCGGCCTACCCCACGCAGGACGAGAAGGCGGGCGTCTGGTGGGCCGCCACCGGCGAACCCTGCCTGGGCTCCCCGGCATTGGCGCTTGACGCGCAGGGCCGCGTGGTCATGGCGGCCATCGGCCTCGACGGCACGCTGCGGCTCGCGCGCCAGAAGGCGGAGTCGGGGCTCGCGCTGGAGGCGTGGCGGCGGATCTGAGGCGCCGCGTGTCACATTCTTGGCGGCTGTGTCGTCGTACTGGGCAGACACGTACTGCGGCAGGCAGTGCGGCCACACGTACTGCGGCGACACGTAGTGCTGAGGCACGGAGCCAGAGGAGAGCCCACATGCCGACAGCCGGGGGAACAAGCGACACAGCGTCGCTCGACCGCCTGAACTCCGCCGTGAACAGCGGCGACCTGGACGTCATCTCGAGGACCATCGACGAGGTCGTCGCACCGGACGTGCTCTTCCACGCACCGGTACCGCTGGGCGCGACGGGAGCGGAGGCCCTGAAGCGGGTGTGGGAGGTCCTGCTGCGCGCGTTCCCCGACCTCCACGTCGCCGTCGAGGAGACGGTCGTGGAGGGCGGCAAGGTGGCCGCCATGAACACGGTGACCGGGACCCACCGGGGCGAGTACCAGGGCATGGCGCCCACCGGGAAGACCGTCCGCTACAACGAGATCTTCATCTTCCGCTTCGTCGACGGGCGGATAGCCGAGATCCGGGGCGTCGTCGATGTACTCGGGCAACTGCGTCAGCTCGGCGCCGTACCGGCCGGGCTCGACCCCGCCAAGTCGCGCGTGTGAAAAGGCAGATGCCCGGCCGGACCCCTGCGGGCCGGCCGGGCATCGCGTACGGACGAAGCGCTACGCGGGAACGCTGGCCACGCCCGGCGCCAGGAACCGCTTGCCGTTGACCCGCTCGCTGACACCGGCCCGGTCCAGGTACGGCGTGACGCCGCCCAGGTGGAAGGGCCAGCCGGCGCCGGTGATCAGGCACAGGTCGATGTCCTGCGCCTCGGCGACGACACCCTCGTCGAGCATGAGGCCGATCTCCTGCGCCACGGCGTCGAGCACGCGGTCGCGGGTCTGCTCCTCGGTCAGGACGACATCGCCCTGCTTGAGGAGAGCGGCGACCTCGGGGTCCAGCTCCGGCTTGCCGGAGTCGTAGACGTAGAAGCCGCGCTTGCCGGCCTTCACGACCGCCGCGAGGTTCGGGGACACCGTGAAGCGCTCCGGGAAGGCGCGGTTCAGGGTCTCCGACACGTGCAGACCGATGGCCGGACCGACCAGCTCGAGGAGGACCAGCGGCGACATCGGCAGGCCCAGCGGCTCGACGGCCTTCTCGGCCACCTCCACCGGCGTGCCCTCGTCGATGACGTTCTGGATCTCGCCCATGAAGCGGGTGAGGATGCGGTTCACGACGAACGCCGGGGCGTCCTTGACCAGGACCGCGGTCTTCTTCAGCTTCTTGGCGACACCGAAGGCCGTGGCCAGCGACGCGTCGTCCGTCCGCTCGCCGCGCACGATCTCCAGGAGCGGCAGGATCGCGACGGGGTTGAAGAAGTGGAAGCCGACGACCCGCTCGGGGTGCTTCAGCTTCGACGCCATCTCGGAGACCGAGAGCGAGGAGGTGTTGGTGGCGAGGATCGCGTGCGCCGGAGCGACGGCCTCGACCTCCGCGAACACCTGCTGCTTGACGCCGATCTCCTCGAAGACGGCCTCGATGATGAAGTCGGCGTCGGAGAAGCCCTCGGCCTTGTCGAGCACGCCGGAGACGAGCCCCTTCAGACGGTTCGCCTTGTCCTGGTTGACGCGGCCCTTGAGGAGGAGCTTGTCGATCTCCTCGTGGACGTAGCCCACACCCTTGTCGACGCGCGCCTGGTCGATGTCGGTAAGGACGACCGGCACCTCGAGGCGGCGCAGGAAGAGCAGCGCGAGCTGCGAGGCCATCAGACCGGCACCGACGACGCCGACCTTGGTGACCGGGCGCGCCAGGTTCTTGTCCGGGGCGCCCGCCGGGCGCTTGGCGCGCTTCTGGACGAGGTTGAACGCGTAGATGCCGCTGCGCAGTTCGCCGCCCATGATGAGGTCGGCGAGCGCCTTGTCCTCGGCGTCGAAGCCCTTCTGCAGGTCGCCGTCCTTGGCGGCCTCGATGATCTCCAGGGCGCGGTAGGCGGCCGGGGCGGCGCCGTGCACCTTGGAGTCCGCGATGCCACGGCCACGCGCCACAGCGGCGTCCCAGGCCTCGCCACGGTCGATCTCGGGCCGGACGACCTCGACCGAGCCGTTGAGGACGGAGGCCGTCCAGATCAGCGACTGCTCCAGGAAGTCCGCGCCCTCGAAGAGCGCGTCGGCGATGCCGAGCTCGAAGACCTGCTTGCCCTTGAGCTGGCGGTTCTGGTTCAGCGAGTTCTCGATGATGACCGAGACCGCGCGGTCCGCGCCGATCAGGTTCGGGAGCAGCGCGCAGCCGCCCCAGCCCGGTACGAGACCGAGGAAGACCTCGGGCAGCGAGAAGGCCGGAAGCGCCTTGGAGACGGTGCGGTAGGAGCAGTGCAGACCGACCTCGACACCGCCGCCCATCGCGGCGCCGTTGTAGTACGCGAAGGTCGGCACGGCAAGGCCCGAAAGCCGCTTGAAGACCTCGTGCCCGCCCTTGCCGATGGCGAGCGCGTCCTCGTGGCGCTTGAGGATCTCCACGCCCTTGAGGTCGGCGCCGACGGCGAAGATGAACGGCTTGCCGGTGACACCGACACCGACGATCGTGCCCTCGGCCGCCTCCTTCTCGACCTGGTCGATCGCGGCGTTCAGGTTCGCCAGCGAGCCGGGGCCGAAGGTGGTCGGCTTGGTGTGGTCGAAGCCGTTGTCGAGCGTGATGAGCGCGAAGCGCCCCGCGCCGGCCGGCAGGTCGAGGTGGCGCACGTGCGCCTGCGTGACGACCTCGTCGGGGAACAGCTCGGCCGCGCCCTTCAGAAGCTCCGTGGTGGAGCTGGTGGAGCTGCTCACTTGTCGCCTCCGGCGTCCTTGTGGTTCGGGTTCTCCCAGATGACGGTGGCGCCCATGCCGAAGCCGACGCACATCGTCGTCAGGCCGTAGCGGACGTCCGGCTGCTCCTCGAACTGCCGCGCCAGCTGCGTCATCAGACGCACACCGGAGGAGGCGAGGGGGTGGCCGTACGCGATGGCGCCGCCGTACTGGTTCACGCGCGTGTCGTCGTCGGCGATGCCGTAGTGCTCGAGGAAGGCGAGCACCTGCACGGCGAAGGCCTCATTGATCTCGAAGAGACCGATGTCGGAGATGCTCAGGCCCGCCTGGGCGAGGGCCTTCTCGGTGGCCGGGATCGGGCCGTAACCCATGACCTCGGGCTCGACACCGGCGAAGGCGTACGAGACGAGCCGCATCTTGACCGGCAGGTTGTTCTCGCGGGCGAAGTCCTCGGAGGCGATGATCGACGCCGTGGCGCCGTCGTTGAGGCCCGCGGCGTTGCCGGCGGTGACGCGGCCGTGCGTACGGAAAGGCGTCTTCAGGCCGGAGAGGTTCTCCAGCGTCGTGCCCGGCCGCATCGGCTCATCGGCGGTGGCGAGACCCCAACCGGTCTCACCGGCTTCCTCGTTGGTCCGCCGTACGGAGACGGGCACCAGGTCCTGCTGGATCTTGCCGTTGGCGTACGCCTTGGCGGCCTTCTCCTGCGAGCGCACCGCGTACTCGTCGGCGCGCCGCTTGGTGATGCTCGGGTAGCGGTCGTGCAGGTTCTCGGCGGTCATGCCCATGAAGAGGGCGGACTCGTCGACGAGCTTCTCGCTCACGAACCGCGGGTTCGGGTCGACGCCCTCGCCCATGGGGTGGCGGCCCATGTGCTCGACGCCACCGGCGATGACGGCGTCGTACGCCCCGAACGCGATGGAGCCGGCCGTGGCCGTGACGGCGGTGAGCGCGCCCGCGCACATGCGGTCGATGGAGTAGCCCGGCACGGACTGGGGCAGGCCCGCCAGGATGCCGGCGGTGCGGCCCAGCGTCAGACCCTGGTCGCCGATCTGCGTGGTCGCGGCGATGGCGACCTCGTCGATCTTGGCGGGGTCGAGGGCCGGGTTGCGGCGAAGGAGCTCCCGGATGGCCTTGACGATGAGGTCATCCGCACGGGTCTCGTGGTAGATGCCCTTCGGGCCCGCCTTGCCGAACGGGGTGCGGACGCCATCAACGAAGACGACGTCCCTGACGGTACGAGGCACGATGGCTCTCCTCCAGGGTGCGGGTGCGCCTGCCGGCGCGCTTCCGCACCCCATGCTACTTGTCGGTAACTAGGCTGCCCAGTCCCGGCTCGGGGAGGCGAAGGTCACATTCTTCGGGCGGGGGCGCCAAGGGCGGAGCGGAGGGTCGCTTCGCCTTGGCGGGGCCTTCCTGTACCGCCGCTTCGCGGCGGATCTTCCCCGCCCGCCCGCCCATTACTCGGCATCCATCGGCACCGCGGGACAATCGGGCGGGTGGGAGTGATCCGCTGCGGAGCGGCGGTCCAGGGCGGACGGCGCGCGCGTCAGTCGAGGGCGGCTGAGCCGAGCGCGGTCACCAGGACCGGAGTGACCTGGGTGATCTGCCACCGCCGCGCGCCGTGCGCGGCAAGCGCGCCCGCCACGGAATCCGCGTCCACCTGAGCCGGCGGCTCCCAGCAGACCCGCCGGACCGTGTCCGGAGTGATCAGGTTCTCCTGAGGCATGTTCAACTCCTCGGCCAGCGCCGAGATCGCGGCCCGCGCCGCGGAGAGGCGAGCGGCGGCGGCCGGGTCGCGGTCCGCCCAGGAGCGGGGCGGTGGGGGCCCGGAAACGGTCTGCCCGGGCTGCGGGAGCTCGGAGTCGGGCAGGGCCTTGGCCCGGTCCACCGCGGCCTGCCACTGCTCCAGCTGGCGCCGCCCCATCCGGTGCCCGAAGCCGGTGAGCCCGGCGAGCGCGTGCACGTTCGGCGGCAGCCCCAGCGCCGCCTCCACGATCGCGCCGTCACTGAGCACCTTGCCGGGCGACACGTCACGCCGCTGGGCCACCTTGTCGCGTGCGGTCCACAGTTCCCGTACGACCGCCATCTGGCGACGGCGCCGCACCTTGTGCATGCCGGACGTGCGCCGCCAGGGGTCCACGCGGGGCGGCGGAGGCGGCGCGGAGGAGATCGCGTCGAACTCCTCGCGGGCCCACTCCAGCTTGCCCTGCCGGTCGAGCTCCTTCTCCAGCGCGTCCCGCAGGTCGACGAGCAGCTCGACGTCGAGCGCCGCGTAGCGAAGCCAGGGGTCGGGCAGCGGGCGTGTCGACCAGTCGACCGCCGAGTGGCCCTTCTCCAGGACGAAGCCGAGCACGCCCTCGACCATCGCGCCGAGGCCGACCCGGGGGAAGCCCGCGAGGCGCCCCGCGAGCTCCGTGTCGAAGATGCTGGTGGGGATCATGCCTATTTCGCGGAGGCAGGGCAGGTCCTGCGTGGCGGCGTGCAGCACCCACTCCGCGCCGGAGATCGCCTCGCCGAGCCCCGAAAGGTCGGGGCAGGCGACGGGGTCGATGAGGGTGCTGCCCGCGCCTTCACGGCGCAGCTGCACGAGGTAGGCGCGCTGGCCGTACCGATAGCCGGACGCGCGTTCGGCGTCCACGGCCACGGGGCCACTGCCTGCCGCGAACGCGGCGATCACCTCGGCGAGGGCGGTCTCGTCGGCGACCACCGGAGGGATGCCATCACGCGGCTCATCCAGAGGGATCGGCGCCGTTTCGACGTCGTCCGGAGGGCCGCCTCCGGTGGTTCGCAGTGAACTGTCTGCTGCGGTCTCTTGGGCGTCGGTCACCTGTCAAGGGTATCTGTGTATGCACAGCGCCCGTCGACGGAACGTTCCGTCGACGGGCGCGCGAGGGGTGTAAATGAGTCAGTGGATGATTCCGGTGCGCAGGGCCACCGCCACCATCCCGGCGCGGTCACCCGTGCCGAGCTTGCGTGCGATGCGGGCGAGGTGGCTCTTCACGGTCAGGGCGGAGAGCCCCATGGAGACACCGATGGCCTTGTTCGACTGACCCTCCGCGACGAGGCGGAGAACCTCCACCTCGCGGCCGGACAGCTCTCGGTAGCCACCGGGGTGGCTGGGGGCGCCCGGCGGGCGGCGGTGCATTCGGGCGGCGGCCGAGCCGATGGGCGCGGCGCCGGGGCGGGTGGGGAGACCGACGTTGTTGCGGGTGCCGGTGACGACGTAGCCCTTGACGCCGCCCGCGAGGGCGTTGCGTACGGCACCGATGTCATCGGCGGCGGAGAGCGCGAGGCCGTTCGGCCAGCCCGCCGCGCGGGTTTCTGAGAGGAGCGTCAGGCCGGAGCCGTCGGGGAGGTGGACGTCTGCGACGCAGATGTCACGGGGGTTGCCGATGCGGGGACGAGCCTCCGCGATCGACGAGGCCTCGATCACGTCGCGTACACCGAGGGCCCACAGGTGGCGGGTGACGGTGGAGCGGACGCGCGGGTCGGCCACGACGACCATGGCGGTCGGCTTGTTCGGGCGGTAGGCGACCAGGCTTGCGGGCTGCTCGAGGAGAACGGACACCAGGCCTCCTGGGGTGCGGGACTGACCCGGCTCGGGGATGAAGCCGGGACGAACCGTGCTGTCAAGGTCACCAACCTCTTCGGCACCAAACCCGTCCGCCTTTAGAGAATGATCACGATTTGGTGAGTAACAATTCGGACCATTCGGACATGCGATCGATCAGCCGAAGATCAACCCGAATCGGAGTCGTTCAGAATCGCTCATCCGCATGATCGTCCAAACCCACCCATTTCCCCCGTCCTGCACCCGCCCCCGCATCCGCCCCGCATCCGCCCCGCACCCGCCCCGCTCACTGCGGCTGCGGCCCCCGCCGCTGGGGCAGCGACACCACGGAGCCGTCACCGCCGTGCCCCTGGTTCACCGGCGGCAGCCCCGCCACCTGGCAGAGCAGATCGCACCACGCCGCCAGATGCGCGGCGGTGTCCGGTACGCCGCCGAGCCCCTCGCGCGGCGTCCACGACGCCCGGATCTCGATCTGCGACGCGGGCGGCCGCTCGGCGAGCCCGCCGAAGTAGTGCGAACCCGCACGCGTGACGGTGCCGCTCGGCTCCCCGCAGGCCAGGCCGCGCGCCTGCAGCGCGCCCGTCAGCCAGGACCAGCAGACCTCCGGAAGGAGCGGGTCCGCCGCCATCTCCGGTTCCAGCTCCGCGCGGACGAGCGTGACCAGGCGGAAGGTGCCCTGCCAGGCGTCGTGTCCCGCCGGATCGTGCAGCAGGACGAGCCGTCCGTCCGCCAGATCCTCGTCGCCTTCGACCACCGCCGCCTCCAGGGCGTACGCATGCGGGGCGAGGCGCTGTGGCGGCCGTGTCGGGTCGATCTCGATCTCAGGCCGAAGCCGTGCCCCCCGCAGCGCCTCGACCGCCGCGCGAAAGGGCAACGGAGCCGATTCCGCCACCTTCCCCTCCGTACTTTCCATCTCGCCAGCGCCGTCCGACCGTTGTCCTTGAGCCGCAGCCATGCGGGGAAGATTAAGGGGAACGGCGGCTTCGCGCAGGGAGAGACACCCGTCGGAGGGGGCCCGGTCAAGGCAGGGTGCCCCCCGGAGTGTCCCTCGGAGCGGGGGCCGCGCGGGCCCGTGCGAGACTTTCCGCGTGAGCGCCAACAACAGTCAGAGCCCCGCGGGCCAGCAGAACGCAGCGACGGACGCCGTCAACGATTCAGCCTTCATGAAGGCCTGCAGGCGCGAGCCCGTGCCGCACACGCCGGTCTGGTTCATGCGGCAGGCGGGGCGCTCACTTCCCGAGTACCGCAAGGTGCGCGAGGGCACGGCCATGCTGGAGTCCTGCATGATGCCGGAGCTGGTCACGGAGATCACGCTGCAGCCGGTGCGCCGCCACAAGGTCGACGCCGCGATCTACTTCAGCGACATCGTCGTCCCCCTCAAGGCCATCGGCATCGACCTGGACATCAAGCCGGGCATCGGCCCGGTCGTCGCGAACCCCATCCGCTCCCGCGCCGACCTCGCCCAGCTGCGGGATCTCACGCCGGACGACGTGAGTTACGTGACCGAGGCGATGGGCATGCTGACGGCCGAGCTGGGGTCGACCCCGCTCATCGGTTTCGCCGGCGCGCCTTTCACTCTCGCGAGTTACCTGGTCGAGGGCGGTCCGAGCCGTAACCACGAGAACACCAAGGCGCTCATGTACGGCGACCCGCAGCTGTGGGCCGACCTGCTCGACCGGCTCGCGGAGATCACCGGCGCCTTCCTCAAGGTGCAGATCGAGGCGGGTGCGAGCGCCGTGCAGCTCTTCGACTCGTGGGTGGGCGCGCTGGCCCCCGCCGACTACCGCCGCTCCGTGATGCCCGCCTCGCGAAAGGTCTTCGAGGCGGTCGCCTCGTACGGCGTTCCGCGCATCCACTTCGGTGTCGGTACGGGAGAACTCCTCGGTCTGATGGGGGAGGCGGGCGCCGACGTGGTGGGCGTCGACTGGCGCGTCCCGATGGACGAGGCGGTCCGGCGGGTCGGCCCCGGCAAGGCCCTGCAGGGGAACCTCGACCCCGCGGTCCTCTTCTCCACCCGCGAGGCCGTCGAGGCCAAGACGGACGAGGTGCTGGAGGCCGCTTCGGGGCTCGAGGGGCACATCTTCAACCTCGGCCACGGCGTCCTGCCGACCACGGACCCCGACGCCCTGACGCGGCTCGTGGAGCATGTCCACACGCGGACCGCGCGCTGACGAAGTCGGTTCGTGATCGGTTCGTAGTTGGCTGAAAATCTCGCCTGAATGTGACGGATGAGAAGAGGGAGAAGCGGCGCGAGGCCCTCTTCTCACGCGTCTCGTGTGAGCCCCCGGGGTCTAGCCCGCTGCCCGCACCGCCGCCACCGCCTTGCGCGCCGCCACCAGGACCGGGTCCCACACCGGTGAGAACGGCGGCGCGTAGCCGAGGTCGAGCGCCGTCATCTGGTCCACCGTCATCCGGGCCGTCAGCGCCACGGCGGCGATGTCGACACGCTTGCCCGCGCCCTCACGGCCGACGATCTGCACGCCGAGCAGCCGTCCCGAGAGGCGCTCGGCGAGCATCTTCACGGTCATCACGGCCGCCCCGGGGTAGTAGCCCGCGCGGCTCGTCGACTCGATGGTCACCGTCACGTACTGCAGGCCGGCCGCCCGCGCCTCCTTCTCGCGCAGACCCGTGCGGGCGATCTCCAGGTCGCAGACCTTGCTGACGGCCGTGCCGACGACACCGGGAAACGTCGCGTAACTCCCGCCCACGTTCGAACCGATGACCTGACCGTGCTTGTTGGCGTGGGTGCCGAGCGCGATGTGGCGCTCGCGGCCCGAGACCAGATCGAGCACCTCGACGCAGTCGCCGCCCGCCCAGATGTTCTCGTGGCCCCGCACCCGCATCGCGAGATCCGTGAGCAGCCCGCCGTACTCGCCGAGTGGGAGACCCGCGGCGCGGGCGAGCTCCGTCTCGGGGCGCACGCCGATGCCGAGCACCACCACGTCCGCCGGATACTCGGCGTCCTCGGTGGCCACCGCCCTGACCCGGCCGTCGTCGCCGGTGAGGATCTTGGTGACCTCGGCGCCGTTGACCATCTCGATGCCCATGCCGGACATCGCGTCATGGACGAGGCGGCCCATGTCCGGGTCGAGCGTCGACATCGGCTCCGAGCCGCGGTTGACGACGGTGACCTCGTAGCGGCGCTGGATCAGGGCCTCGGCCATCTCCACGCCGATGTAGCCCGCGCCGATGACGACCGCCCTGCGACCCGGCGTGCGGGCCAGCGTGTCCAGGAGCCCCTGGCCGTCGTCCAGGGTCTGTACGCCGTGCACGCCTGGAGCGTCGATGCCGGGCAGGGAAGGGCGGACCGGCCGGGCGCCGGTGCCGATCACGAGCTTGTCGTACGCCGTCCAGTCCGCCGCCCCGGACTCCAGGTCCCGGGTGCGGACCCGGCCGCCCTCGACGTCGATCTCCATGACCTCCGTACGCATCCGCAGGTCGATGTCGCGGGCTCGGTGTGCCTCCGGCGTACGCGCGATCAGCTCGTCCCGCGAAAGGACGTCACCGCCGACCCAGTAGGGGATGCCGCAGGCCGAGTAGGAGGTGAAGTGGCCGCGTTCGAACGCGACGATCTCCAGCTCGTCAGGGCCCTTGAGCCTGCGTGCCTGCGACGCGGCGGACATGCCCGCCGCGTCGCCCCCGATGACCACCAGTCGTTCTTTCGCGCTCCTCATACGGACACGCTACGACGCCGCGACAGTTGACGGACCGTTAGTCGTCGTCACCCGCGCGCGCCGGTGCCGCCGCCACGGCAGGCCGCCGCGGCAGCCGGGGCCGCACCACGCGCTGCCACAGCAGGAACAGCAGCACCGCCACCGCCGCGAACGGCAGGATCGCGCCGAGGACGACCGCCACCCACCGCAGCATCGTCACGAAGGCGCTCCAGCCGCCGGCCACCGCGTCCACGAACGTCGGGTCGTCGTCGCCCGCGGCGGCCTTCTTCACGGCCGTCTCGCTGAGCGAGAGCGTGATGGTGGACAGGCTCGTACGGTCCTTGAGCGAGGACTGCCGCGCGAGCAGCGCCTCCAGTTCGGACTGGCGGGAACTCAACTCCCCTTCCAGGCTCACGACATCGCTCAGCTTGGTCGCCTTGTCCATCAGCTCCCGCACCCGCGCCACGCTCGCCCGCTGGGACTTGACGCGGCTCTCGACGTCGACGACCTGTTCGGTGACGTCCTGCGCCTTGGCCCTGCGCTCGATCAGCTTGCCCGTGCCCTCCAGGGACGTGAGGACCTCCTCGTACCGGTCCTGCGGGACGCGCAGCACGACGCGGGAGCGCTCGTGGCCGCGGCCGTCGCGGTCCGTGGTCTCGTCGCCGACGACGCCGCCCGCGTCGACGGCCGCCGCGCGGGCCTCGTCCAGGGCCTTTTGCACGTCCTTGACGCGGACGGTCAGGGTGGCGGTGCGGATGATGTGCGTGCCGGTGAACTCGGGCGGCGGCTTCCTCTTGCCGGACTTGTCCGCCTGGCCGCCGCCGAACCCCTTGTCGTCCCGGCTGCCGGCCGCGTCGGCGTCCTCCCGTGCGGCGCTGCCCGCCGCCTTGTCGCTGTCCCCGCCGCTGTCACCGCCCGCGCTGCACCCGGTGAGCGCGAGGGCGACGGCGAGCAGGAGAGCCGAGAGTGCCTGGACCGTGCGGTGCCTCGACGTGCTTGTGCTGGACGCGTGCATCTGGACGTACCCCCGAAGGTCGTGGTGACTGGTGCTCCTTTGACGCCCGGGAGGGGCAGAACGATGGTTGCCGACCGGTCCCGATGGGGTCACGGTCAGGACTCGCGCTCCTCGTAGAGTGGACGCATGCACGAAACGGACACACGTACGGGCCATGTCGTAGTCATCGGTGGCGGGATCGCCGGACTGGCCGCCGCCCACCGATTGCTCACCGCCGGGGCCCGCGTGACCGTCCTGGAAGCCTCCGGCCGGCTCGGCGGCAAGCTGCTCCCCGGTGAGATCGAAGGCGTCCGCGTCGACCTCGGTGCCGAGTCGATGCTGGCCCGCCGCCCCGAGGCAGTCGCCCTGGCCCGCGAGGTCGGCCTCGCGGACCGGCTGCAGCCGCCCGCGACGGCGACCGCGGCGATCTGGACCCGCGGGGCGCTGCGGCCGATGCCCAAGGGCCACGTCATGGGCGTACCCGGCGACGCGTCGGCCCTCTCCGGAGTGCTCTCCGACGAGGGACTGCGGCGCATCGAACAGGACCGTGAACTGCCGCCCACCGAGGTCGGGGACGATGTCGCGGTCGGCGAGTACGTGGCCGCGCGCCTCGGCCGTGAGGTCGTCGACCGCCTCGTGGAGCCGCTGCTCGGCGGGGTGTACGCGGGCGACGCCTACCGCATCTCGATGCGCTCGGCCGTCCCCCAGCTCTTCGAGGCCGCCCGCGATCACGCCTCCCTCACGGAGGGAGTCCGCGCCATCCAGGCCCGCGCCGCGAAGAACCAGCAGACCGGGCCCGTCTTCATGGGCATCGAGGGCGGCGTAGGACTACTGCCGTCGGCCGTCGCGGATTCGGTACGCGCGCGTGGCGCTGAGATTCTGCTGAGCTCCGAGGTCCACGGCTTGCGGAAGGTCGAGGAGGGCTGGGAGGTGTACGTCGAGGACTGGGACCTGGAGGCGGATGCCGTCGTCCTCGCCGTGCCCGCCCCGCACGCCGCCCGCCTCTTGGATCACGACGTACCTGCCGCCGCCGCCGAACTGCGCACCGTCGAGTACGCCTCCATGGCCCTGATGACCCTCGCGTACCGCCGCGGCGAGACCGACCTCCCCGAAGGCAGCGGTTTTCTCGTGCCGCCGATCGACGGGCACACCATCAAGGCGTCCACCTTCGCGTCACGCAAGTGGGGCTGGATCGCCGACGAAGACCCTGACCTGCTGGTGCTGCGTACCTCGGTGGGGCGGTACGGCGAGACGGAGATCCTCCAGCGCGAGGACGCCGAGCTCGTCGAGCTCTCCCGGCGGGACCTGCGCGCGGCCACCGGCCTGGCCGCCCGGCCCGTGGCGTCCCGCGTCACCCGCTGGCACGACGGCCTGCCGCAGTACCCCGTCGGCCACCACGCGCGCGTGGCCCGCGTCCGCGAGCACGTGAGCAAGCTGCCCGGCCTCGCCGTGTGCGGAGCGGCGTACGACGGAGTGGGCATCCCCGCGTGCATCGCCAGCGCCTACGCCGCCGTCGACCAGCTCGGCGGTGACCTCGCCGGTGTGCAGGAGCTCACCGCCAACCCGGTGCAGAGTCTGCACGGCGGCGGAGGAGAATAGGGCCATGAGTGACGATGCCCCCGCCAAGAGCCCGAACGCGGGCAAGAAGGCCAAGGACCTCAACGAGGTCATCCGCTACACCCTGTGGTCCGTCTTCAAGCTGAAGGACGTGCTCCCCGATGACGGCACGGTCCGCACCGGTTACGCCGACGAGGTCCAGGAGCTCTTCGACCAGCTCGCCGCCAAGGACATCACCGTCCGCGGCACGTACGACGTGTCGGGCCTGCGCGCCGACGCCGACGTCATGATCTGGTGGCACGCCGAGACCGCCGACGAGCTGCAGGAGGCGTACAACCTCTTCCGGCGCACCAAGCTGGGCCGCGCCCTGGAGCCGGTCTGGTCGAACATGGCGCTGCACCGCCCCGCCGAGTTCAACAAGTCGCACATCCCGGCCTTCCTGGCCGACGAGACGCCGCGCAACTACGTCAGCGTCTACCCCTTCGTGCGCTCCTACGACTGGTACCTGCTGCCCGACGAGGACCGTCGCCGCATGCTCAAGGACCACGGCATGATGGCCCGCGGCTACCCCGACGTGCGCGCCAACACGGTCGCCTCGTTCTCCCTCGGCGACTACGAGTGGCTGCTGGCCTTCGAGGCGGACGAGCTGTACCGCATCGTCGACCTGATGCGGCACCTGCGCGCCTCCGAGGCCCGCATGCACGTCCGCGAAGAGGTGCCGTTCTACACCGGTCGCCGCAAGTCCGTGGCGGACCTCGTGGCGGGCCTGGCCTAGTTAATTCGGTTGCCGTGCCCGCCGAGTGCGCGTTTCATCGAGAGGTCGTAGCAGAGAAGGCGTAGCCGAGAACGAAAGATGGTGCGTGTATGCCCAGGGCCCCGCGGAACAGCTCGAAGTCGGCCCATTCCGCGACGCACTGGAGTCCACCCCACCATGTCCCGCAACACCTCTCGGCGGGCCCGCACTGAAGCGCGCGCCCAGTCCTTCCGCTGCCTGCAGTGCGGTCTCGACGTATCGATGACCGCCCCCGGCACCGACCACCGCAACCACTGCCCCAACTGCCTGTGGAGCCGTCACCTCGACGACACCCCGGGCGACCGGGCCGCGGAGTGCGGCGCCCGGATGGAACCCCTCGCCATCTCCGTACGGGGAGACGGCGAGTGGGTTCTGGTCCATCGCTGCACGCACTGCGGCGTCCTGCACGCCAACCGCACGGCGGGCGACGACAACGCCCTGCCGCTGACCCGGCTCGCGGTGCGCCCGCTGGCCCAGCCGCCGTTCCCGCTGGAGCGGCTCGGCGCGCTGTAGCTAGCGCTTCTTGGGGAGAGCCGCCGCCCGCTTGCCGGAGAGCGGCTCGGGCTCCTTGTGCGGTGCGCACGCCGCGCGCCGCTCAGGGAGCCTGCCCTCCAGGAGGTAGGCCTCCATGTGGCCGTTGACGCACTTGTTGGGGCCGGCCCCGATGCCATGGGTGCCCGCGTCCCGCTCCGTCACCAGGACCGAATCCGCCAGCCTGCGGTTCAGCTCCCGCGCGCCCTCGTACGGGGTCGCCGCGTCCCGCTCGGCGGCCAGGATCAGCGTCGGGGGAAGCTCGCCGCGCTCGGTGCGGACGTCCAGGGGCTGGCGGCGGGTCTCGGGCCAGTAGGCGCACGGCAGGTTCATCCAGGCGTTGTCCCAGGTCTCGAACGGCGCCACGCGCGCGAGGAGCGAGTTGTCGCGGTCCCAGGTCCTGAAGTCCGTCGGCCAGGGCGCGTCGTTGCACTCGACGGCGGTGTAGACCGCGTTGCCGTTCTCCTGCTCCTTGGCCGCCTTCGGCTCGGGTGCCGCCTGCTCGATGAGCTGCTTCGGGTCGCCCTTCACATACGCCGAGAGCGCCGAGGCACGGGTCGGCCAGTAGTCGTCGTAGTACCCGGCCTGGAGGTACGCCGACTGGAGCTGGCCGGGGCCGACCTTGCCGCCCGCGGGCTTGGCCGCCAGCTCGTCGCGCACCTTCTCGTAGCTCCGCGTGACCGCTTCGGGCGTCTTGCCCAGGTGGTACGTCTTGTCGTGCTTGGCCACCCAGGCGCGGAAGTCGGCCCAGCGCCGCTCGAAGGCCGCGGACTGGTCGAGGTTGTTGCGGTACCAGATCTGTGCGGGGTCGGGGTTGACCGCCGAGTCGAAGACCATGCGGCGCACGTGCGAGGGGAAGAGCGAGGCGTACACGGCGCCGAAGTAGGTGCCGTACGAGGCGCCCATGAAGGTCAGCTTCTTCTCGCCGAGCGCCGCCCTCAGCACATCCAGGTCACGGGCGTTGTTCAGGCTCGTGTAATGCCGCACGGCCTTGCCGGAACGCTTGACGCAGCCCTGCGCGTACGCCTTCGCCTGCTTGACGCGCTCCAGCTTGTACGCGGTGTCGGGGTGGGTCGGCGCCTGCGTCGGGGCCTTGGCGAACTCCTTGGGGTCCTGGCAGGAGATCGGCGCCGAGCGGCCGACACCGCGCGGGGCGTAGCCCACGAGGTCGTACGCCGCCGCGAGGCGCTTCCACTCGGGGAGCATGCCGACCATCGGGAAGTACATGCCGGACCCGCCGGGACCGCCCGGGTTGAACACGAGGGCGCCCTGCCGCTTGACGGACTTGCCGCGCCGCGGTTCGGCCCGCTCCGTGGCCTTGACGCGGCTGACGGTCAGCTCGATCTGCTTGCCGCTCGGGTCGGCGTAGTCCAGTGGTACGGAGACCGTGGCGCACTTGACCGAGGGGGGCAGGCCCTCAACCTTCGGGCAGGTGCCGAAGCGCAGACCGGCCGCCTGCGCGCGCTGGGCCGCGACCTGGGTGCCGTGCGTCTCCGGGTACGGGGAGGTGTCGGCCGCGGACGCGCTTCCCGTGGGGGCGGCGACGAGTGCGGTCAGGACCAAGGATCCGGCGGTTCCGTAGAGGGCGGCTGCTGCTCTCATCGCTCTTCATCCCTTCATTCGGCCGTGCGTTGTTCGAACAAAAGGGATGATTCGTTTGGTATTGGGCGAAGTAAAGCACCGCGCCGCCGGTGTCGAGCGTGTCGGGCTCAATGACCCCGATGCGCCATGTCCCGGTGCGCGAAGGCCGCACGGAGCCGCGGGTCGGCGAGGGCGCGGGTGCCGCGTACGGCGACGGCGGTGAGCTCGCAGCCGCCGCGCGCCGGGAGCGCGCCCAGCAGGAGCCGGCCCGCGGGCGAGGCCCGGCGCGGGTACGGGTGGATCTCGAAGCGGGCGACGGCCAGGCAGCCCACGTTCAGGGCGAGGGCAAGCGCGAACCAGGGCCCGACGGGCACCCCTCCCTGCGGCCCCTGGGCGGGCATCAGCAGCGCGACCGTCCCGAGGGCGACCACCGCGACGGCGGCCGCCCGCACCTGCCGGACCGCTCCCGCCACCCCCGACCAGGTGCCTTCCGGCAGGGCGAGCCCCGCCGTGACGAGTCGGTCCGCGAGGGCGCGCATCGCGTCGGTGCCGGCCGTCGCGCGGCGCACCGGGGCGATCGGCGACTGGCCGCCCGGCCCTATCGCGCCGAGCACGGACCGCTCCATGTCGTCGCCGCCCACCGGGTCGACGACCGTCGCCCAGCCGGTGTGGGCGAGCAGCAGGCGCCGGGTGCGGGCCATCGAGACCAGGGTCAGGTCGGTGACGCGGGCGGGACCGCCGGAGAGGAACGCGGCTTCGTAGAGCGTCAGTTCACGGTGGTTTCCCGAGGCCGTGTCGTGCCGGGCGGTCCGGTACGCGGTGAGGCAGAGCCGGGCACAGGACAGGCCCGTCGCGATCCAGGCCACGAGAAGGAGCGGAAGCCAGAACATGCCGGTGTTGTATGCGAGGGGGCGGGGGCAGCGCCACGGTTATTCAGCATGCGGACGCGGGGTCGCGGGGACGTGACCTTCCGCTTTGCCACGGGGCTCGGCCTTGTCCCGGCCGCGCTCCTTGTCCTCCTTCGGGTTCTTGCCTTCCTGCGGGCCCTTGTCCTCCTCGGGCTTGGGGCGGGAGGCGGGCGGAGGCAGCGAGAACGTCGGGGAGGGGGAGACCGGGGTCGCCGGCGCCGGGGACTCGGCCGGGCCGGGCGGGGCGGGGGAACGGGTCACCGGGACGGGGCCCGCCGATGCCGCGTACCGCGCCAGGTCGTCGAAGTCGACGAGGCCCGTGCCCTCGAGCACCGTGATGTGGTCGAGGACCGTCGTGTTCGCGTCGTCCGCGAGCGCGCGCACCAGCGAGTTGCGGGTGGTCGCGCGGACCTCCGCGACCACCGAGAAGACCTTGCCGTGGGCGGCGCGCAGGATGTTGGCGAACTTCTCGTCGTACGCGCCGCCGTGCGCGTCGCTCATCTCGTCGAGCCAGCCCCGCTGCTGTGCGGTGGGCTGGTTGGGGAGTTCCAGGTCGAGCCGCGTCGCCACTTCGCGTACGCGCGCGTCCAGGAACGTATGGCCCTCGACGAGATGCTCGCCCGCCGTCTGGACGGCCTTCGTGGTGCCGCGCGCCTCGGCCTGCTGCCCGGCCGGGAGCTCCCACAGGCCCGCGAGCCGCACCTTGACGATGAAGTCCCGGTCGAGCGCGGAGAGCGGGCCGAACTCCGTCGACACGGTCTCCGCGTCAAGCAGGTCCTGGCCGGTGCCCGACCTGTCCTCGTACGACCAGACCGGAAAGAGCAGCGCGGCCAGCGTCGCGACGAGCCCCGCGACGATGAGGCCGGTGCCGTTGATGGATCGCATGACGCCTCCTGTTGCACCGCCGCACGTTAGTGCGCCACGGAGAGGCACCTGCGCCATACCGCGCGGAGTACGTCAACTGCCGTACGGCCAAGGGGCATGGGATGCGGGGCGGGTGCTTGGGGCGCGACGGAGCCGGGGGCGCGCTTGGACAGTGCCGGGCCCCCGCCCTAGGAGCTGCCCCCTCCGCCGCCCCCGCAGCCGCCGCCTCCGCCTCCGCCGCACGACGAGGAGCCGCCGCCCCCGCAGCCGCCGCCGGAACTTCCGCAGCTCGCGCCGCCGCACGCCGAGCCGCTTCCCGAGCCTCCGCACCACGCGATGGTGCCTGTCCCGGAACTCGCGTACGAGGAGGACGTCGCTGACGCACGCCCCGGCCTGACGCGGTGCGCGGCCTGTAGCTGTGCGCGCAGGTCGGGGTCGAGGACGCCGACCAGGCCGCCGACCGCCACGCGGTACGCCGCGCCCGGCGCGTGCGCACCCGCGGCGCGGTACTCCGCGAGAGCGGTCCGGCCCGTCGAGGTCACCCGCGTGCGGGTGGCGCGACCGCACAGCAGGCCGACCAAGGCGCCGAGCACCCAGGCCCCGATCAGCAGGATGGTCGCCGCGCTCACCGGGTCCCACGAGGGGCCGTCGCCGTCCTCCACGGCGATGACGCCGACGACGAGGAAGAACCCGGCGAAGCTCAGGGCGTTGTGCCGGATCTTCCGGCGCCGCAAGCGGTCGAGGGCCTCGGGCCGCACCATGAGGCCGCGCCGTGCCAGCGTGTCACCGATCGCCTGTACGGCGGGGCTGCGCATCACGCCGATGCGCAGCCAGTGCAGGGCGCCGCTCGGCGCGGCCTGGTGCGCCTGGAGCACCGCGCCCTCCACCGGATTGCGGACCTCGGTCGACTGGAGCGCGACGATGCCGGGGAAGGCGACCACCAGCCGCCCGTCCTCATGCATGGCCGCGATCGCGGTGTCGGCGACCCGGCCGGTGCCACCGGCGAGGAAGGCGGCTTCCAACGGGTCGAAGACCGCTCCGCGGCGCGCGTCGGGCTGTGGTGGCGCGGCCTGTCGTATGCGGGAGACGCCGACGAGGAGACCGGCTGACGAGGCGATGACCAGCAAGGCGAAACAGAGGGACAGGATCTCCACGGCTGCCGCCCCCTAGCCCCGTCGCAGCGCGAACCGCGCCGCCCGCAGCCACCGCGCGACCGGCCGCGCGTCCAGCGGCGCGGGCCCGGACCGGTCGAGCCACCACCGGGTCAGCCGGCCGCGCGCCTGAGCGTCCACCGGGCGCCCGGCGAGCAGCAGCCGCTCGGCGAAGTCCAGCGCGTCACGCCGGTAGCCGCCGGACATCGGCCGCGACTGCGCGTACGCGAAGAACTCCGCGCGATAGCTCCCGCCGAGGATCTCCGGCAGCTCCGGCGCCACCTTCGCCACGACGTCCGCCCGCTTGCCGGTCAGCGCCCGGCTCTGCACGGTCAGCCGGGCCCGGTCGAACCCCTCGGGCGCGGGCGTCCCGGCCACCAGAGCGGAGAGGAGCGAGGTCTGCGCGAGGGCGAGCCGCTGGCGGGCCGGCGCCGTGGCGGGTTCAGCGGCGGGGGCGCCCGCGTCCGGAGCCGTGCCGATGGCGCACTCGCCGGATGCGGGCGCCTTCGTCCGCACCCGCTCCCGTATCGCGTCCAGCTCCCGCTCCAGCTCCGGGGGCTCCGGAAAGTTCTCGTCCCGTTCCAGCAGGACACCCGGCGGGCTCACCCGGGCCGCCAGGTCCGACAGGATCTCCAGGACCGGCTCGGGCACCGGGTGGGCGTGACTGTCGTGCCAGACGCCGTCCCGCTCGAAGCCGCCCGCGACGTGGACGTACGCGATGGCCTCGACCGGCAGCTCGTCCAGGGCCTTCGACGGGTCCTCGCCGCGGTTGACGTGGTTCGTGTGGAGGTTGGCGACATCGATGAGGAGGCGAACGCCGGTGCGCTCGACGAGCTCGTACAGAAACTGCCCCTCCGTCATCTCGTCGCCCGGCCAGGAGATCAGCGCCGCGATGTTCTCCACGGCGAGCGGCACGGGCAGGGCGTCCTGCGCGATGCGCACGTTCTCGCACAGCACGTCGAGGGCGTCGCGGGTGCGCGGCACCGGGAGCAGATGACCCGCTTCCAGCGGCTGCGAGGCCGTCAGCGGGCCACCGGCGCGTACGAAGGCGATGTGCTCGGTGACCAGCGGCGACGCGAGTTCCTGGGCGCGCTCGGCGAGCGCGCCCAGGCGGGCCTCGTCGGGGCGGTCGGCGCCGCCGAGGCCGAGCGAGACGCCGTGCGGCACCACCGTGACCCCGCGTTCGCGCAACCGGAGGAGGGAATCGGGGAGGTGCCCGGGGCACAGGTTCTCCGCGACGGCCTCGACCCAGTCGATGCCGGGCATCCGTTCCACGGCGTCCGCGATCTCCGGACGCCATCCGATTCCGGTTCCCAGGTGCTTCATGTTCCCCCTCCTCCGCCAAGACCCCGCGTCGTGCTCGTGTCTTGTGAACGTGTGCAGGGGTCATGGCCCCGACAGACGCCGCCGAACCCCTGAGGAGGGACGTTCAGAGCTACATTTGAGGTTCCGGCCGATCGGTGTTGACCACCCCCGGTGGTGCGGGCGACGGCCTCGACGTCGTGGACACATCGCCGGTCGGGCCGGCCGGCGGGGGCGCCGGGGGAGCGGCGCCGGAGGGCGGGGGAGGGCCGGTCGGGCTGGCCGTCGCGGTGGCGGCGCCGCCGTTCGCGATGGAGTCGAAGTCGACGAGTCCGGTGGCCTCCAGCATGGTGATGTGGTCGAGGACCGTCTGGTTGGAGTCGCTGGCCAGCTGCCGGATCAGCGTGTTGCGCGTACTGTCCCGCACCTGCGCGATCACGCTGAACACCTTGCCGTGCGCGACCCGCAGCAGGTTCGCGAACTTCCGCTGGTACTCCATGCCTTCGGCCTCGGTCAACTCCTGCAGCCAGCCCTGCTGTTGGGCGGTGGGCTGGTTCGGCAGCTCCACGCCGAGCTGGGCCGCGACCGAACGGGCCCGCTTGTCGAGGTCGGTGTGGCCGACGATCAGGTGGTCACCCGCCTCCTTGATCGCCTCGGTAGGCGCGCGCTCGACGGCCTGCTGGCCTGCGGGCAACTCCCACAGGCCGGCGAGCCGTACCTTCACGAGCAGATCCCGGTCGGCCGCCGAGAGCGGGCCCCACTGGGTGGCCACGGAACCGGCGGCCAGGTTGGCGGGCCCCGTGCCCGAACGGTCGGCGTAGGACCACATGGGGAACGCGAGCGCCCCCAGCGTGACCACGAGTGCCGCGATGATCAGAGCCGTGCCGTTGATGCGCCGCAATGTGCCGTGCCTCCCTGCCCGTCAACCTGCCGTGAAGGCAAGCTACTTCCTGGTACCGGGAGATACGGAAGAGGCGTGCGTGATGTTCAACGCTCTGCCCGACCGGTGTGCGACTCCGGCGACCTGCCCAGGAGAGCCAGCATCTCCTCCAGCGGCGACGCGTCCTCCGGCGTGGGCAGTACCGGTGCGAACGCGGCCCCCGGGCCCCGGTGTTCGGGGTCCTTCGGCACGCGGCGGGCGATGTCGAGTGCGGCATCGACGACCGGCCGGGGGAGATCGATGCCGATGCCGACGACCGACGCCACGTCCCAGGTGTGCACCACGTAATCCAGGAGGTGGAAGCCGACGGCGACCCGCCCCGGGAACGTGCCCCCGACCTCGGGGAGTACGAACCCCCTTTCCCCGGCGCCCTCTTCGGCGAACGCCGCCAGCACATGACGTACCGACTCGTCGTAGACCTTGAACGGGTGGCGGCCGAGTTCCGGCGCGATCCAGTACGTACGGTCGGCGCCCGAACCGCGCGCCGCCGCCGCGAATCCGTGGTGCTGCGCGGTCATGTGCGCCACGAGGTCGCGCAGCGTCCAGCCGACGCAGGGGGAGGGGCGCGCCCAGTCGGCGTCGCGGGCGGCGCGCAGGACGCGGAGCGATTCCTGGAGGGTGGTGCGGTCGAATGCGATGAGGTCGTTCACGCTGGGGTCGTCCATGGGTTCGTCCATCGGATCCCTCAGGGTCCTTCCGTGGCGTGAACGGCCGGTTCCGGCCAGGGACTTGGGTCGGTGAGCAGCGCGTACGCGGCGGCCCAGGCGGCTGCAGTGTCGAGCCGGTCCGCCGTCCAGGCGGTGGCGCGCATCGCGCCCCGGTCTTGGTGCGCGCGGACGATCCGTATGTGGTCGGGACGCCCGACGAACGCGTACAGCGACCGCTCGTCGGTCCAGACCGAGACGGACCCCGAGCGCTTGCGCCGCGGGTCGGTCCAGAGCCACATGCCGACGGCGCCGGGTGTCTGCGGCCAGCTCCGGCGCAGCCGCAGCCCCGACAGGGCGATCGGGACGGTCTGGGTGTGACGGCGGGCGGTGAACTCCGTGACGCTCACCAGGAGGGGGCCGGGCGCGCGTGCCGCTGGGCCCGCTTGCCAAGGCGTACGCATGATCGATCGCAGGATCGGTGAAGGCATGCGCCGAGCTTAAATCTAAACGAACGGTCGTGCTACTTGTTTGCCGAAGTTGATGTGTGCGTCCGGGTGCGTCCGGGCGGCGGGAAGGTCTCCGGTTTGGGGCGGGAACTCAGGGGAGTCGGGGCACCCGCGACGGAGTCGTCGCCGCCGCGCGCAGTCGTGCCGTGATGGCGACGCCCGCCCTGCGGTAGGCGTCCGGTTCCTCATGCAGCACCGAGTGCGCGTTCGCCGCCTCCATCGGGGCGATGAGCTCGAAGGCGAGCTGGGGAACGTCGGTGTCCGGGAGCAGTTCGCCGGTGTCGCGTGCCTCGGCGACGCAGCGCTCCACCTGGCCGGTCCAGTCACGGTTGGCGCGGACCAGCGCGTCGTGCACCGCGCCCTCGCGGGCGTCGAACTCGGCGATCACCCCGTAGAAGAAGCAGCCGCCGGGAAAGACCCGCTGTTCCGAGTAGTCGAGCCAGCGCGCGCACAGTTGCCATACGCGGTCGAGGCCGGGCGGTGACTGTCTGGCCGGTTCCACCACGGCGTCCAGGAAGATGCGTCCCGCCGCGCGGACGGTCGCGAGCTGCAGTTCCTCCTTGGAGCCGAAGAGCGCGAAGACCCCGCTCTTGCTGAGCTTCAGCTCGGTGGCGATCCGGCCGACGGAGAGCGCCTCCAGGCCCTCGACCGAGGCGATGTCGACGGTGCGGCGCAGGACGAGACGCCGGGTCTGGTTGCCGCGCTCGACGCGCCCGTCGGGCTTGGTGCCCGCCGCGCCCGCTCCGGCGTCCACGCTCATGCCGAGCTCGCTCGCCATGTGGGTCTCCTCAACGCCGTACCTCCGTGCCGTGCCTCCGAGAGCTTCACGGGTACATCCTCTCGCGCGGCTCGGGCTGGTGGGAGCGCGGCGGGGGAGGAGCCGCGCAGGCGGGGTGGGGTGGGCGAACGGTGTGACGCGGGGTGCGGTTGCGCGGGCGGAACCGCAGCGGGGTGGACGGGTGGCTCAGCGCAAGGCGGGGTGGTCGGCGATCACGGTGCAGGAGCCGGGGGCGATCTCGGTGAAGCCGGCGTCCCGCACCACCGGCAGGCCGCTCGCCACGAGTTCCCGCCAGTGAGCGGCGTCCGGGGTGCGGACGAAGAGGGGGTAACCGGCGTCCCGCCAGGCCCCGCGCTCCTCGTCCGGCAGTTCCCACCAGGCCAGTTGGGCACCATGCCCCGCCTGCGCCATCGCCTTGCCCGCCGACATGTCGACATCGGGACTCATCCACAGGACCGGCGCGGTCGCGTCCGCCGGCGCCGGCGCCTCCGGGTCGTCCAGGTCCGTGCCCGAGACCTGGAGCCGGGCCAGGTCCTTGGGCCAGCCGTCCAGCGGCACCGGGGGAAAGACGCGGACCTCCGCCGACTTGCCGGTGACCGTGATGCCGGGGAGCGCCTCGGCCCGCCGCCACTCGGCGCCGCGGGCCCGCCGTACCACCTTGCGGATCCTGGCGTCCTGCCAGTCACGCATGGCCTGCGCCCACTCGCCGTCGCCGCGGGACCGCTCGTCGCCGAGCATCACGAGCACCGCGCGGGCCGCGGTCTCCAGGGCGTCCGTACGGTGCGGGGGCTCGGCGCGCTCGATACGGGCCACCAGCGGCAGCACGTACTGCGGTGCCTCGTCACGTGTCGTCTCCGCCACGCGGAAGGGGCTGCTCTGGGGGTCAGGGGTGTCCTGCGGCCGGGGGTCCCCGGCGGTCTGGTCGCTGCTCACGCGCCCAGTCTGCCAGGCGGAAGATCAGGCCCGGCAGGGGTTTTGCTTCGCTCCCGCCTTGTACGCACGTACTGGGGGCTCAGCCCGAGCCGGGTGGCTGAGCCCGAGCCGGAAGTGGCTTAGCCCGAGCAGGCCGAGCGCTGTGCCTCGTGCCACTCGCACACGGGGCACAGCGTCACGCCCTTGTGTGTCTCCGGATACTCGGTGGGCTCGCGGCACAGCACGCACTCGGCGAACGGGCCCGCAGCGGTCTCACCGGTCTCGGCGGTCTCACCGGTCCCGGCGGCGTCGGCGGGTTCAGCGGTCCCGGCGCTTTCGGCTGCGGACTCGGAGGTGTCGTCCATGCGCGCCAGACTAGCCACGCCTGCCCGCCGCCCTGATCTGCTCCGACACCCGCACGAACCGGAAGCCGCGCTCGCGCAGCTTCGGCACGATCGTCCGCAGGGCGCGCTCCGTCGTGGGGGCCGCGCTGCGCGTGCAGTGCATGACGACCACCGAGCCGGGACGCACCCCGTCGAGCACCTGCCGGGCCACGGCGTCGGCGTCCGTCGCGAAGGCGTCGCCGCTCACCACGTCCCACTGCACGGCCGTGACGCCGCCGGGTGCGAGCGCGCGCAGCGCCCGCTTGTCGTAACAGCCGCCGGGGAAGCGGAAATACGGCACCTGGTGCTCGACACCCGCCTTGCGGAAGGCGGCGAAGGCGCGCTCCACGTCCTCGCGCATACGGGAGGCGGGGACGGTCGGCAGGCCGTAGCAGCGGTCGGTGAAGGCGTAGTGGCTGTACGAGTGGTTGGCGACCTCGAAGAGCGGATCCCGGCCGATGTCCTTGGCCTGCGCCGGATACTCCTCGGCCCACCGCCCCGTCATGAAGAACGTCGCGGGCACCTTCAGGCGCCGCAACGTCGACACCAGTTCCGGATTGTCGAACCGTTCACCCGCCGCCGCACGTGCCCCCTGATCGGCCGTCATGTCGGCGTCGAAGGTGAGAGCGACGGTGGGAGCGGCGGACGCAGGGGTGCGGGGAGCGTTCTTGAAGACGGGGGTGAGCCCGGCGGGGCCGGGGGCGAGGGTCGCGGGGCGGGGCGACGCGCTCGCCGTGGGGCGCGCGGTCAGGTCGCGGCTGCCCGGCGCCGGGTCTGAACCACAGGCGGTGACTGCGGCGAGGGCGAGGACGCTCAGGGCACAGCCGACGGTCGTCGCCCGTGCCATCCGTCTCTTCGGGGCTGGTCCGCGTGCGGTCGGTGTTCGTGTCAGGGTGATCATCTGGCGAACGTATCGGCACAAAAAGGATGAAATGCCTAAGCGTGGTCCATGCCTGCCCCGTGCCGCCCGGACGGCGGAACCGGCGGAGGGGCTTCACGGCGGGACGTGCCTTACGGACGGGGGTGGTGTCTTACGGGTGGGTGCGGCAGCGTGACGATCAGCAGTGAGGGTGTACGGGCGGCCACAGCAGCGCGGCCCTGTGGCCCCACACCGCCACGAACGACCACGAACGACGACGAACGACGACGAACGACCGCACCGTCACGGACGAAGGGCTTCTCCCATGCGCTCGACCCTCTTCAACGTTGCCTTCGACTGCGCCGACGCGTACGAACTGGCCCAGTTCTGGAGCAAGGTGGTGGCACATCCGCTCGACGACGAAGACCACCCCGGTGAGTCGACGGCGTCCATCGCCCTGCCCACCGGCCTCCACCTCTACTTCGCCGAGGTCTCCGAGCCCAAGACCCAGAAGAACCGCGTCCACCTCTGCCTCCAGCCCGACAGCACCCGCGACGCGGAAGTGGAACGGCTCCTCGCGGTGGGCGCGACGGTGGCGTCGGACCGCCGGAACCCCGACGGCACCGGCTGGGTGGTCTTCACCGACCCCGAGGGCAACGAGTTCTGCGTGCTGCGCAGCGCGACGGAGCGCGCGGCGGGTGAGGCGGGTGAGCCGGTCGGTTGTGATCGGGGCGCTGCCTCCCGCTGACCCGAGCGGCGACGAGCGGGGCCCATTTTGAAGCGATCGATTCAGAATGTGTTAGCGTCCTGATCGTTGATTTTGGAGCGACTGCTCCAAAAGGTGGATCGCGATCAGGAGGGCAGCAATGCCGCTTGCGGTATACATAGTTGGGCTCGGCATCTTCACCCAAGGGACCTCGGAGTTCATGCTCTCGGGCCTCCTGCCGGGCATGGCCGCCGACCTGGGGGTGTCGATCCCGGACGCGGGGCTGCTGATCTCGGCCTTCGCGATCGGCATGGTCGTCGGCGCGCCGCTGCTCGCCGTGGCCACCCTGAGCTGGCCACGGCGGACCGCCCTGGTCTCCCTTCAGGCGGCCTTCGTCGTCGCCCACGTCATCGGAGCGCTCGCGCCCGGCTACGGGGTCCTCTTCGTCACGCGCGTGGTCAGCGCCCTCGCGTACGCGGGGTACTGGGGCGTGGCCGTGGCCACCGCGGTCGCCCTCGTGCCGCCCGCGGCCAAGGGGAAGGCGGTCGCCGTGGTGGCGGGCGGACTGACGCTTGCCACGGTCGTCGGCGTGCCGGCCGGGACCCTGCTCAGCCAGTACTCGAGCTGGCGCGCCGCGTTCTGGGCGGTGGCCGCCGCCACCGTGGTGAGCCTGGTCTGCACGCTGCTCGTCGTCCCCGGCGGCCGGCCCGAAGCCGGGCGTACGTCGGTGAGAGCCGAGCTGCGCGGTATGGCGCGGCCCCAGCTCTGGCTCTCGTACGCCATCACGGCCTTCGCCTTCGGCGCGGTCATCGTCACCTTCAGCTATCTCGCACCGCTGCTGACCGGAGTGAGCGGAGTGCCAGAGGAGTGGGTGCCCGCGGTCCTCGCCCTGTTCGGCGTCGGAGGGATGGTGGGTCTGGCCATCGGCGGACGCACGGCCGAAGCACGCCCCCTGCGGACCCTCGGCCTGGGGCTCGGGGCGCTCGCCCTCTTCTCCGCGCTGCTCGCGCTGACGGCCGGTTCCACCGTGATCGTGATCGCGCTGGTCTTCCTCCTCGGCCTGACCGGGTACGTCACCAACCCCGCCCTCCAGTCGCGGGTGTTCACCCTCGCCCCGGCCGCCCCGACGCTGGTGGGCGCCACCAGTACGGCCGCGTTCAACGTCGGCAACACCCTGGCCCCGCTCTTCGGTGGCCTGGCCGTCGACGCCGGGTTCGGCTACGCCTCCGTGGCCTGGGTCGGCGCCGCGCTCGCCACCGCGGGGACGGTGACCGTGCTCTGGGCGTGGCGGCTCCAGCGGGCGGAGCGGGGCGGCGTGACGGGGCCCTTGGAACACACACCAGCCCCTATGGCGCCGGCCCGATGAGACAGGCAGGAGAGGCGAGTCGTGGCCGCCGCATTTTGTACGCGTATTCCAAAACCCGTACTGTGGGGTCCATGGCCAGGCCACGAGAGTTCGACGAGGACCGCGTCGTCACCGCCGCCATGGAAACGTTCTGGCGGCACGGCTACGAGGGCACCTCGACGCGCGCGCTGTGCGACAGCACCGGCCTGGGGCCCTCCAGTCTCTACAACACCTTCGGCGGCAAGCGGCAGCTCTATCTGCGCGCACTGCGGCGCTACCACGAGACCAAGACCGCCGAGCAGGTCGCGATCCTGCGGGGCGACGGCACGGCCAAGGAGCGGCTGCGGCACATGATGGTCCATGCCGTGGACGCCGATCTCGACGAGGCGGACGGGCGCGGCTGCTTCGCGATCAGCGCCGCCGTCGAGATCGCCGGGCTCGACCCGGAGGTCAAGGAAGCGGTGCGGCGCAACTTCGACCGGGTGGAGGAGGAGCTGCGCGCGGTCGTGGCCGCCGGCAGGCGCACGGGTGAGCTCCGGTCGACGGCCGACGCGCGGACCGTGGCCCGCCGGGTGCAGAGCACGTACTACGGGCTGCGTGTACTCGCCCGCGTGCAGGACGACCGGCAGGCGCTGCTCGACACGGTGGAGAACACGCTCGCCGACCTGTGATCGCCAGGACGCCCCGAGCGGTTCACGTCCCGGCGGGTCGCACAAAATCGTCGCGTTCCCGACGCGGGTTCTTTGTTCACGTGACGTATCCCCAGAAGTAATCGCGGCTGATTGGATGTGCGGCGCCCCATCAGCCACACCGCACGTGCAACGCGTACATCGCGCACATCACGCGCATTTCCTCAACAGCCCCCCACTCCCAGGAGATTCAGTGCCGCACCCAGCGCTGCGCAGGACCCACGCCGCCGCGATCAGTACGGTGCTCGCCGCGGCCACGCTCGCCGCCGTCGCTCCGTCCGCGACCGCCGCCGACGCGCCTGCCGCCTCTGTCGACACTCCCGCACTCGAGGTGCTCTCGTACAACGCGTTCCTCTTCAGCAAGAACCTCTACCCGAACTGGGGCCAGGACCACCGCGCCAAGGCCATACCGGCCGCGGACTTCTTCCAGGGCAAGGATGTGGTCGTCCTCCAGGAGGCCTTCGACAACTTCTCGTCCGACGCCCTGAAGGCCAACGCCGCGGACCGCTACCCGCACCAGACCCCCGTTATGGGCCGGAGCAAGGACGGCTGGGACGCCACCGGCGGCGCGTACTCGTCGGTGACCCCGGAGGACGGTGGCGTGACGGTCCTGAGCAAGTGGCCGATCCAGCGCAAGGAGCAGTACGTCTACAAGGATGCCTGTGGCTCCGACTCGTACTCCAACAAGGGCTTCGTCTATGCCCAGTTGGACGTCAACGGCACGAAGGTGCACGTCGTCGGCGTCCACGCCCAGTCCACCGACCCGGGCTGCGGCTCCGGTGAGGCGGCCGCGACGCGCGCCCTGCAGTTCAAGGAGATGGACGCCTTCCTGGATGGCAAGAACATCCCGGCGGGTGAACAGGTCGTCGTGGCGGGCGACTTCAACGTCGACTCCCACAGTGGTGAGTACGCGTCCATGCTTGCCAACGGCGGATTCGCACCCGCCGACAGCCGCGGCGGCCACCCGTACTCCTTCGACACCCAGGACAACTCCATCGCGTCCGAGCGCTACCCGGACGACCCCCGCGAGGACCTGGACCACGTCCTGCACCGCAAGGGCCACGCCCGCCCCGCCACTTGGCACAACGAGGTGGTCAAGGAGCGGAGCGCGCCCTGGACGGTCTCCAGCTGGGGCAAGCGGTACACGTACACCAACCTGTCCGACCACTACCCGGTGGTCGGCTCCTAGCGGTCGGCAGGGGCGGGGCGCGCGACGGACCGCCGCGCACCCCGCCCGGCCACGGTCAGGTCCGGTGCCAGGGCCCGGTCACCGCGAACGTGGTGCCCGGGGTGTAGCAGTTGACGTACATCGTGTCGTGGTCCGGTGAGAACGAGACGCCCGCGAACTCGCCCCACTCGGGCTCCTGAGGGGTGCCGATGTTCTGCCGGTTGCGGGCCATCGTGTAGACCTCGCCGCGCCGCGTCAGGCCGTACACGTGCTGGGCGCCGCCGCCGTCCTCGGCCACCATCAGGCCGCCGCTGGGCGCGAGGCAGATGTTGTCGGGGGACTCGCCGGGCAGCTGGATGTCGGTGCTCGGGCCGAAGACGATCACCAGGGTGAGGCGGCGCTTCGACGGTTCGTAGCGCCAGACCTGTCCGAAGTGGTCGGCTGCCGAGCCCTCCGCGCTGTGCGCGAAGGACGACACGAAGTAGACGGAGCTCCCGCCCCAGTAACAGCCCTCCAGCTTCTGCGCGTGCGTGATGCCCTTGGGGCCGAAGTCCTGGAGGCGGATGGGGGTCTGGGCCGCGAGCGGGTCAGGTACGTCGACCCACTCGACGCCGTCGAAGCACGCGCCCGTCTCCTGGACCGCGGACAGGTCGGGCACGCCCGGCACCCGCATGGCCTGCAGCTTGCCGCCCGCGCGGAGCGAACCACGGCCGCCCTCGGGCTTCTTGGGCAGGAAGCGGTAGAAGAGGCCGAAGGGCTTCTGGAAGGCGTCCTCGGTCTCGTAGACGACGCCGCGCCGTGGATCGACGGCGATCGCCTCGTGCTGGAAGCGGCCCATCGCGGTGAGCGGCACGGCTCCGGTGCGGCGCGGGTCGACGGGGTCGACCTCGAAGATGAAGCCGTGGTCCTTGGTGTATCCGTTCGTGCCGGCCTTGTCCTCGTTCTCCTCGCAGGTCAGCCAGGTGCCCCACGGGGTGGGACCCCCCGCGCAGTTGACGGCGGTCCCGGCGATCGCGACGCGCTCGCTCAGGACGTTGTTGTGGCGGTCGAGCGCGAGCGCCGTACAACCGCCCTTGGCCATCGGGTCGTAGGTGAGGCCCTTGACCGTGGGCACGGGCGTTCTTCCGTTGTGGCGGTTCTCGTGGTTGCGCACGAGATGCACGCCCCCGCGCTTGCCGCGGAACGCGTCCATGCCGTCGAAGTTGCTCGGGACCTTGCCCTCACCGGAGGACAGGTCGCCGCCCTCCCGCGAGAGGACCTTGTAGCGGAAACCTTTCGGCAGATCGAGCAGACCGGCGGGGTCGGGCACCAACGGCCCGTATCCTGCCTTGCCTTGCGCGGCAGCGCTCCCGGCGAAGAGCTCCGAGAGCGCGCCGGTGAACGCGATACCCGCACCCACCGCACCGGTACGTGCGAGCACCTGACGTCGTGTCGTGGACATAAAAGGTCGACCTCCTGCTGGCGGACAGGAACATGACCGGATGTGTGTACCACGCGCCTAGGCGTGCGGGAACCACGCGCGTAGCGGTGAGTCGCTACGGCTTGACGAGGCTCTGTGCGTCCCGCGCGAGTGCCGTGAGCCGGGAGATCGCCCGGAAGTACTTCTTCCGGTAGCCGCCGTTGAGCATGTCCTCGCTGAACAGCTGGTCGAAGGGCACACCCGAGGCGAGCACCGGGACCTCGCGGTCGTACAGGCGGTCGGCGAGCACGACGAGGCGCAGGGCGGTCGACTGATCGGGGACGGGCGTCACGTCGGTGAGGCAGACGGCCCGGAGCTCGTCGGTGAGCGCTCCGTACCGGCTGGGGTGGACGCGCGCGAGGTGGTCGAGCAGATGCGGGAAGTCGTCGAGGCTCGCGCCCTCGGTCGCGTACGCGGTCTTGGTGACCTGCTGCTCCGAGTACGGAGCGGGTGCTTCCGGAAGGCCCCGGTGGCGGTAGTCGTCGCCGTCGATGCGCAGCGACTTGAAGTGGGTGGCCAGGCCCTGGATCTCGCGCAGGAAGTCGGCGGACGCGAACCTTCCCTCGCCGAGCTTGCCCGGCAGCGTGTTCGACGTCGCGGCGAGCGCCACGCCCTCGTCGACGAGCCGCGCGAGCAGCGAGGAGACGAGCACCGTGTCGCCGGGGTCGTCGAGTTCGAACTCGTCGATGCACAGAAGCCGGTGGCCGCTGAGGGTGCGCACGGTCTGCTGGAAGCCGAGCGCCCCGACCAGGTTCGTCAGCTCGACGAAGGTGCCGAACGCCTTCTGCTCGGGCGCCGCGGGCGTCGCGTGCCACAGGGAGGCCAGGAGGTGGGTCTTGCCCACCCCATAGCCGCCGTCGAGGTAGACACCGCGGGGGCCCGTGGGGGGCGCGGGCTTGGCGCGGCCGAACCAGCGCTTCTTGCCCGCGCCGGAGGCGTGCGCCCCGCCGAGCCCGGCCGCGAAGCCGCTCAGGACCCGCACGGCCTCGGTCTGGCTCGGCTGGTTCGGGTCCGGAATGTACGTATCGAAGCGGACGGAGTCGAAGCGCGGCGGCGGCACCATCTCGGCGACCAAGCGGTCGGCGGGTACGTGGGGCTCGCGGGCGCACAGCGACAGGGGAGCCGCTTCGGCTATGGGGCTCTGCCCGGGGGCGGCGGTGGAGGACGACACGGTTCATAACTCTAAGCGCCGTGCAAGACTGCTGGACATGCGACGCCTGTTCCCTGTGACCGACCAGACAGACGAAACATCAGTACGAGAGTGGGGGCTGGGGGAGCTGGCCGACGCGTACGCCTACCCCTCGGGCGAGACCTCCTGGCTGCGCGCCAACATGGTGTCCACGCTCGACGGGGCGGCTCAGCACGACGGCCGCTCACACCCCATCTCGAACGACACGGACATGCGGATCTTCGGCACCCTGCGCGCGGTCGCCGATGTCGTGGTCGTCGGTGCCGAAACGGTCCGCCAGGAGGGTTACCGCCCGGCACGCGCGCGTGAGGCCTTCGCCGAACGCAGAGCGGCGGCCGGGCAGACGGTGGTGCCCGCGATCGCGGTCGTCAGCGCGAGCCTCGACCTGGATTTCTCCCTTCCGCTTTTCACCTCCCCCCTGGTGCCGACGCTCGTGGTGACCGGTGCCGCGGCGCCCGCGGACCGGGTCGCGGCGGCCGAGAAGGCGGGCGCCGTGGTGGTGCTCGCGGGGGAGGGTGCCGCGGTCGAGCCGGAGCGGGTCGCGCCCGCCCTGGCCGAGCGCGGCCTGACCCGGCTGCTCACGGAGGGCGGGCCCCGGCTGCTTGGTCAGTTCGTGGCGGCGGGGGCCCTGGACGAGCTCTGTCTGACGGTGTCCCCGATGCTCACCGCGGGGGACGCGCAGCGGATCGCCTGGGGGTCGGCGCTGGCGGTGCCGGAACGATTCACCCTGGCTTCCGTACTGGAGGAGGCCGGGTTCCTCTTCACCCGATACCGTCGGACCTGACAATCAGCGGAATCAGCCGTTCCGTTTCGCTTCCGTTGGGCACACTAAAAGTCGCAGACCCCGTGCGGCCACGGGGCAGGATGGTTTCCGCAGGGGCCTGTCGAGACAGATTCTCGGCGGCCCACGGATGAGAAGGGCGCCTGTCGTGTTCACAAGCGTATTGATGATCGAGAAGGCGCTGACCTCCGCCGACGTGGAGTTCGTCACCACCTTGCACGGTGACGAGACGGTCAGTTTCCGGGTCCTGCTCCAGCCTCGCGGCGATCAGGCGGACCGTCTCCTTCGAGCCATCGACGACGTGGCTCTGGGCGAACTCGACGAGGCGGCGAAGGAAGGCGACGTGCCCGAGGGGCAGGACGCCACGGCCCCCGCGCAGAAGGCCCTCGAGGTCTCGCTGACGGCACTGCACGCGGCGGGCTGTGAGGCAACGGGACAGCTGATCGAGGACCACCCCCTCGACGCGCTCAAGCAGCTGGTCGACGAGTCGGACGCGGACGAGGTCATCGTGCTGACCGACCCGCACTACGTCGAGGAGTTCTTCCACCGGGACTGGGCTTCGCGGGCGCGGCACAAGGTGGGCGTACCGGTCCTGAAGCTGTTCTCACACGCGAAGGACTGAGCGCGCTGGTCGCACGGCTCGCGACGGGGCTGGTCGTGAGGTTCCCCGTGCCCCTCACGGGGCGCGGGTGTGCTCGCTGTCCGGCCGAGGCAATAGTCTGGGCCCTGCTCATCTGCCGTAACTCTTGGACCCTTGGGGAGACACACGTATGGCACCCGGCCTGCCCACCGCCATGGACCGACCGCACTTCATCGGCATCGGCGGCGCCGGAATGTCGGGCATCGCCAAGATCCTGGCCCAGCGCGGCGCCAAGGTCGCGGGCAGTGACGCGCGGGAGTCGGCCACGGCCGAGGCCCTGCGGACCCTGGGCGCCACGGTCCACATCGGCCACGACGCCGCGCACCTCGCCTCGGACGCGACCTGCGTGGTCGTCTCCTCCGCGATCCGCGCCGACAACCCCGAGCTGGCCCGCGCCACGGAGCTGGACATTCCGGTCGTCCACCGCTCGGACGCGCTCGCCTCCCTCATGGAGGGCCTGCGCCCGATCGCGGTGGCCGGCACGCACGGCAAGACGACGACGACGTCGATGCTCGCCGTCACGCTCTCCACCCTCGGCCTCGACCCGTCGTACGCGATCGGCGGCGACCTGGACGCGCCGGGCTCGAACGCGCTGCACGGCGACGGCGACATCTTCGTGGCCGAGGCGGACGAGAGCGACCGCAGCTTCCACAAGTACGCGCCCGAGGTCGCCATCGTCCTGAACGTGGAGCTCGACCACCACGCCAATTACGCGTCGATGGACGAGATCTACGAGTCCTTCGAGACGTTCGCCGGCAAGATCGTCCCCGGTGGCACCCTGGTGATCGCGGCGGACCAGGAGGGCGCGGCCGAGCTGACGCGGCGCGTGCGCGACCTGGGCGAGCTGAAGGTGGTGACCTACGGCGAGTCCGAGGGCGCCGACCTCCGCATCCACAAGATCACTGCGCGCGGCCTGACCAGCGAGGTCACGGTGATCCTCAACGGCAAGTTCCTGACCTTCATGGTCTCGGTCCCCGGCCGCCACTACGCCCACAACGCGGTGGCGGCCCTGGCCGCGGGCATCGCCCTCGGCATCCCGGCGCACAACCTCGCGTCGGCCATCGGCTCGTACACCGGCGTCAAGCGCCGCCTCCAGCTCAAGGGCGAGGCGGCGGGCGTCCAGGTCGTCGACTCGTACGCGCACCACCCCACGGAGATGACCGCTGACCTGGAGGCGATGCGCTCCTCCGCCGGCGACTCACGCATCCTCGTCCTCTTCCAGCCCCACCTCTTCTCCCGCACGCAGGAGCTGGGCAAGGAGATGGGCCAGGCCCTGGCCCTCGCGGACGCCTCCGTGGTCCTCGACATCTACCCCGCACGCGAGGACCCGATCCCGGGCATCACCAGCGCTTTGATCATCGACGCGGCGGTCGAGGCCGGCGCGGAGGTGCGGGCCGTGCACGACAAGGCCGAAGCCGCCCAGGTCGTCGCGGGAATGACGCGGCCCGGCGATCTCGTTCTCACCATGGGAGCGGGCGACGTCACCGACCTCGGCCCGCAGATCTTGGCAGCGCTTTCGAAGTAAGGGGTTCAGTCTCATGTCGTACGACGTCGAGAAGCCGGACGAGCAGTGGCGCGCGGAGCTCAGCCCCTCGGAGTACGCGGTGCTGCGCCAGGCGGGCACCGAGCCCGCGTTCGTGGGTGAGTACACCGACACCAAGACCAAGGGCGTCTACTCCTGCCGCGCGTGCGGCGCGGAGCTTTTCACCTCGGAGGAGAAGTTCGAGTCGCACTGCGGCTGGCCGAGCTTCTTCGACCCCAAGGACACGGACGCGGTCGAACTCCTCCAGGACGCCTCGCACGGCATGGTCCGCACGGAGGTCCGGTGCGCGCGCTGCGGCTCGCACCTCGGCCACGTATTCGAGGGCGAGGGCTACGCGACACCGACGGACCAGCGGTACTGCATCAACTCGATCTCGCTGACGCTGACGCCCACGGAGGGCTGAGCAGCGGTTCACTTCGTCGGGGCCCGGCAGCGGAAGAACGCTGCCGGGCCCCGACGCGTGTCAGGTCCGGAAAGCCTCAGAACGTCAGCTTCCAGCTGTTGATGTAGCCCGTGTCCTGCGCCGCCACATCCTGCACCCGCAGCTTCCAGGCGCCGTTCGCCGGTTCGCTCGACGCGTTGACCGTGTACGTCGCGATGACGTTGTCCGCCGAGTCGTTGCCGCTGGAGTTCTTCAGGCGGTATGCCGTGCCGTCGGGGGCGAGCAGGTCGACGACCACGTCGCCGCGCCAGGTGTGCCGGATGTCGACGTCCGCCTTGAGGGTGGCCGGGGCGTTGCCCGTGCGGCCGGTCACGTTCACCGTCGAGGTGACGGCCGCGCCGTTGTCGGGGATGGCGACGTCCGCGGTGTTCTCGTACGAGTCGCCGGGCGGGACGGGAGTGTCCGTGCCGAGGGTCCAGACGGCGTGGGCGATGGCGTCGCTGTTGCGGTCGAGGGCGGTGTCGTTGATGTTCGACGTCGTGTCGCACGAGGAGTGGTAGCAGCGGTCGAAGGCCTGGCCCGCCGTGCCGCCCCACTTCTGGGCCTGGGCGCTGGTCTTCGTGCGGCTCGCGCCGGTGAAGAGGCCGCCGACCGGGATGCCCACGTTCTTGAAGCTGGCGTGGTCGGAGCGGCCGTCGCCCTCGGTCTCGATCTCCGTGGGGACGTTCAGACCCGCGTAGTAGTCCTTGAACGTCTTCTCGATGACCGGGTCGTCGTCGTAGACGAAGTAGCCCGGGTTCGGGGAGCCGATCATGTCGAAGTTGAGGTAACCGGCGACCTTGGCGCGCTCGGTGGAGGGGAGGTTGTTGACGTAGTACTTGGAACCGATCAGGCCCAGCTCCTCCGCGCCCCACCAGGCGAACCGCAGGTGCTTCGTCGGCTCCAGCTGTGCGCGCGAGACGGCGAGGGCGGTCTCCAGGACGCCCGCCGAGCCCGAGCCGTTGTCGTTGATGCCGGGCCCCGAGCTGACGCTGTCGAGGTGGGCGCCCGCCATCACGACCTTGTTCGGGTCGCCGCCCGGCCAGTCCGCGATGAGGTTGTAGCCGGTCGCGCCGCTGGAGGTGAACTGCTGCACGGTGGTGGTGAACCCGGCCGCGTCCAGCTTGGCCTTCGCGTAGTCGATGGAGGCCTTGTAGCCGGGGCGCCCGTGGGCGCGGTTGCCGCCGTTGGCCGAGGCGATGGACTGGAACTGGGAGAGGTGCGCCTTGACGTTGGCGAGCGGGATGTCGGGGGCCGCGAGCGTCGGAGAAGGGGCCGCGAGGGCCGCGGGCGCGGCGGTGGCGAGCAGTCCGGCGGCGGCGAGCGTGGCGACGCCCGCGGTGGCCCGTCTCAGGGTGCGGGGTATGGCGGGTCTGGAGATTTTCATGTGGGGCTCCGAATTCCGAACAGCGAGGGGGACGGAACGTACTGACGCCCTGCGACGCGGATGCCGCAGGGCGCTGGAGCTGTACTGAGCAGAGGTGGGGCGCGTGGTGCGTTGCCTGATGTTGGGGGCGGGGCGGGGCGGCGTCAAGAGGGGAAACCGGTCAGAAGCCGGTCAGCCAGTTTCGGATATCGGACGGCCTCTCGTCCCGCCGCCGCGCCGGGCCTTGGCTCAGTCTTCTTCCGGGGTCTCCGGACGCAGCAGCGGGTGCTTCACGCCCGGGAACACCCGGGCCTTGATCACCGGCTCGGTGGCCGCGCCCTGGATCACCGTCTCGGTGACGCCCCAGGGGCGGCCGGGCAGGACGACGAGGATGGTGTACGTGGAGGCGCAGCCCATGCAGTCGTAGCGGTCCGCCCAGGTCTCGACCTCGGTGCGGCTGCCGGGGTAGCGGGCCACGTGGCGGTGGCGGGCATGGCAGCGGTCGCACTTCTCACCCGGCTCGCAGGTGCCGCCGCAGGGGCACGGCACGTCCAGGGTCTCGGCGGGCTGCCAGCGCTGCGTGAGGACCGCCTCGCGGGTGGCGCCCATGTCCTTCATCGCCTTGAGATTGCGGGCGGCGACGTTGTACGACTCGCCGGTCGAGGTCATCCGGTTCCGGATGACGTCCTTGCGTCCGCGGTTCGTCGTCATGCTGGGCCTCCTGGGGTTCACGCAGCCCACCAGGAGGCCCATGAGATCGGTCCTCCTACGGTACCTGCCGCGGGGCACCGTCCTTGAACGTCTACTCGATGACGAGCTCGACCTCGATGTTGCCGCGCGTGGCCTTCGAGTACGGGCAGTACGCGTGCGTGGCCTCGACCAGCTGCTGCCCTGTCTCGCCGGCCAGGTGGTCCGGCAGCTCCACGCGCATCACGACCGCGAGCCCGAAGCCCGCGTCGTCCTTGCCGATGGAGACCTCGGCGGTCACCGAGACGTCCTTAGTGTCGACCTTCATCTCTCGGGCGACGGCCCCCATGGCGCTGGCGAAACAGGCCGCGTACCCGGCGGCGAAGAGCTGCTCGGGGTTGGTGCCCTGTCCGTTGCCGCCCAGGGCCGGGGGCATGGCGAGCGCGAGGTCGATCTGGCCGTCGGAGCTGACGGCGCGGCCCTCGCGGCCGTTCGCGGTGGCGACGGCGGTGTACAGCGCGTTCATGGGGTGCCTCTTCCCTCGGTCGAAGAACGGAACGTGACGAACGGGGTGCGTTCGCTCCGCAGTTATGGTTGCACACGGTTTAGTTGTGCACAACTAAATCGTGTGGGCGAGGTACGCTTGACCCATGACGTCATCGCCGACCGCCGTACCGCCGCCGCCCGGAGGCGAGCTGCCCGCCGTGCTGCCCGGAGGCGAGCTGCCCGACGTGCCCGACGCCGAGCTGCTCCGCCTTGATCACCAGGTCTGCTTCTCGCTGCACGCCGCCTCGCGCGCCTTCGGCGGCGTCTACCGCGATGCCCTCAAGGACCTCGGCCTCACGTACCCCCAGTACCTGGTCATGCTGGTGATCTGGGAACACGGCCCGCAGCCCGTCAAGGCCATCGGCGAGCGGCTGCGCCTCGACTCCGGCACGCTCTCGCCGCTCCTCAAGCGGCTGGAGAGCGCGGGGCTCGTGCGGCGCGAGCGCAGCGCCGCCGACGAGCGTTCCGTCACTGTCGAGCTGACGGACTCCGGGGAGGGGCTGCGCGAGCGGGCGCTTCCCGTGCCGCGCCGGATTCTCGCCGCGACCGGGATGACCGTCGAGGAGGTCCTCACCCTTCAGGGACTCCTCGCGCGCCTGACGGGCTCTCTCGACCAGGCTCAGTGAGGTGGGGCGGGCGCCGCCCGCGTCACCGCTTCAGCTCCCGCACGTACTTCCCGAACTTCTCCAGGCCGTCGATGTTGCGCGGCCCGCTGATGCCCTCGTTGTAGTCGAGGACGAAGAAGTTGTTCTTCTTCACGGCGGGCAGTTCCTTGGTGTGCGGGGACTTCTTCAGGAAGTCGATCTTCTTCTTGGCGGGCATGTCGCCGTAGTCGAAGATGATGATGACCTCGGGCTCGGCCTCGGCGACGGCCTCCCAGTTCACCTGGGTCCAGCGTTCGTCGAGCCCGTCGAAGATGTTCTTGGCGCCGGCCGACTTGATGATGTCGTTGGGCGGGACCTGGCTGCCCGCCGTGAAGGGCTGGTCCGTGCCGGAGTCGTAGAGGAAGACGGGGACCCGGTCGCCCTTGGGGGCCTTGGACTCGACGGCCGCCACGCGCTTCTTGAGGCCGCTCACCACCTCGTCCGCCTTCTTCTCGACCTTGAAGATCTTGCCCAGGCGGTCCAGGTCCGAGTACAGGGCCTTGAACGGGGTCACTTTCTCCGGGTACTTGGGGTAGTTGAAGCAGCTCTCCGTGTGCATGAAGCTCTGGACGCCGAGCTTGTCCAGGATCTTCGGGGTGATGCCGCGCTGGTCGCTGAAGCCCGAGTTCCAGCCCGCGACGACGAAGTCCGACTTGGCCTCCACGACGAGCTCCTTGTTGAGCAGGTCGTCGCTGAGCATCTTCACCTTGGCGTACTCCGACGCCCAGGGGGACTCGCTCACCGGCGGGTTGGCCGGTGGCATCACGTAGCCGTGGACGTGCTCGGTCAGGCCGAGGCTGAACATCTTGTCGGCGCTGCCGCCTTCGTAGACCACCGCGCGCTGCGGGGTCTTGTACGTGACCGGCTCACCGCAGCGTTTGACGGTGACCTTCTTGGACTCGCCCGCGGTCTTGGAGTCCGAGTCGACCTCCGCGCCGCAGCCGCCGAGCAGCAGGGCTGCCGCGATGGCCGATCCGATGGTGGTGCGTGTTCCGCTTCTGGGCATGGCCTGGTGGCGCCTTTCGGATGTCAGGGGTGTCAGAGAGATGTCAGAGGTGTCAGAGAGGTGTGGGAGGTGTACGAGGTCTCGGATTTGTCAGAGGGGCATGGGCGGGCTCAGCGCGTAGAGAAGCTGGGGGTCGCCGGTCAGGGGGTGGCTGATCACGCTGGCCTTGACGCCGAAGACCTCGTCGACGAGACCCGTGGTGAGGACCTCTTCCGGCGTTCCCGCGGCCACCAGCGCACCCCGGGACAGCACACCGATGCGGTCGCAGGCGGCCGCGGCGAGGTTGAGGTCGTGCAGGACCACGAGGACGGTCAGGCCCGAGCCCTTCAGGAGCGACAGAAGCTCGATCTGGTGGCGCACGTCGAGGTGGTTGGTCGGCTCGTCGAGGACCAGGATGCGCGGCTCCTGCACCAACGCCCTTGCCAGCAACACGCGCTGACGTTCGCCGCCCGACAGGGTCAGTACGCCGCGGTCCGCGAGGCGGGTGAGGTCGAGTCGGGCCATGATGCGCGCGCACAGCTCGCGTTCGCGCTCGCCGAGAGCCTGGTTGCCGCGCAGATGGGGCGCGCGGCCCAGGGCGACGACCTCCTCCACCGTGAAATCCAGGTCCACCGCGCCGTCCTGGGCCATCGCCGCGACGACCTGCGCACTGCGGCGCGGCGTGAGGCGGGAGAGGTCGTCGGTGCCCACCCGGACTACGCCGGAGCTCGGACGCAGTGCGCGGTAGACGCACTTGAGCGCGGTGGACTTGCCGCTGCCGTTCGGGCCCACCAGGCCCACGATCTGGCCGCTGCCCACCTCCAGGGACAGGTCCCGGACGAGGAGCTTGCCGTCGATGGTGACGGACAGGCCGTCGAGTGCGAGTTCCATCTCAACGTCCCCCGAACATATAGGCCTTGCGGCGCATCAGCGCGACGAACACCGGCACCCCGACCAGCGCCGTGATGACTCCGAGCGGCAGCTCGCGCGGCGCCACCAGGGTGCGCGACACCAGGTCGACCCAGACCATGAACACCGCGCCGACCAGCGGTGCGACGGCGAGCACCCGGGCGTGGGTGGCGCCGACCACCATGCGTACGAGGTGGGGCATCACCAGGCCGACGAAACTGATCGCACCGCTTACGGCGACCATCACCCCGGTGATCAGCGAGGCGAGCAGCAGCAGGCCCTTGCGGTGCCGGTCGGGGCTGATGCCCAGGCTCGTCGCGGTCTCGTCGCCGAGCGCCAGGACATCCAGCGCCCTGCTGTACCGGTGGAGCACGGTGACACCGAGCAGCACGCAGGCGGCCACGACGGGCAGGGTGCCCCAGCTCGCGGCGCCGAAGCTGCCCATCGTCCAGTAGAGGACCATGCTGGTCGCCTCGCTGTCCGGCGCGAAGTAGATGATCACGCTCATCACGGCCTGGAAACCGAGGGCCATGGCTACGCCGGTCAGAACGAGCCGCAACGGGGAGAGCCCGCCTCCGCGGCTCGCCGATGCGACGTACACGAGCAGGGAGGCGACGAGCGCCCCGATGAACGCCCCCGCCGACACCGCGTAGATGCCGAGAGCCGCGAGGCCGCCGGTGACCGTGACGGCGACCGCGCCGACCGAGGCGCCCGAGGAGACGCCCAGGACGAACGGATCGGCGAGCGCGTTGCGCACCAGCGCCTGGATGGCGACGCCGACCGCGCTGAGTCCGGCGCCCACAAGTGCCGCCAGGAGCACGCGAGGTGTACGTATCTGCCAAATGATCTGATACGTCGTCACCTCGTCGGCATCGATGCTCCCGCCGCTCAGCGCCGCCCACAGCAGCCGGGCGGTGTCGCCCGGCGAAACGACGGCGGAGCCGAGGCCGATGGCCACGACGACGGAGACGAGAAGCAGGAACAGGAGCACGGCGCAGGTCGCCGCCAGTCCGGCGCGGGAGGCGACCCGGCTCCGCACGCCCTTGGCCGCCGGGTCCGGTGGCGGCGCGCCGGGCACCAGGGCAGTGGCTGCCGTCGGGGAGATCGCGGGCGGCGGGGGCATGGGGGTCGGCCTCTCAAGTCGGTCTGGGAGCGGTCTGGTTGGGGCTGACGAATTGATGTCGGTGGGCGGCTGGGGGGCGGGAGCGGGGGGCCGCCCCACCGCCCGGCGTCGTGGCGGCGACTTGCCCGCTCCCGCCGGGCGGGCGTGGACGCGCAGGTGCGGACGGCCGGGTGCGGGGCGCTAGGTGGCGGCCCCGGCTCCCTTCGCCGAGCCGTCGCCTGCCGGGTCTGCGTCTGCCGCGCCAGCACCCCCGCCCGTCGGCAGGTTCTCCTCCTCGGCCTCGCCCTCGTCCTCGCCCATCGGCCCCGCCCGTAGCACGAGTGCCGCCGCTGCCAGTGCCGCGATCACCAGCGTTCCGAAGGCCGCGGCGATCCCCGGATAGCCGGCGAGGCCGAGGCCCAGGCCGCCGAGGCCGGCGCCCAGGAAGACGCCGAGGCTCATTCCCGCGGCGTTCACGCTCAGGGCCGCGCCGCGCTGGGTGCCGCAGCGTCGGACGAGCAGGCTGACCACGCACGCGGCCACGACGGCGTGGCTCGCGGCGTGCAGGGACGTCATCGCGAGCGCGAGCGGCAGCCAGTGCGTGAAGTAGAAGCCCACGACCGAGACGAGCGCGGCGACCAGGCCGATGGCCAGCATCCGCTCGGTGCCGATCCGCGGCTCCTCGGAGTTCGTGATCCGCCCGGTGAGGAGGTTGCTCACGAAGAACGACGCGCCGCTGAGCGTCCACACGAACGCGAAGAGCCCGGGGTCGAGTTGGAACCGGTCGTCGTAGTAGGCCGCCAGGTAGGAGAGGTAGCCCATGAAGACAGCCGTGCGCAGCAGGGCGATGAGGAGCAGGGGTACGACGCCGGGGATGGAACCGAGAGCCTTGAAGGAGGCTATGTAGCCCAGGCGCTGGGTCTCGTCCTTCTCCTCCACCGGCTTGTTCTTGCCCCGCATGAAGAAGACGGCGGCGAGCAGCAGCGACACCCCGGTCACCGCGAACAGATCGCCCTGCCAGCCCCAGAACAGCGCGGGCAGCGCGATGACCGGCGCCGCCAGCATCGCGGTCATCGACTGGGTCGCCGTGACGAGCGTCGCCGCGCGCCCCGCCGCCTTTCCGGAGCCGAAGCGGTCGGCGGCGGCCGCGGTCAGCGCCGGGTTCAGCACCGACGTACTGGCGCCGACCAGCAGGCAGAACACGGCGAGCAGGATGAAGTCCCCGCTCGCGCCGAGGGCGGCGGAGACGCCGAGCGCGGCGAGGCCACCCGCCGCCGCCCACTCCTTGCGCACCCGGTCGATCAGCGGGGCGAGCGCGGTGCCCACCAACAGGGCCGCGAGGCCGCCGAGACCGCGCAGGCCGCCCAGCGTGGCGACGCTGCTGTCGGCGTCCTCGGCCATCGGCACCAGATACGTGCTGAAGATCGTGAACGGCAGCAGACCGACCGCGGACGCGACGAGGACGGGCCACAGCGTGCGAGCCATCCGCAGGTCACCCGGCAGCGCTTCGTCGGCGGTGGCCGCGGGCCGGGAATCCACCGCGGGCCCCTTGGAGTCGACGCTCACGCCGCCTCCTTGTAGCGGTAGAGCGGCGTCTCGTCGGCGCTGAACTGCGAGAACGCGAAAGGCTCGGCACAGAGCCCGGTGACTCCGGCGGACAGGAACGCGCGGGCCACGGCGCTGCCGCTCTGCGCGTACACCACCAGCGGCACCCCGTGCTCGCGGCAGTGCGCGAGGATCAGGTCGAAGGTGCCGTTGCTCAGCGTCATGCCGGTGGCGACCACGGCGTCGGCCTCCTCCAGCACCTCCGTCATGTCGTCGGTGATCCGGTCGCCCCACTGGGTCGTACGGAGGTTGAGATCGCAGGGCAGGCAGACGCCGCCCCGCTCGCGTATCGCCGCGACGAGCGGGTTGACCACGCCGATGAGCGCCACTTTCGCGCCCGGCTCGATGTCGAGCAGCCCGGCGATGGCCGCGTCGCGTGCCTCCGCCCGGACCTCCGGGGTACCGGTGGGCAGCGTGACACGCTCGGCGTCGGCGGCGTCCCGGTGCGGGCTCACCTGCGCGAGGTAGGCGTCGAGCGCGGCGATGCGGACGGGCGTGGACTCGGCGCGCAGCAGCTTGTCGAGGGTGTGGCCCGAGGCGTTCTCGCAGAAGTCCGGGGTGAGTTCACCGGCCTCGAAGGAGCAGGCACCGAAAGCCGTGCCGACGCGGAGCAGCAAGTAGTGGTTGTGGTAGGTCACTTGGCTGCCGGCGAGGCGGGTGGTGTTGTACAGCCAGAACGCGCTGGTGACGGAGAGGTCCTTGGGATGGGGGCCGTATTCGCCCGCCAGGACGGCGTCGATGAGCTCCGCGACGTTGTGGGGCGTGCGCGGCTCGGGGTGTGACATGTGGAGTTCTCTCCGTGTGAGGGTGGACGTTGTCAGGGGAGGTCGGGCCAGGATGTGGTCGACCAGGGGTGCCTCAGCTCGTCGAGCGAGGTGATTTCGTGAGGCTTCAAGGTGTCGATGTCCGGCGCGTCGGCGTGTTTCGCGTAGGCGCTCTCGACATAGCGGTGGCCCGTGTCCGCGGCGATGAAGACGTACGTACGGGAATCGTCGCGGCGCTGTTCCCACAGAGCGGTCAGATAGGCGGCGCCGGTGGACAGACCGGCGAAGATTCCGCTGTTTCTGAGGAGTGAGACCGCGCCGGACACCGCGCAGTCGAAATTCACCCAGTGCACGCGGTCGTACGCCTCGTGCCGGACATTCTTGAATTCGATGGCGCTGCCGATCCCGGCGATGATCATGTCCGGGTCGGCCACGTGCTCCGAGCCGAAGGTGACGCTGCCGAAGGGCTGCACGCCGACCAGTGACACATCGCGTCCCGCGTCCCGCAGATACCCGGCGATGGCGCCGGTCGAGGCCCCCGAGCCGACCCCGCCCACCAGGGCGAGCGGTCCCTCGGGCACCTCGGCGTCGACCGTCTCGGCCACGTCGCGGTAGCCGAGATAATGGATGCTGTCGTGGTACTGCCGCATCCAGTGGTACGAGGGGTTCGCCTCGAGTATCTCGGCGATGCGCCGCACTCTCAGCTCCTGGTCGAGCCGGAGATTCTTTGACGGCCGCACCTGTTCCAGCGTGGCGCCGAGTATGTCCAGCTGGACACGCAAGGTGTGGTCCACGGTCGTGGAACCCACGATGTGGCATTTCATTCCGTAGCGGTGACAGGCGAGCGCGAGGGCTTGTGCGTAGATGCCGCTGGAACTGTCGATGAGGGTGTCGCCGGGTTTCACGGCACCGGAATCGAGAAGGTGACGGACCGCCCCCAGAGCCGAATAGATCTTCATCGTCTCGAACCGGAGGCAGACCAAGTCCGGCTCCAGGGATATGAGATCGGGTTTCTTCACCGCTTCGGCTATGTGGTCGTACACGCTGCCCCCTGTGTTCCCGTGTCGGTCGACGAGCCGAGAGCATCACACTAGATGAAAATGATTGTCAAGACGCATTGGGTTGTGGGAGCCTGTGGGCGCTGGAGGCGTCGGGATGTCGGGAGGAGACCTGTGAAGCTGTCCCAGAAGGCCGGGCCGCGGCCCCGCGTGGCGGGTGCGAGATCGGCCGGGATCGGGGTGGGCACCGCCTTCGGGACCTTCGGTGAGCTGCTTCAGGGCGTGCTGCCGGAGGAGGACGGGGACTTCCTGGTGACGCTGCCGGTCGCACGGTGGACGATGGCCACGTTCCGGCCGGAGCCCGACTTCGGGGATGTGGTGGTCCGGCCCGGCGGCAAGACCAAGGCGCTCCAACTGGCCCGTACGATCGGAGAGTTGGCGGAGAAGCGAACAGGCGTGCCGAGCGGGGGGACCCTCCGCGTCAACAGCGTCATCCCCGAGGGCAAGGGCCTGGCGAGCTCATCGGCCGACCTGGTCGCGACCGCACGGGCGGTCGGGCAGGCGCTGGGTGTCGAGATGCCGCCGGCGCGGATCGAGCGGCTGCTCGCGGACATCGAGCCGACGGACGGGGTGCTCTACCCGGCGATCGTGGCCTTCCACCACCGCACCGTGCGCCTGCGCGGCATCCTCGGATCGCTCCCGGTGATGGCCGTCGTGGGGATCGACGAGGGAGGTTCGGTCGACACGGTCGACTTCAACCGCATCCCCAAGCCGTTCACCCTGGCCGACCGCCACGAGTACGCGCGCCTGCTCGACCGGCTCTCGTGCGCCGTCCGCCGCCGCGACCTGGCGGAGGTCGGCAGGGTCGCGACCCGCAGCGCACAGATGAACCAACTCCTGCGCGACAAGTGGTCGTTGGAGCCGATGCGGGAGATCTGCCGGGAGGTCGGCGGGCTGGGCGTCGCCGTCGCCCACAGCGGCACGACGCTGGGCATCCTGCTGGACACCGCCGACCCCTCGTACACCCAGCGCGTCAGCGCCGCGGCGCAGGCGTGCGGGGAGCTGGCGGGCGGGGTGACGGTGTACCGGACGCTGAGCTTTCCCGGCGCGGCCGGGGCTGCCCGAGGTTAGAAGAACACCCCGCACCGCAGGAGCACGTTCGCGTACGGCGTGGCCTCTCCGGTGCGCACCACCAGGCGGGCCGCGGCCGTGCGGCGCTTGAGTTCCTCGTGCGGGACCAGGGTGAGGGGCGTGACGCGGGCGGACAGGAGGCGGGCCGTGGCGGGGTTCGCCTCCTGGACCTCCGTCGCCGCCGTACCGCCCTCCGTCACCAGCTCGGCGAGCAGCCCGTCCAGTACCTCGGCGAAGGACGGGACCCCCGCCCGGAAGGCCAGGTCGACGACCCTGGGCCCCGGCGGTACGGGCATGCCCGCGTCGCAGATCAGGACCGTGTCCCCGTGGCCCAACTCGGCCAGCGCGCCGCAGAGATGGCGGTTGAGGATGCCGGACTTCTTCACGCGGAGGCACCTTCTTCCTGGGTCGGGACCTCGCCCTCTTCACGAGGCGGAACCTCGTCATCTTCCTGAGGCGGGACCTCGTCCGCCGTCGGGTACGACTCCTGCGCACCGCGCCGGGTGACCGAAGCGGCCCCCACCCGCGCCGCGTACGCCGCCGCCGTCGGGAGGTCGTCGCCCAGGCCGAGGCGCCAGGCCAGGGCAGCGGTGAACGCGTCGCCCGCGCCGGTCGTGTCCACCGCTTCCACCTTCGGGCTCGGCACCGTGACGGGGGAGCCGCCGCCGTCCGCCGTCAGTGCTCCCCGCGCGCCCAGGGTGACCACCACCGAGCGGGGGCCGAGGGCAAGCAGTTCGCGGGCCCAGTCCTCGGGGAGGTCCGAGGGCGTCCCGCCCAGGATGTAGCGCGCCTCGTGCTCGTTCACCACCAACGGATCGCATGCCGCGAGGACTTCGTCCGGCAGCGGTGCGGGTGGCGACGGGTTGAGGACGAAGCGGGCCGTGGCCGGCAGGGTACGTACGAGCTCCGTCACCGACTCGACGGGGATCTCCAACTGCGTCGAGACCACCCGCGACGCGGCGAGCAGACCGGCCGCGGCGCGGATGTCCTCGGGCGAAAGACGGGCGTTGGCGCCCGGCGAGACCACGATGCTGTTGTCGCCCGACGGGTCGACGGTGATCAGCGCGACGCCCGTGGGCGCCCCGCCGACCAGGACGCCGACCGTGTCCGCTCCCGCCGCGCGCTGCGAGTCGAGCAGGAGCCTGCCGTGCGCGTCGTCGCCGACCCGCGCGAGCAGGGCGGTGCGGGCGCCGAGGCGGGCCGCGGCGACCGACTGGTTCGCGCCCTTGCCACCGGGATGCGTGGCGAGATCGGAGCCGAGGACCGTCTCGCCGGGGGCGGGGCGGCGCTCGACGCCGATCACCAGGTCGGCGTTGGCCGACCCGACGACCAGCAGGTCGTACATGGCGTCATCGGCGGCGCGGTCGTGGTCGTTCATCCGTGGATCCAGCTCCTGTGTTCGTTCATCCGGCGGGGGCGCGAGGGAGTCGGGTCAGGAGAAGTCGGCCACGTTCTTCTCCGTTACCACCTTCACCGGGACCTTCACCATCGTGTCGACGTCCTTGCCGCGTACCGCCTTCACCGCGTTCCGCACAGCGATCCTGCCCAGCTCCTTCGGCTGCTGCGCCACGGACGCGTACAGCGCGCCCGACTCGACAGCCTTGAGCCCGTCGGGGGTTCCGTCGAAGCCGACCACCGAGACGGACGTGCCCGCCTTGCCGCCGAGCGCCTTGGCGGCGCCGAGGGCCATCTCGTCGTTCTCGGCGAAGACGCCGTCGATGCCGGGATTGGACTGCATGAGGTTGGTCATGACGTCCAGGCCCTTGGTGCGGTCGAAGTCGGCCGGCTGGGACGCGACGACCTCGATGCCGGGGTACTCCTTGATGCCCTCGGCGAAGCCCTTGCCGCGCTCGCGGCTGGCCGACGTGCCCGCGACCCCCTGGAGCGTGACGATCTTGCCCTTGCCGCCCAGCTTCTCGGCGAGGGTCTTCGCCGCGAGCTTGCCGCCCGCGACGTTGTCGGAGGCGACGAGCGTCGCCGCCTTCGCCTTGTTCACCCCGCGGTCGGCGGCGATCACCGGGATGTCCGCCTTGTTGGCGCCGCGCACGGCCGGTCCCACCGCGTCCGAGTCGACGGGATTGACGATGATCGACTTCATGCCCTCGCCGGTGAAGTTCTGCAGCTGGTTGGTCTGCTGCGACGCGTCGTTCTGCGCGTCCGTGACCGTGAGGTCGATGCCGGCCTTCTCGGCCTCCGCCTGCGCACCCTCCTTCATCTGGACGAAGAAGGGGTTGTTGAGGGTGGAGAGCGACATGCCGATCTTGGTCGTCGTGCCCGAGGAGCCGTTGTTGAAGAAGGAGACGGCGCCCACGACAGCGGCCACCAGCACGGCCGCGATCCCGAGCTTCAGCGCCTGCGGCCCCTTCTTCCCGCCACCGGCAGCCGCGCCGGTCGACGCGCCCGGGGTCGCCCCCGCCTTGCGGCGCAGTGTGTCGAGGAGGACCGCCAGAGCGATGACGACACCGATCACGACCTGCTGCCAGAAGGCGGAGACGGAGAGGAGGTTGAGGCCGTTGCGCAGGACCGCAAGGATCAGCGCGCCGATCAGGGTCCCGGACGCCTTGCCGACACCGCCCGCCAGGCTGGCGCCGCCGATGACGACCGCGGCGATCGCGTCCAGCTCGTACCCCTGCGCGGCCTGCGGCTGCGCCGAGACCAGACGGGAGGCGAGGACGATGCCCGCGACCGCGGCGAAGAGGCCGGACAGGCCGTAGATGACGAGCTTCTGCCGCTTCACGCGCAGCCCGGAGAGGCGTGCCGCCTCTTCGTTGCCGCCGATCGCGTACATGGAACGGCCGATGTACGTGCGGCCCAGGATGACGGCCGTGACCAGACCCATCACGATCATCACGATGACCGGGACCGGCAGCCAGCCGCCGATGGTGTCACCGAGGTTGGAGACCGAGTCGGGGAACGGGATCGGGCTGCCCTGCGAGATGACCAGGGAGAGGCCGCGGGCCACCGAGAGCATCGCCAACGTCGCGATGAACGGCGGGAGTTTGCCGTACGAGACGAGCAGGCCGTTGACGAATCCGCACGCGATGCCGGTGCCGACGGCGAGAACGATCGCGAGCCAGACCGGCAGCCCTTCGGACGTCGCCGACCAGGCGAGGACCGTCGCGGAGAGCGCGGCCACCGAGCCGACCGACAGGTCGATGCCCGCCGAGACGATGACGAACGTGACGCCGAACGCGAGGATCGCGGTGACGGCGGCCTGCACGCCCACATTGAGCAGGTTCTGGGTGGTGAGGAAGTCACCGGAGAGCAGCGACATCGCCACCAGGAGGACTACCAGGGCGCTCAGGGCGCCGTTGTCGAGCAGCACGCGGCGCAGACCGGTGGCGCCACCCGCGTTGCTCTTCAGCGTTTCAGTGGCCACGGGAGGCCTTCCCTTCGGTTGCTTCGTCTGTCTGAACTGCCGTACTGCTGACGGCGAGTGCCATCACCGCGTCCTGCGTCGCTTCGTCCGCCGCGAGTTCGCCCGCGATGCGGCCCTGCGCCATGACGAGCACGCGGTCGCTCATGCCGAGGACCTCGGGCAGATCGCTGGAGATCATCAGGACCGCGTGGCCGGAGGCCGTCAGTTCGTTGATGAGCTGGTAGATCTCGACCTTCGCGCCCACGTCGATGCCGCGCGTCGGCTCGTCGAGGATCAGGACCCTGGTGTCGGCGAGCAGCCACTTGCCGATGACGACCTTCTGCTGGTTGCCGCCCGAGAGCGTGCGCACGTGCTGGCCGAGCCCGGCCATCCGCACGCCGAGCTGCTCGGCGATCCGGGCTGCCGCGACGCGCTGGCCCTTGAGGTCCACAAGGCCGGAGCGGGTCGCCGAACGCAGCGTCACCAGGCCGAGGTTCTCCTGCACGGAGGCGTCGAGCAGCAGCCCCTGGCCCTTGCGGTCCTCCGGTACGAGGCCGATGCCGGCGCCCATCGCGGCGATCACGTCATGCCGGGGCAACCGTTCACCGCGTACGTCGACGGAGCCCGCGTCGTACGGATCGGCGCCGAAGACGGCACGCGCCACTTCGGTCCGCCCCGCGCCGACGAGCCCCGCGAGGCCGACGACCTCTCCGGCGCGCACCTCGAAGCTGACGTCGTGGAAGACGCCGTCACGGGTGAGGCCCTCGACGGTGAGCAACGCGGGCCCGGCGTCGGGCCGTTCACGCGGATACTGCTGCTCGATGCTCCGTCCCACCATCAGGCGTACGAGCTCGTCCTCGGCGGTCGACGCGGGCACTTGGTCGACGCTGCGGCCGTCGCGCAGGACGGTCACGCGGTCACCGAGCGCGGCGATCTCTTCCAGGTGATGGGTGATGAAGACGACGCCGACACCGTCCGCCCGCAACTGCCGCACGATCGCGAAGAGTTTGTCGACCTCCTCGCTCGTCAGGACGGCCGTCGGCTCGTCCATGATCAGGACGCGGGCCTTCAGGCTGAGTGCCTTGGCGATCTCCACCATCTGCAGTCGCGCGATGCCGAGTTCACGCACCTTGGCGCGTGGCGACACCTGCACGCCGACGCGCTGGAGGAGTTCCTCGGCGGCCGACTCCATCGCCTTCCGGTCGATCATCCCGAAGCGGCGTGGCTGGCGCCCCAGGAAGATGTTCTCCGCGACGGTGAGATCGGGTACGAGGTTGAACTCCTGGTAGATCGTGGCGATGCCGAGCCGTTCGGCGTCCTGCGCGCCGTGGATGCGGGCTTCCTTCCCGTCCACGAGGATGCGGCCGCTGTCGGGGCGGTAGGCGCCGGAGAGCATCTTGATGAGCGTGCTCTTGCCCGCGCCGTTCTCGCCGAGCAGGACATGGACCTCACCGCGGCGCAGGTCGAAGTCGACCGAGTCGAGCGCGACCACACCGGGGAAGGTCTTGCGTATCCCCTCGATGCGCAGCAACTCGTCGGGCCCGCGGTCGGCGCCGCGCGGCAACTGGTCCGTGTCGCTCACGTGTTGCTCCTCAGGTCGGTGGGGGACGCGCCGCAGGAGCGGCGTACGACGAGACGGGCGGGCAGGGTGACGGACCGGGGGCGCCTGCCCTCGATCAGGTCGACCAGGGCCTGCACCGCGGCCCGGCCCAGATCGCCGGTCGGCTGCGCGATGGCGGTGATCGGCGGATCGGTGTGCACGAACCACGGGATGTCGTCGAAGGCGGCGAGCGCGATGTCGTGCGGCACGCGAAGGCCGCGGGCACGGATCGCGTCGAGTGCGCCGAGCGCCATCAGGTTGTCCGCGGCGAAGACGGCCTGGGGCGGCTCGGGCAGTGCGAGGAACCGCTCGGTGGCCCGGCGTCCGCTGTCGGCCTGGAAGTCGCCCTGCCCGATGTGGTCGTCGGGCAGCGGGAGCCCGTACGCGGCGAGCGCCTCGCGGAAGGCCTCGACGCGCTCGCTGCCGGTGGTGGTGGCCGCGGGCCCGGCGATGATCGCGAGCCTGCGGTGGCCGACCGTGTGCAGGTGGGCGACCAGGTCACGGACGGCCTCGCGGCCGTCGGCGCGGACGACGGGGACGTCCACGCCCGGGATCCAGCGGTCCACGAACACCATCGGAGTGCCGGAGCGCGCGGTGTCGAGCATCAACGGGGAGCCGCCGTCGGTGGGGGAGACCAGGAGTCCGTCGATCCGGCGGTCCAGGAGTGTGCGCACATGGTGGTCCTGCAGCTCGGGCCGCTCGTCGGCGTTGCCGATGATCACGCTGTAGCCGAGCGCGCGGGCCGCCTCCTCGACGGAACGGGCCAGGGCCGTGAAGTACGGGTTCAGTACGTCGCTGATGACCAGGCCGAGGGTGCGGGTCTGGTCGGTGCGCAGTGAGCGGGCGACGGCGTTCGGGCGGTAGCCGAGGCTCTCCACCGCGGCGACGACGCGGGCGCGGGCGGCCGGGCTGACCGAGGGGTGACTGTTGAGGACGCGCGAGACCGTGGCGACGGATACGCCTGCCTCGGCCGCGACGTCCTTGATGCTCGCCATCGCCGGTCCACCTCCTTGTGGAATCGATTACACGGAGGATTGGAATCGATTACACGGGCGGGTGGCAAGCCCCTGAGGGGTCAGCGAGACCAGATTGTGATGCGAGACGCTCAGGTGAGCGGAGTGGCCCGAGTGGCCACCGGAGTGGCCCGAGTGGTCGCCGTCCCCACGGCGTCACGCGAGGACGGCGGCGGGATCACGCGAACGGCACCGTCAGCCACGGGCTGTCCGGATCGGAGACCAGCTCGCGGTGGGCCCTGAGCACCGTCGTGTACCAGTCGCCGAACTGCTCCTCGTCGAAGTGGAGGCAGCGGCCGAGGACGTAACCCGCGGAGAATTCCTCCCACGAGGTGTACGCCGACCGGGCCGCGTGGCTCGCGCGCTCGACGGCCGTCGCCAGCTCCGCATGGGTCGCGTAACGGGCGCCGCGCCCCCAGCGGGCCATCTTGGAGGCCCGCCCGATGTCCCAGGCCGCGACGGTGCGGACATGGCCGTCGGGCGCCAGGAGCTCGTCGGCGCGGAAGCGGGACTCGTAACGGATGATCTTGCCGACGAGGCCGCGCAGCGCGGCGACGAAGTCGTCCAGGTCCGGGTCGTCGCCCGGCTTGTGCGGGGAGTCGGGGCCACCGGACTCGGCTATGCGGTCGCGGATCGTCACCTCCACGCTCCGGCGCCACAGCTCGGGGTCGACGCGAGGGCCGAACCGCTCGATCAGCGACGTACGGGCGCCGAGCACGAAGTCCCAGTGCCAGGGACTCACTTCACGCTTCAGGAGCCGCTCCTGCGTGTCGAGCCAGTCCTCGCGGTTGTGCACGTCCCACCACTGCGCCAGGCGCTCGACCTCGGAGTTGTACCCCGCGCCGTGCCAGTCCAGGGTGTTCCAGGCGTCGCCGTTGGCGAAGCAGAGGTGGGCGCCGCAGGCCAGACCGTGCAGCAGGGCGGGGGAGTCCGGTGCGCCGGTGCGGCGGGTGTCGATGCGGTCGTGCAGGCGGCCGTCGACGTAGAGGTCCGCGTGCAGGTCCGCCCAGACGTCCCGCTCCTCCTCGGTCGTCAGGTAGAACTGCTGGCAGGGCGTGGCCGCGTTGACCACCAAGATGTCGATGTCCTGAGGCAGTTGGTCCGCGAGCGTGCCGAGCGTGACGAACTCGTAGACCACTTCCGGGTGCGGGCGCGGGAGCAGTCCGACGGTGTACATCTGTGCGATCCGGCGGCCGTCGGGGAGGTCGACGGTGAGAATCGGGCGCTCGGTCGCGCCCGGCTCGATGTCGGCCGCCGACACCGGGCGGTACAGGCCGGTGACGGCTATCGCCCGCAGGTAGGTGTACGCGTCGTCGGCCTCGCACAGTTCGTACAGGTGTTCTTCGAGGTCGGCCGGTGCCTGCCAGGGAGTGCCGTCTTCGGGGGCGTCGACGCTGGGGAAGACGTCGTCGTGGTACTCGTCCTCGGCTGCGGGGACGGCTGCGCCGTGCATGCGGGGGTCTCCGTGGTCGGTGGCGCGCGGGCTCGCGCGCGGGGGCTCGCGGTAGATCTTGAACCGTATCGGATGGCTACCGCGCCCCCGGCGCCTGGACCGGCAGCGCTTTCAGGCCGTTGATGAAGTTGGAGACAAGACGCCGCGGTGGACCGGCGAGTTCGAAAGGCGCGGCTCCGGTGGCGCGGAACTCCTCGTACAGGACGCATAGTTGGAGCCGGGCGAAATGTGCGCCCAGGCAGACGTGCGGGCCCTCGCCGAAGGAGACGTGAGGGTTGGGGGAGCGGGACAGGTCCAGGCGGTGCGGGTCCGTGAAGGCGCGTTCGTCGTGGTTGGCCGACGCGTGGAAGACGACCACCTTGTCCCCGGCCCGGACGGATCGGCCGGCAAGAACCGTGTCCTGGGCGGCCGTTCGTCGGAACGTGAGCACGGGCGGATGCCGACGCAGGAGTTCCTCCACCGCCGTGGAGACCGGAACATCGCCCTCGCGCAGGCGGCGGTACTCCCGCGGGTGCTCCATGAGCGCGAGGAGGCCGCCGGGCGCCGCGCCGCGCACGGTGTCGTTTCCCGCGACGGTGAGCAGGAAGAAGAACATCTCCAGCTCGGGGAGCTCGAGTTCGGGGTCGGTCGCCAGGGTGGTCATGATGTCGTCGGCGGGCACGCGCCGCTTGTGTGCCGCGAGGTCCTGCGCGTAGGCGAACATGTCGCGCAGCATCGCGGGGGAGCGTGGATTGAGCGGTTTGCCGTCCGGGCCGATGGTCGGCTCGCCTGCCTCGTCCGGGTCCTGGTAGCCGATCACGCGTCGCGTCCAGTGCAGCAGCAGACCGCGGTCGCTCTCGGGCACACCGAGGAGGTCGGCGAGGTTGAGCAGGGCGTAGTCGTCGGTGACGTCGACGACGAGATCGCAGGTGCCGTCGCCGTCACGGGCGCGGGCCACCGCCGCGTCGAGCAGGGTGCGGGCCCGGCCGCGGGCCAGGGACTCGAAGCGCTCCACACGCCTGGGTGTGAAGGCCCGGCTCACCAGGCGTCGCAGCCGGCCGTGTCGGGGCGGGTCCTGATTGAGCATCATGCGGCGGATGAACGGGAGGTCCGCCGGGTCGGGATCGCGGATCTGGGTGGCCCCCAGATGGGAGGAGTAGGTGGCTGAGTCCCTGAGCACGCGGACGACGTCCGTGTGCCGGGTCACCGCCCAGAAGCCGGGCCCCGCGGGCCAGTCGAGCACCTGCGGTTCGTGCTGCCAGGCGACGGGGTACCGGTCGCGGAGCACGCGGTAGCGCTCGTGCGGCACCCCGGCCGCGTACTGCCTGGGGTCGAAGACGTCGGGTACGCCGGGCAGGCCGGGCCCGGCGGCGAGTCCGACGCTCACGACGAGCCGTCGCGGCTTTCGCCGGCACTCTCGCCGCCGGCACTCTCACCGTCCGCGCGCTCGCTGTCCGCACTCTCACCGTCCGCGCGCTCGCTGTCCGCACTCTCGCCGTCCGCCCGCAAGAAGTCCTCCACGGCGCTCAGGAGGGCGAGCGGCGTCTCGTCCATCGCGTAGTGGCCCGCCTGGCTGAGTTCGGTGAGCTCGGCGCGGGCGTACCAGCGCAGCCAGGTCCGGCGCATCAGATCCACGCCCAGCGCGGGGTCCAGCGCCCCGACGACCGCGAGCGCCGGGACGGTCGAGCCCTCGACCCTGTCGTGGAAGTCCTCACGCGCCCAGGAGTCGAGCCAGGCCCGGAACGCCTTCGCGTCGCTGACGTCGAGCGAGCGCTCCACCATGCGGTCGAGCCAGGCCGCGGGCCGTGTGCCGCCGGTGGTGATGTCGATGATCGCGCGGCGGTTCCCCGGCAGCCGGTCGGCCTCGGCGAACAGCTCCCACTGCTCCGGCGGCAGGTCGAGGCCGGAGGCGGGCACCGGGGAGACGCCGACCAGCCTGCGGACCCGGTGCGGCGCGATCGCAAGGACCCGCTGGGCGACGCAGGCACCCATGGAATGGCCGATCAGCGAGAAGCGGTCCCAGCCGAGGCGGTCCGCCAGAGCGACGACGTCGGCGGCCCCCTCGGACGTCGAGTACGCGCCCGCCGCGTCCTTCGCCTCCCCGTACCCGCGCAGATCGACCACCGCGTACTGGAACGAGGCGCGGTCGAGGTCCGCGAGCACCGGCGCGTACGCCGAGCGGTCGGCGAACCAGCCGTGCACGGCGATCACCTTGTGAGGGCCGTCGCCCAGGAGAGCATGGGGGAGCTGGAAGGAGGGGGAGGCAGGGGAGAGGGGGGAGGAGGCCACGTCGACTCCGATCACCTTGAGGGAGGGCCGTTCGTGGCGGCCCGGGACCACGTTGACCCCAACACTGCGGGGCCGCAAGGGTGCAGTGCACGCTGACGACGGAGAGCGGGGCGTGAGCGGTGTGGGTCCCGGTGGAGGTGAGAACTTGGCGGACGGCCTGCGGCCGAGGCGCGCGGGTGGTCGCAACGTGGCATGGCCATCCGCCGACTCAGCTATGGCTCGACGAGGAGCCGGTCACCGGAGGCGTCCCGGCGGCAACAACACGGCGCGGGGAAACCTACGATTCCGCGGCCGGAGCGTCCACGGCCTTCCGCTCCAGCTCGGTCAGCCGTGCGTCCGCGGCCGCCCGGCCCTGGTCGGTGTCCTGCAGCGACCGGTGCAGACGCGCTGCCCGTATCGCCTGGGTGTAGTCGCCGATCAGCGCCAACTCATCGCGTAGTACGGCTAGTTGAGCCGCATCGGGACCAGTGTCGTCGAGCTGGCGGATCAGGTAGACACGGGCCGCCTCCACCATGCCCTGGTCCCGGGCGAGCTCCAGCCAGGTGGATTCCGGTTCGTCGTCGGGATCCGTCCCATAGTTGGAATCGTCGAACGAGCGCGCCCATGCCTGGACTTCACCGGCCTCCTCCGGAAGCCCGGCCAGACCGCACCAGGTGTCGTACGTCGTCTCGTGCACCTCGCGCAGCAGCGGCAGGTCCTCCGCAAGGCCGTAGAGCCCCACGAGGACGACGGCGAGCCGCAGTTCGTCGGACATGGAGGCGTCCGCCTCGTGTTTGAGGAGGTGGCGCAGGAGGGCGCGGTCCGTGTTCCGTCGGTCGTACTGCGCGGCCCGCAGTGTCGCCACCCTGCGCGCCCGGTTCTCCGCCACGCCGTCCCAGACCGTGCGGTCGCCCGTCCGCAGCAGGGCCAGGTCGGTGCGGCCCTTGGCGAGCACCTGTTCCCACAGGGGCGGGCGCGGATGCGGATCGAGGCGCCTGTACGCCAGGTGTTCGACGGCGTTGAGGAGGAGGTGGTCCGGTTCGGTACGCAGGAGCGCGGCGTGCAGGCGCGCGACGAGCTGCACGGGGGAGCGCTCGGGAAGCCCGAGCGCGGTCCGCAGTTCGGTGCGGCGCGCGTCGAGGTCGGGCACGCAGTCCTCGCGGAAGTCGCCCTCCGTGGCGGCGATCTCGGCGAGGATCCGCGCCTCGCCGTCGGTCGGCGACAGGCCTACGTAGTCATGCCAGCCGGGCAGGCCGACGAGGATCTCCAGGGCTTCGTCCACGCTGTCCCCGATGGTCCCGGCGGACCCCTCGGAATCGGCGTACAGCACGGAGCCGTCGCCGCACACGAAATACGTGCCCCCGGAATCGTCCCCCGCGATCGGTTCCAGCGGGCCGCCCGACGCGAGGCGGACTTCTTCGACGTGGTCCGCGCGGGACAGGTCGAATGCGAAAGGGAACGCGGCCAGCTCGGCCAGGTGCGGGTCCTGGCGCAGCAGACGGAGTGCACGTTCGGTCATGCTTCGAAAGTAACAGCGGTCACTGACAGCAGACCCACAACAGGACTCCCCGATTCCTACGGGCTTTCCGATACTTTTCCTGCGGAATGGGGGATTCGTGGAACTTCGCCGGGGCGCCGGGAGTCCTCTGGAGTGAGGGGCCGGCCACTGACCGGGCCGCCCAATCAGCCCCAGACAGGGGCCATTCGACCTCTGGGCAGAGGTCATTGCATTTGCATTGATCAGCGGAACTGGTCAATGCGACGGATCGACACGGGGGTGTTCATCTTGACGGACATGATCGAGCGCATCACGGACCGGCCGCCGGGTACGGACGCGGTGGCGGACGCGACAGGCGCGCAGGGGGAGCTGACGCCGTATGTCACGCCGTTGCCGGTGCCGCCGGTCCTGCGGCCGGACTCCGTCGACGTACGCGACGAGACCGATGTGCCCGCGGAGACCGAGATCGCGCTGCGCCCGGCCTGGATCAGGCTGCACCCGCAGCTGCCGCCGACCTTGATGTGGGGGTACGACGGCTGCGTGCCGGGCCCGACGATCGAGGTGCGCCGTGGCAGGCGCGTCCGGATCGCGTGGACGAACCGCATCCCGAAGGACAGCGAGTATCCCGTCACCGCCGTGGAGGTCCCGCGGGCCGTCCCGAGCCCCGGCACCCTGCCCGGGCGCGCGGGCGTCGAGCCGAACAAGGACGTGGCCGCGCTGCCGGCCTGGTCGGTGACGCATCTGCACGGCGCGCAGACCGGCGGGGGCAACGACGGCTGGGCGGACAACGCGGTGGGGTTCGGCGACGCACAGCTGTCCGAGTACCCGAACGACCACCAGGCCGTGCAGTGGTGGTATCACGACCACGCCATGAACATCACCCGTTGGAACGTCCAGGCGGGGTTGTACGGCACGTATCTGGTGCGGGACGACGAAGAGGACGCGCTCCGTCTCCCCTGTGGGGAGCGGGAGATCCCGCTGCTGCTCGCCGACCGGAATCTGGACACGGACGAGGACGGCCGTCTGAACGGCCGCCTGTTGCACAAGACCGTCATCGTCCAGGCCAAGAACCCGGAGACGGGCAAGCCGGTCTCGCTGCCCTTCACGGGTCCGTACAGCACGGTGAACGGCCGCATCTGGCCGTACGCGGACGTCGACGCGGCGTGGCACCGCTTCCGCCTGGTGAACGCGTCGAACGCCCGTATCTACGACCTCGTCCTCGTCGACGAGGACAACATCCCGGTGCGGGGCGTCCTGCACCAGATCGGCAGCGACGGCGGCCTGTTGCCGCGGCCGGTGCCGGTCGACTTCGACGAGGCGCTGCCCACGCTCACGGTCGCCCCGGCCGAGCGGATGGACCTCCTGATCGACTTCCGTGCGCTCGCGGGCAAGCGGGTGCGTCTGGTGAACAAGGGGCGCGGCCAGGCTCCCGGAGTGCCGGACCCGGCGAACGACGTGCGCTATCCGCAGGTCATGGAGTTCCGCGTGCGGAACACCGAGATCGATGACCCCTTCTCGCTTCCGGAGGTCCTCTCGGGCTCGTTCCGCCCGCTGAGCCACGACATCCCGCACGGTCACCGACTGATCGTCCTGACGCCGCCCGCCACGAAGGGCGGCGGAGGCCACCCGGAGATCTGGGAGATGACCGAGATCAAGGACGCGGGTGACATCCGGGTCCCCGCCGAGGGGATCATCCAGCTGCGAGGCGCGGACGGGAAGACCAAGACCTACCGAAGGACGGCCCGTACGTTCAACGACGGCCTCGGATTCACCGTCGCCGAGGGCAGCCACGAACAGTGGAGCTTTTTGAACCTCGCGGTGAACCCGCCCGTGACCCACCCGATGCACATCCACCTGGCCGACTTCCAGCTCCTCGGCCGCGACGCGTACGACACGTCAGGCTTCGACGTCACCGTGGGCGGCACCCTGGCCCCGATCGCCTTCGACCCGAAGACGGAGATCCCGCTGGCCCCGAACGAGCGCGGCTGGAAGGACGTCTTCCTGGTCCCCGGCGGCCAACTGCTGCGCGTGATGGGCAAGTTCGACGGTGCGTACGGCCGCTTCATGTACCACTGCCACTTCCTGGAGCACGAGGACATGGGCATGATGCGCCCCTTCGTGGTCATGCCTGAGGAGGCCCTGAAGTTCGACCACGGAGCGGGGCACGGCGGCCATGACGGCGGTGGCCACGAAGGGGGGCGCACGGGCTGACAGAGCCCCGGGCGGACAGCCAGTTCCGGCCGCACATCTGGACGTCACTCGTTCGTGAATCGTCGCGCCGCATCACGCCGGGTAGGGCTGTGGCCGGAGGCGAGCCATGGAACAGACTGCGTTGCGTCCCAAGCCGATGCCCGGACAGGAGCCCGGCGGCGGTAAGTCCGGTGACGGTAAGTCCGGCAGAGGCGGCAGATTCGGTGTCGGCCACAGACTCGGTGTCGGCCGGAGGCTGGGCATCGGGCGAAAGGCCCGCGCCGGGCTGACATCCGGCACGGGCCGCGGACCGGGGCCCGGCCACCGCCCGCACGCCGCGCGGCGGCGCGGCCGGCGGCTGATCACCCTGCTCTTCGGGCTGCTCTTCTCGGTGGTCCTCGTGCTGGCGGGGGTGGGGCTCGGCACCGTGAGCGCCACTGTCATCGGCATGAGCAAGCTCGCCGACATGCAGAAGCAGGCGCAGGCGCAGGGCGGCGCCAAGGGTCAGGGCGGGCAGGCGGCGCCGGGCGGGCAGGCGCCACCGGGCGGCCCCACCGGGCCCGGCACGCCGGCCGCTCCGGACCAGGCGTCCAAGCCCACCGCCCCGCCGGAGCCGCCGCGGAAGGAGCCGGGCAGAGCCGGGGAACGCCCCGCTCGCCCCACGCTCGGCGTGGAGGCCGTCGACGCTCCCAAGGGCGCGGGGGCCCTGCTCGTCGGCGTGCACAGCCCGGGGCCCGGCTACACCGCGGGTCTCGTACGCGGCGACGTACTGCTCGCCTTCGGAAGGACCCGCATCGCGTCGGCCAAGGCCCTGGCCGCCGCGGTCGCCGCCGCGGACCCGGGAAGGAACATCACGGTGACCGTCCGCCACCAGAGCGGAGGGCGGCAGTTCCTGTCGGTGACACCGGGCTTCGTGACATGACGTGACGGGGGGCCGCCCCAGGGCCCTTCCGACGGTCTCGGTGGCGTCGCGACGCCCGGCACGCACCCTCGCCGCGAACGCTGCTCCCTCGCCCACGGAGACCCGTCAGAAGGGCCTTAATCGGCTCGCGCACGCCCCGGGGCAGGGGCAGGATCGGCACCACCGGCACCGCGCCGTATCCGCCGCAGCGAGCAGCCCTGGAGGCCCCCATGACCGGCACCCCCGCGCCCTTCACCGCCGACGACTACAAGTCCCGCATGGACCGAGCCGCGTCCGGCGCCGCCGACGCGGGGCTCGCCGGACTGCTCGTCGCGCCGGGCCCCGACATGGTCTGGCTCACGGGGTACCAGCCGACCGCGGCCACCGAGCGGCTCACCGTCCTGGTGCTCGCCGCGGGCCAGGAGCCGGTGCTCGTGGTGCCGGCCCTGGAGGCCGCGGACGCGGAGTTGGCCGCGGGCGCGCCGGCGCTCTCCCTGCAGGACTGGACCGACGGCAAGGACCCCTATGCCGCGACCGCACCGCTCCTGGACGTCGACGGCCGCTTCGGGATCAGCGACAACTCCTGGGCCATGCATCTCCTCGGCTTCCAGAAGGAGCTGCCGAACACGTCCTACGTGTCCCTCACCGAAGCGCTCCCCATGCTGCGCGCCGTCAAGGACACCGCGGAACTGGAGCGCCTCTCGGCGGCGGGCGCCGCCGCGGACCGCGCGTACGAGGAGATCAAGAAGGTGCCCTTCGCGGGCCGTAAGGAGACCGACATAGCCGCCGATCTCGCCGACCTGCTGCGACGGTTCGGGCACTCCCAGGTCGACTTCACCGTCGTCGGATCCGGCCCGAACGGCGCCAACCCGCACCACGACGCGGGCGCCCGCGTCATCGAGAACGGCGACATGGTCGTCCTCGACTTCGGCGGCCTGCTGCACGGCTACGGCTCGGACACCTCGCGCACGGTGCACGTGGGCGAACCCGCCGCGCAGGAGCAGCGGGTCCACGACATCGTGCGCGAGGCGCAGGAAGCCGGCTGCGACGCGGTGCGGCCCGGCGCCGCCTGCCAGGACGTCGACAGGGCGGCACGGGCGGTGATCACCGATGCCGGGTACGGCGAGAGCTTCATCCACCGCACCGGGCACGGCATCGGCGTCACCACCCATGAGCCGCCCTACATGATCGAGGGCGAGGAACTGCCGCTGGTGCCCGGCATGTGCTTCTCCGTGGAGCCCGGCATCTATCTGCCGGGCCGCTTCGGAGTGCGCATCGAGGACATAGTGACGGTCACCGAGGACGGCGTACGGCGCCTCAACTCCACGCCGCGCGAGCTGGCGATCGTCAACTGACGGCCCCGGCCCGGTGCGCCGCTCGGGCCTCAGGGCGTCGCGAGCACCGCGCACGACTCGGCGGGCAGCCGCAGCAGGCCGTCCGCTCCGGGCGCGGTGACCGGCTCCCACGCCGCGAGCACCCGTGCGCCCCGGCCGCCCAACGGGACGTCGGCCGCCTCCTTGCCGATGTTCACCGCGATCCGCAGGTCGCCGCGCCGGACCGCGAACCAGCGCTCCTGCTCGTCGTACGCGACCCGGAGCGCCGCCAGGTCGGGGTCGCGGAGGTCACCGCGGGTGCGGCGCAGGGCGATCAGTTGGCGGTACCAGGCCAGCACGCGCGCGTGGGGGTCGGTCAGGGGCTCGGCCCAGTCGAGACAGGAGCGGTCCCTGGTGGCCGGGTCCTGCGGATCCGGAATGTCACCCTCGGCCCATCCGTGCGACGCGAACTCCCGCCGCCTGCCCCGCCGTACGGCCTCCGCGAGCTCCGGATCGGTGTGGTCCGTGAAGAACTGCCAGGGCGTCGAGGCGCCCCACTCCTCACCCATGAACAGCATGGGCGTGAACGGTCCTGTGAGGGTGAGCGCCGCCGCGCAGGCGAGCAGGCCGGGGGAGAGGGTGGCGGAGAGCCGGTCTCCTTGTGCGCGATTGCCGATCTGGTCGTGGGTCTGCGTGTAGCCGAGGAAGCGGTACGCGGGTGTCCGGGCGCGGTCCACGGGGCGGCCGTGCCTGCGCCCCCGGAAGGTCGAGTACGTTCCGTCGTGGAAGAAGCCGCCCGTCAGCGTCTTGGCGAGCGCGGCGAAGGGGGCTCGGGCGAAGTCTTCGTAGTAGCCGTGTGCCTCACCGGTCAGGGTGGTGTGCAGTGCGTGGTGGAAGTCGTCGTTCCACTGCGCGTGCAGGCCGAGACCGCCCTGAGCGCGCGGGGTGATGACCCGCGGATCTCCCTGGTCGGACTCGGCGATCAGCGAGAGCGGCCTGCCGAGCTCGTCGGACAGCTCGTCCACGGCCGCCGAGAGCTCCTCCAGGAAGTGACGCGCGCGCGTGTCCCGCAGCGCGTGCACCGCGTCCAGACGCAGCCCGTCCAGACGGTAGTCGCGCAGCCAGGCGAGCGCGCTGCCGATCAGGTACGCGCGCACCTCGTCCGAGCCCGGGGCGTCGAGGTTGACCGCCGCGCCCCAGGGAGTCTGGTGGGTCTCGGTGAAGTAGGGCCCGAACGCGGGCAGATGATTGCCGGAGGGGCCGAGGTGGTTGTGGACCACGTCCAGCACGACGCCGATGCCGTGCGCGTGCGCGGCGTCGACAAATCGTTTCAGCGCATCGGGCCCGCCGTACGGCTCGTGCACGGCCCACAGGGAGACACCCTCGTACCCCCAGCCGTGCCGCCCCGGGAACGGGCAGAGCGGCATCAGCTCCACATGGGTGATGCCGAGCTCCGCCAGGTGGCCGAGCCGCCCCGCCGCCGAGTCGAGCGTGCCGTCCGGTGTGTACGTGCCCACGTGCAGCTCGTACAGGACCGCGTCCCGCACTCCGCGCCCCGCCCAGGGCGCGCGCCACGCGTACCGGTCGTGGTCGACGACGGCGCTGAGCCCGTCGGGGCCGTCCGGCTGGCGCCGGGAGCGGGGATCGGGCAGTACGGGGCCGTCGTCGAGCGAGAAGCCGTACCGCGTCCCGTCGGCGGCGTCCGCCTCCACCGTCCACCACCCGGCCCGGCCGTCGGCACGCCGCAACGCATGCGTGGCGCCGTCGCACAGCAGTGCGACACGTTCGGCTCCCGGTGCCCACACCTCGAACTCCACCGACAGTTCCCCCTTGTCTGCCATCCGCTGTCGTCCGTCCGTCCGTCCTCATCCGTACGTCATCCGTGGTGACGTCGGTTCCATCGTGCTGCAGAAGTGATCGGTTCGCGGTCGTTACGCGTTTTCTGGACACCCCGGCCGAGCTGACCGACAATCACCAGGGTGACGTCGTCCTTTGAGATCCACACGTACCCCGCGCGGCTGACCGACGCCGAGCGTGACAGGGCGCTGAAGGTGCTCAGGGAGGGCGCTGCCCTCGGCAAGCTGTCGCACGACACATTCGTGCGGCGCATGGAGCTGGCGCTCGCCGCCCGGCAGCCCGATGAACTCGCGGCGCTCACCGCGGATCTGCGGACCGAGGGTCGTCTCTCGCGGGCGGTGTTCGGCACCGTCGGCGCGGTCTCAGGGTTCACGGTGCGGCTGCGCAGGGCCTGGCAGGCCGAGAAGCTCCCGAAGCTGCTCCTGCCGGCGCAGGGGAACCCCTGGCCGCTGCGGATAGGCCGCGATCCCGCGAACGGCCTCAGGCTCAGCCACGAGACGGTCTCCCGGGTGCACGCCGAGCTGAGCAGGCAGGGCGGCATGTGGGTGCTGCGCGACCTCGGGTCGACCAACGGCACGTCCGTGAACGGCCGCAGGGTGATCGGCGCGGCCGTCGTCCAGGACGGCGATCAGGTCAGCTTCGGGAAGATGGGCTTCCGCCTCTCCTCCTCGTGAAGGCTGCTCCAAGGAAGGACGCGTGCCCGTACGTGCGGTCAATCGCCCCCCGCGCGCGCGTGGCGCGCGGCGGCGACCGTCGTCCGTGACTGGTGCTCGACCTGGTTCTCCAGCGGCACCCACCGCGCCCCGAAGCGCTCGGCGAACGCGTCGCTCCAGTCCAGCACGAGCTGCTCCAGGCGGGGCGCGGCCCGGTCGCCCGCCGCGTCCAGGACCCGCAGCAGCATCGCGGCGGCCCGCAGCGGAAGGCGGCGTCCGAAGGCGTCGACGCTCCCGATGTACGCCATCGACGTCCCCGCGGGCGGCAGCCCGGCCCAGTCGTCGGCGAGGCCGGGCACCAGGTCGAGCGCCCAGCGCGCCGCGCGCAGCAGGGGTCCTTGCGCCTCCGGGAGGCGCGGCAGCGCCTCGCCGAGGATGTCCTCGACCAGGGCCGCGTCGTGGCGCAGCCGCCGCGAGAAGCCGCGCAGGGCCAGGGCCGGGGAGGGATGGGCGGCCGCGTCGCCCACGAGGTCGCTGGCCCACATCGGGACCTCGACGATGGCGGTCAGACCGCCGTATCGGTGGGCGTGGTGCCAGGTCGTGTGCCGGGCGTCCTCGGGCAGGCTCGGATAGGCGGCCGCCGAGCCGGGGCCCGGCAGCACGTGCACCCCCGGCCCCGAGACCGGCCAGCCCGCGGCGTCCGAGGCCCCCGTTTCCACCGGGATGCGCAGCTCGGCCGCGGACTTGGCGAACGGCTCCGCGAGGCCCGGGATGTCCCGTGTCAACTGCACCCAACTGCCGCCGAGATCGGTTCCGTGCAGCGACACCTGCAAGTAGGGCCGCAGTTCGTCGATGACGCCGGTCAGGGCGCGGGTCTCGGGAGGCAGCCGGTCCGGCGGCAGCACCGAGGGGGACCACTCCGGCTGCTCGGGGCCCGCGGGACGGAAGAAGTGCCGGTGGTAGTCGAACAGGGTGCTCGGGGCGGGCGTGCGGTGCAGGTTCGCGCCGTCCGGGTCGGCGCACAGGAGGAAGTGCCAGGAGGTGTCGGCACGCAGGTCCTCGTCCCGCAGGGCCCATTCCGCGAGGTGCAGCAGTGTCGAACCACCGGTCGGTTCGTTCGAGTGCGCGCCGGCGACGACCAGGACGGCGCGCGGGGAACGGCCGACGGACAACAGGTGCAGAGGTCTTCCGGCGCGCGAGGCGCCCACTTGGCGCAAGGTGCTGAGCTCAGGACGGTTGGCGGCCAATCCACGGGCGCGGAGCACGAGTTCGGCCACATTGGGATAGCGCTGGTCCGCCAGTTGGCTCACCCCCGTCTTGTCCGCCGGCGCAATCCGCAGTACGCCACGGGGCCGGGCACGTGTCAAGCGTGCGACCGGGCGGACCCGGCACCCCTGGCCTGCGGCGCAGGGCGGCACTTCGGCCCGGCCGCCGCCCTGGCCGCGCTCGCCGCCGAGAGCGGCCTGCGGGCCCTGCTGGACGCCATGCCGGGCCTGCGCCCGGCACCCTGCTTCGGACCCGCGCCGCAGGGCCTCCCAGCACGGGCCTCACGCTGCCTACTCGTCAACCCTGGTTGAGACCCTCTCCAGCAGCACCACCGGCAGCTCCCCGAAAAGCTCCTCCACGCGTGCGTGCCCCGTGAACTCCCGCCCCCGGGTGAGCAGATCCGCCCAGCGCCCCTCCGGCAGCCCCAGTTCCGTGGAGCGCCAGCCGCCTGCCTCCGCCAGGCGCAGGGAGAGCCGGGTGACCGCCGCGATCACCTCCCCGGAGCGCGCGAAGGCCACACAGTGCGCCGCGCCGGGGCCCCGCGCCGCCAACGGCTCGTACGTCGTCGCGCCGCCGAACAGCTCCGGGCGGCGCCTGCGCAGCCGCAGCGCGGTCGCCGTCAGCGCCAGCTTCTCCTCGGAGAGGTCCCAGCGGTCGCGGTGCTGCTCCAGGTACTCAAGGACGTGCGGCTGGAACCGCACGGGCCGCCGGTTGTCAGGGTCGACCAGCGCCCGGTACTCGCCCTCCGTGCCCTGGTAGAGGTCGGGCACTCCTGGCATCGTCAGCTGGAGCAGCGTGGCTCCCAGGACGTTCGCCCGCACATGAGGCCGCAACCCGTCGGCGAACTCCGCGACGGTGTAGAGAGGCGGCCCGCAAGGCCCCGCCTCCACGAACGCCGTCACGGCCTTCTCGTACGCCTCGTTCGGCTCCGTCCAGCTCGTGTGCAGACCCGCCTCGCGCACATGCTTGAGCAGGGCCTTCTGCAGCCGTTCGTCGTAGGGGAAGCCGAAGCCGACGGCCGTCTGCCAGGCCGCCCAGGCCAGTTGGGGGTCCGGCGCGCTGGCGCCGCCCATCCGCGCGGTCTGCTCGGTCACGTCGACCAGGAGGTCGGCCCACCGCTGTGGGCACTGCGTGAGGACGGCGATGCCCGCCCGCACGTCGGCGCTGCGCTTCGTGTCGTGCGTGGTGAGCACCGTCCCCGCGTACGGCCAGTCGCGCTGCACGCGCGCGCAGTAGGCGTGAAAGGCCTCCGGGGACACCGCGGGGCGCTCGGGAGAACCGCCCACCTCGGCGGCCGAGAGGAGCGGCGCGTGCCGGTAGAACGCCGTGTCCTCGACCGCCTTGGCCCGCAGCGCCGACGAGACCTGCGCGAACCGCGCGCGGAAACCGTCGACCGCCGGCCCCGGCCCCAGCCGCCCGAGGACCAAGTCCCGTACGACATCGACCGCCTCGGCCTCCTCCCGCACCGCGAAGGCCGCCTTCGCCTCCTCGGCGGCCCCCACCGTGAGCACCGAAGCCGGTTCGGCGCCCCCGGTGACGTAGGGCCGGTAGACGGGAAGCCGCACGAGCAGCTCGAGGAGGGCGGTGCGCAGGGCCCACGGCGCGTGGTCGCGCAGCGCGGGGTCCGCGGCGCACAGGGCGGTCGCCTCGCGCGTGAGGCGGTCGGTCTCGGCGGCCAGCTCATGGGTGAGCACCTTGTACGCCGCACGCCGCACCGTCGCGTCCCAGTCACCGCCCCGGTCCACCGCGGGGGCCGTGAACCGGCGGTACTGGCCGAGGAGCTCACCGGCCCCCGCCGGGTCCGTGAAGAGGCCGTCGAGGTGCCGCAGCGCGTCGTACCCGGTGGTGCCCGCGACGGGCCACGCGGCGGGCAGCTGCTCCCCGTCGGCGAGGATCTTCTCGACGACCGTCCAGCGCCCGCGTGTGGCCTCCTGGAGCCGTTGGAGGTACGCCCCCGGGTCCGCGAGCCCGTCGGGATGGTCGATCCGCAGCCCCTCCACCACCCCTTCCCGCAGCAGTTCGAGGATCTTCGCGTGGGTCGCGTCGAACACCTCGGGGTCCTCGACGCGCACCCCGATGAGGTCCGAGATGGTGAAGAAGCGCCGGTAGTTGAGCTCCGTACGGGCAAGGCGCCACCACGCGAGCCGGTACCACTGGGCGTCGAGGAGCTGGGGCAACGGCAGCTCACCGGTGCCTTCCCGCAGGGGGAACGCGTGTTCGTGGTAGCGCAGCACGTCGCCGTCCACCCGCAGGCGCTCCAGCTCGTCCCCGATACCGCGCCCGAGCACCGGAAGCAGCACGCGCCCCTCGCCCGCCTCCCAGTCGATGTCGAACCACCGCGCGTACGGCGAATCGGGGCCCTCCCGCAGCACCTCCCAGAGGGCGCGGTTGTGGCGCGGAACCGCCGCCATGTGGTTCGGCACGATGTCCACGACCAGGCCGAGCCCGTGCGTCCGCGCGGTGCGCGAAAGGGATCTCAGCCCCTCCTCGCCCCCCAGCTCGTCACGCACGCGCGCGTGGTCCACGACGTCGTAGCCGTGCGTGGACCCCGGGACGGCCTCAAGCACCGGCGACAGGTGCAGATGCGAGACCCCCAGCGATGCCAGGTACGGGACGGCCGCCTCGGCGGCGTCGAACGGGAACTCCGGCTGAAGCTGCAGTCGGTACGTGGCGGTGGGCGGCGGCGGGACCGCGGGCTCTGAGCGCTCAGGCGTCATGCGAACGTACGTACCCGCCTGGCGGGCTTTCGTGCCATCGACTCATGCTTCTGGGGGGCACGGTGTCGCTAGCTTCGGACGATGGCTGCAAAAGCACAGGTCGCGCGGAACGGGCTACGGGGGGACCGGGAGGGCCGGGAGGCCGGGGACAACCGGGACGCGCTCGGTCTCCTGGACACCTACCGGGAGGTGATCGGGCACACCGGAGCCCTCCTGCCGGTGATCTCGTTCCTCGGCAGGCTCCCCGTGGCCATGATCCAGTTCGGCAGCGTCCTGCTGGTCACCGAGACCAGCGGTTCGCTCGCCACGGGCGGCGTGGTCGCCTGCGCGCTCGCGCTCGGCCAGGTGACCATGGGCCCGCTCGTCGGCCGCCTCGCCGACCGCCGCGGTCAGCGCCCCGTCGTCCTCGCCTTCTCGCTGCTCAACGCCGTGGCCATCGCCGTCTACACGCTCGGCGCCCTCCTCGGGCTGCCCACGCCCGCGCTCGTCGCCCTCGCCGTGTTCGCCGGGGCGAGCATCCCGGGGATCGGCCCGCTGGCCCGCGCACGCGCCGTCCCGCTGGTCCGCAGAGCGGGCGGCGACGACCGTCTGGTCAACACCGTGCTCTCCCTGGAGAGCACCATGGACGAGCTGTCCTTCGTGCTCGGGCCCGCCTTCGTGGGCCTGGCCGCCGTGGCGGGCCATCCGGCGTACGCCTTCGGCGCGGCCGCGCTCCTGGTCGCCGTCTGCGGCTCCGGCTTCGCGCTGCACCCCACGGGCCGGACGGTGCGAGCGGCTCAGGCGGAGAACCAGGCGCCACGCGCGCGTGGCGGCCGGCAGCGCCTGCCGCGCGAAGTCGTCGTCGTACGCGTCGGGCTCGTCTTCCTCGGTGTCCTGCTCGGCGCCTGTGGAGCGGGCATCACGGCACTCACCGAGGAGTTGGGGCAGCCGGGCCAGGCGGGCCTCGTCTACGCCGCCATGGGCGTCATGAGCGCCGTGGTGGGGCTCGCCATGGCCGCGCTCCCCGAGCGCTTCGGCCTGTACGCGCGATGGCGCGTGGCGACGGCCGCCGCCACGCTGCTCTCGCTGCCGCTGGTGTGGACGCACAGCATGACGGCCCTGTACCTCGTGGTGACCGTCTTCGGCGCCGTCTACGCCCCGAACTTGATCACCGGCTTCGCCCTCACCGAGCGCTCCTGTCCGCCGCGGCGCCTCGCCGAGGGGATGACGTTCGCCGCCAGCGCCTTCGTCGGCGGCCAGGCGGTCACGCTCGCCGTGGCGGGACGACTGGCCGAGGTCCACGGCCCCGCGGCGGCGTTCGCGCTCGGCAGCGCGGCCGCCGCCGTCGCGTTCCTCGTGGCGCTGGTGGCCCGCCCCCCGGCAGAGGGCAGGCCTCAGGTCACGCGGGGCGCTGTAGGACAGTAAGGCTCCGGTCGGCGAGCGTCAGGCGCTCACCGGCCGCCGCCTTCGGCCCCGAGTCCGGCGGCACCCCCTCCGCCCGCGAGGTGTCCACGACCACCTGCCACTGACGGCCGTGATTGACCGGGACGACGAACTCCAGGGGCCGAGCCGACGCGTTGAACATCATCAGGAAGGAGTCGTCGGAGATCCGCTCGCCGCGCGTGCCCGGCTCGGAGATCGCGTTGCCGTTCAGGAACACCGTCAGCGCCCGTGCGTGCGACGCGTCCCAGTCCTTCTGCGTCATCTCCTCGCCCTTCGGCGTGAACCAGGCGATGTCGGAGAGCTCGTCGTGCGTGCCCTCGACCGGACGGCCGTGGAAGAAACGCCTCCTGCGGAAGACGGGGTGGTCGCGCCGCAGCCACGCCATCGCGCGCGTGAACTCCAGCAGGGAGCTCTCGCCCTGTGGCCAGCGCACCCACGCGATCTCGTTGTCCTGGCAGTAGGCGTTGTTGTTGCCTCCCTGCGTGCGGGCGAACTCGTCGCCGTGGCTGAGCATCGGGACGCCCTGCGAGAGCATCAGCGTCGCGATGAAGTTGCGCATCTGCCGTTCGCGCAGCTCCAGGACGTCCGGGTCGTCGGTCTCGCCCTCCGCGCCGCAGTTCCAGGAGCGGTTGTGGCTCTCGCCGTCCTGGTTGTCCTCGCCGTTTCCCTCGTTGTGCTTCTCGTTGTACGAGACGAGGTCGTGCAGGGTGAAACCGTCGTGGCAGGTGGCGAAGTTGATCGACGCCAAGGGACGCCGCCCGTCGTCCTGGTAGAGGTCGGACGAGCCGGTGAGCCGGGACGCGAACTCCGCGAGGGTGCGCGGTTCGCCCCGCCACAGGTCGCGCACGGTGTCGCGGTACATGCCGTTCCACTCGGTCCACAGGGGCGGGAAGTTGCCCACCTGATAGCCGCCCTCGCCGACGTCCCAAGGCTCGGCGATCAGCTTCACCTGGCTGACGACGGGGTCCTGCTGCACGAGGTCGAAGAACGACGACAGGCGGTCCACCTCGTGGAACTGCCGGGCGAGCGTCGCCGCGAGATCGAAGCGGAAGCCGTCCACGTGCATGTCGGTGACCCAGTGCCGCAGTGAGTCCATGATCATTTGGAGTACGTGCGGCGACCGCATCAGGAGCGAGTTGCCGGTCCCCGTGGTGTCCATGTAGTAGCGGGGATCGTCGGTCAGGCGGTAGTACGAGGCGTTGTCGAGGCCCTTGTAGGAGAGCGTCGGGCCCAGGTGGTTGCCCTCGGCCGTGTGGTTGTAGACGACGTCGAGGATCACCTCGATGCCCGCCTCGTGCAGCGCCTTCACTGCCTGCTTGAACTCCAGGACCTGCTCGCCCCGGTCGCCCCAGGAGGCGTACGCGTTGTGGGGCGCGAAGAAGCCGATCGTGTTGTAGCCCCAGTAGTTGTTCAGGCCCATGTCGACCAGGCGGTGGTCGTTCACGAACTGGTGCACCGGCATCAGCTCCAGGGCCGTCACCCCCAGCCGCACGAGGTGATCGATGACCGCCGGATGCGCGAGCGCCGCGTACGACCCGCGCAACTCCTGCGGCAGGTCGGGGTGCAGCATGGTCAGGCCCTTGACATGGGCTTCGTACAGCACTGTTTCGTTGTACGGGGTGCGTGGAGGCCGGTCGTCGCCCCAGTCGAAGTACGGGTTGACCACCACGGAGGTCATCATGTGCGGCGCCGAGTCCATGTCGTTGCGCTTGTCCGGCGCGCCGAAGCGGTAGCCGTACACCTCCTCGCCCCAGTCGATCCGGCCGCTGACCGCGCGGGCGTACGGATCGAGCAGCAGCTTCGCCGAGTTGCAGCGGTGCCCCCGCGCCGGTTCGTACGGACCGTGCACACGGAAGCCGTACCGCTGGCCCGGCATCACGCCGGGCAGATACGCGTGGAGTACGAACGCGTCGGACTCACGCAGCTCGACGGCTGTCTCCGAGCCGTCGTCGTGCAACAAACAGAGCTCTACGCGGTCAGCGGCCTCGGAGAAGACCGCGAAGTTCGTGCCGGCGCCGTCGTACGTGGCACCGAGTGGATACGCCTGCCCTGGCCACACCTGCATGCATACGACTCTTCCACTACCGCCCCCTCGGCTCGGGGTCACTTCGCTCAAGGTTCCCCGAAAGTGGGGCAACCACCCAGGAGTTGAGTCCGTCTAACCGACCGACCACATACTCGGTATGCCCCTTCTTGGGGCTCGTGGGGGAAAAGGGGAGTAAGTGAGAGAGCTAGTCAGACGCCACCTGGGGAAGGTGATGGCGGGCGCGGCAGTCGCGACGGCTGCCACCGCCGTGCTGGTGGGCGTCACACTGCCGGGGGCGGGCGAGTCGGGGGACCGCCAGGCCAACGCGGCGGCAGCGAAGCAGAACGCGATCGCGAAGGACGGCGTCGTCGAGGCCGCGCCCGACGAGGGCGAGAAGGGCATAGGCAGCGACCCGCTGACCGACGCCGAGATAGAGCGCGCCGAGAAGGCCTCGGTGACAGGCGGCATGCGCTCCAGCGCCAGGGACGTCGAAGGAGACCGCGGACCGCAGCTCCTTTCGACGAACCTCAGTGAGCCGGACCCCGGTGCCGAGGGTGCCGCGGCCCCGCGCAGCGCGGAAGTCGTCTACTACGACTACAAGAAGGACGCGGTCATCACCAAGACGGTCAACGTGGAGACCGGCAAGGTGGAGGACACGAACACCGCACGCAACGTCCAGCCGCCGCCCAGCCAGGAAGAACTCGTCGAGGGTGCGAAGCTGCTGATCGCCGACCCGCTCGGCAAGGGCCTGAAGCAGGACTTCAAGCACGCCACGGGCAAGGTGCTCACCGGCCCGGAGCAGCTGCAGCTGAGCGGCATGGTCTTCCGCAAGGAGACCGTCGAGCGGGTGCCGTCCGACCTCACCGAGTGCGGCAAGCACCGGTGCCTCCAGGTCGTCACCAAGGTCAAGAACGGCCCGTGGATCGATACCCGGTCCCTCGTCGTCGACCTGAGCACCCGTTCGGTGGGCCGCCTCGGCTGATTTGGGCCGCTCGCGCACGACACCACACTTCTGCTTCTCCTCGTACGAGGGAGTTCACACCGCAATGCACGTCAACAGACTTTCGCGCGCCCGCAAACGGGCCACCATGGCCCTCGCGGTCTCCGCGCTGATCGGCGGCGCCGTCACCGTCGCCTCGCCCGCATCGGCCGCACCCCAGGCGCCGAGCGCCCCTGCGGCGGCGGCCGACTGCAGTGACGCCTACAAGATCGAGCAGACCGTCGACGGCGGCACGACCTGGCGCATGTGCTGGCACTACAACAGCCTCTCCGGCCTGATCCTCGACAAGATCAGCTACCAGCCCAAGGACGAGGCGAAGCCGATACCCGTCCTGACCAGCGCCCGGCTCGCGCAGGTCCACGTCCCCTACGACGACGGCGAGGCCGAGTACGACGACGTCACCGGCACCGACTTCGGCCAGGCCCTGCAGAACCTGAAACCCGGCGAATGCCCGGGCGGCACCATCAAGACGGTGAAGGTCCCGCAGCGGGGCAACGTGAAGGGCCTTTGCACCACCACGCGCGCGCGTGGGCACGCGTACCGCCTCAACGACGACGCGAGCACCGGCGGCAACGGCAAGGTCTATACCGGCCAGGGCAAGGACCTGCTCGTCTACACCGTGAACAAGGCCTCCTGGTACGAGTACATCACCGAGTGGCGGTTCTCGTCGGACGGCACCATCACCTCCCAGGTCGGCGCGACCGGCAGCCTCTCGCCGTACGACTACGACGGCGGCGACAGCCGCGGCTGGCCCATCGGCAAGGGTGACCAGGCCAAGGCCGAGAGCCACGCCCACAACGTCTTCTGGCGGCTCAACTTCGGCCTCGACGGCTCCCCGAAGGCCAAGGTCGAGCAGTACGACTCCAAGGTCACCGCGCCCGCCGGCCAGGGCAGCCCCACCACGAAGACCACCCGCACCAAGGTCACCAAGGAGCTCGCCGGCGACCGCAAGGACATGCGCTGGTGGCGCATGGTCAGCGGGGCCGGCAAGAACAAGGACGGCCACCCCCGTTCGTACGAGTTCGTGCCCGGGGCCAGCACCAAGCATGCCGGACGCCCCTTCACCAAGCACGACGTGTACTTCACCGAGTACAAGAAGTGCGAGCAGTACGCGAGCAACAACATCGGGTGCCCCGACGGAGCACCGACCAGCGTCGACAAGTGGGCTGACGGCCAGACCCTCAAGCACCCGATCGCCTGGGTCAACATCGGCTACCACCACATCGCCCGTGACGAGGACCAGCAGCCGATGCCGGTCCACTGGCAGGGCTTCTCGCTGGCCGCGCGCGACGTCACCGCTATGAGCCCGCTCACTCCGCAGGACCTCGCCGGGCAGAACGGCCAGCCGCCGCTGGGTGGTTGATAATTGCCCTCCCCATCCGGCTGCACCGGCCGCCGCTCCCGGAGTACCCTTCCTTGATCGTTGAACGGGGGAGTGCTCGGGGGAGCGGAAGGGGTGCGCTGAGTGAGCTCGGGAGGGCGGGAACTGCCCCCTGGTGACGAGGGTCACGAGGGGAGTTCCGCGGACGGCCCGCCCGGAGCGGTGTCCCTGGCGCGGCCGATGGAGATGGGATCTCAGATCGGACCCGAACTGGACTGGGGCGCCGACGCCTGGCGCGAGGTGCGCACGCGCGCCCAGCGCGCCGGGCGGGCCTACATCTGGCTGAATCTCGTGGAGCAGCGGCTGCGCGCGGTCGTGGCCGCTGTCCTGCGCCCCATCTACGAACCGGTCCACGCCGACGACTGGGTGGTCGCCGCCGCCGGACCCGCCGGGCAGGAGTGGGTGCAGCGGGCCGTCGCCGTACGCGAGGTGAGCCGCCGCAAGGGGTACTTGCTGGACCCCGCCGACGACAACGTCCTGAGCTTCCTCACGCTGCCCCAGCTGCGCGAGCTGATGGTGCAGCACTGGCCGTGCTTCGAGCCGTACTTCGACGACCGCAGGGACGTCGAGCTCGCCCTTGACGAGCTGGAGGTCACCCGGAACGTCGTATCGCGCAACCGCGCCCTGTCCACCGCCGTGCTCGCCCAGGCCGAGCGGGCGTCCGCGAAGCTCCTGGACATGCTCGGTACGGGCACCGACACGCCGTCCGCGCGCCGGTTGCCCGTCGACGCCGTCGAGTCCCTGGTCGGCGACCGGTACGCCGACGTGGTGGGGGTCCACTCGGACCGGGTGCGGCTCCTGCGGCAGTTCCCCGCAGAGAACATCTTCGGCGGGGCCCGGCGCCTCGACGCGATCGGGATAGGCCTGAACCTCCTGGCCCAGAACTTCTCCGGACGCCGCCTCGTGCGCCTCGCCGAGTCCGGCTGCCGGGTGCGGCTGCTCTTCCTCAACCCGGCGAGCAGCGCGGTCAAGCGCAGGGAGCGTGAACTGGGCCTGAAGCGGGGCGAGCTGAGCCGCAGCGTGGAGATGAACATCCTGCACATGCGCAGGGTGCGGGCACGCCTGCGTGATCCGGGTGCCTTCGAGATCCAGGTCTTCGACGAGACGCCGCGCTTCACCGCGTATCTGGTCGACGGGGACGGCGCGGACGGCATCGCGGTCGTCCAGTCGTATCTGCGCAGGACCCGCGGGATGGAGGCGCCGGTGCTCGTGCTGCGCGGCGGCCGCCGGGTGGTGAAGCCGGACGAGCCGGACGAGAGCGGGCTCTTCGAGACATACCGGGAGGAGTTCGAACTGGCCTGGGCGGACTCGCGGCCGGTCTCCTGAGCCCGCTCTCCTGGCCGGTCTCCTGGGCCGGCCGGGCGGCAAGCGGAACGCGGACCTCGGATTGTCAGTGGCCCGTGGGATCGTGGTGGTCAATGGGGGAAAGCACCACAGAGAAGGGGGCCGCCATGGACTGGCACCGGGAGCTGCTGATCGGTTTCGACCTGGAGACGACCGGGACGGACCCGCGCGAGGCGCGCATCGTCACGGCGGCGGTCATCGAGGTCAGGGCCGGCGAGCCGCTGGGCCGCAAGGAGTGGCTGGCCGACCCGGGGGTCGAGATCCCGGCGGAGGCCGTTGCGGTGCACGGCATCACGAACGAACGTGCCGCGGCCCACGGCAGACCCGCCGCCGAGGTCGCCGACGCGATAGCGGCGGTGCTCGTGTCGTACTGGCAGACGGGCGTCCCGGTCGTCGCCTACAACGCCACCTTCGACCTGACCCTGCTCTCCGCCGAGCTGCGCAGGCACGGCCTGCCGTCCCTGCGCGAGCGCCTGGGGGGTGTGGAACCGGCCCCGGTCATCGACCCGTACACCATCGACCGCTCGGTCGAGCGCTACCGCAAGGGCAAGCGGAACCTCGAAGCGGTCTGCACCGAGTACGGCGTGCTCCTGGAGTCGGCGCACGACGCCACGTCGGACGCCCTGGCCGCGGCCCGCCTGGCCACAGCCATAGCCGAGCGGCACCCCAAGCTGGCCGCTTTCGGCCCGGCGGAGCTGCATCGCCGCCAGATCGACTGGTATGCGCAGTGGGCGGCGGACTTCCAGAGGTTCCTGCGCAAGAAGGGCGAGACAGACGCGGTGGTGGACGGCGTGTGGCCGCTCAAGGAGGAGTTCAGCGCGTCCGGGGTCTGATCCGAGGAAGGGGCGCAGCCCTCAGAAGGGGTACCACCGCACACTCGCGTCCCCGTCCCGCAGCGACGCCACCCTGCGGCGGAACTCCGCCAGCGCCTTCGGATTGCTGGGGGCATGCTGCGCGACCCACGCGCAACTGGCCGTCTCCCGGGCGCCGCGGAGCACCGCGCACCCCTCCCACTCCCGCACATCCCAGCCGTACTCCGCGATGAACCCGTCGTACGCCTCGGCCGGCAGCCCGTACCGATCCCGCGAGAGCGCCATCACCACCAGATCGTGCTCTCGCAGATCGGCGGAGAAGGTCTCCAGGTCCACAAGGACCGGACCGTCCGCGCCCACAAGGACGTTCCGGGGCAGCGCGTCGCCGTGGATGGGGCCGGGGGCCAGCCGAGGGGTGAGTGCCGAAGCCGCGGCCTCGAACCCGTCCCTGCGCTCCCGCAGGTAGTCCGCGTCCCGGGTGTCGATCGCGTCGCCCGCCAGCCGCAGCCACCGCTCGACCCCGCCGAGCAGCTCACGCCGTGGCAGTTCGAAGTCCGGTGCGGGAAGCGCGTGGACAAGGCGGAGGAGCGCGGCGAGGTCACGCGGCTCGGCCGGGCGCACGGCCTCCGGCAGCCGGTTCCACACCGTCACCGGGTGCCCGTCCACGAGCCGGGGCTCGCCCTCGGCCGCCCGGACCGCGGGCACGTCCGACTCCTCCAGCCAGCGCGCGATCCGCAACTCCCGCCGCGCGCGGTCGAGAAGTCCGGGCGCCGCGCGCCCGACCTTGACCACCGTCCCGCCACTGCCGAACACCGCGTTCTCGCCCAGCGCGAGCAGCGCCGCGTCCCGCTCGAGTCCCGCGGCGCCCAGTACGTCCCGTGCCCGCGCCTCGTCCATCCGTTGCCTCCCACACCGCTCGCTACGTTCGCCACGCAGACCGGCACAGTCTCCCATTCGCACAGGCCAAGCGGCTGCGAGGGATTGCGTAGCTGCTTGACGTAACAAGATCCCATCAGCACGATGACGGGGGCCGCCTGGGCGGCCAAACCCCGATGAGCCGCCCAAAGGAGCCGATTCCGTGACATTGGCGACCGCGACAGAGCGGTCAGCGAAAGGCGCGTCCGCCCGCAGAGGCACGGACCACGGCGCCTGGTTTCTGGTGCTGCCCGCGCTGATCCCGATTTTGATCCTGAGCGTGGGCCCGCTCCTCTACGGCATCACGCTCGCGTTCACCGACTCCCAGTCGGGCCGCACCGAGCCCACCGAGTGGATCGGCCTCCTGAACTTCCAGGACCTGCTGCACGACACCCTGTTCTGGGACTCGTTCCGCATCGGCCTGCTGTGGGCGGTCGGCGTGACCGTGCCGCAGTTCCTCCTCGCGCTCGGCCTGGCCCTCCTGCTCAACCAGAACCTGCGCTTCCGCTGGCTGGCGCGCTCGCTTGCGATCATCCCCTGGGCGATGCCCGAAGTCGTCGTCGGCATCATGTGGCGCCTGGTCTACAACCCGGACGCCGGCGTCCTGAACGAGACCCTGGGCAACCTGGGCTTCGGCGACGGCCGCGACTGGCTCACGGGCCTGGGCACCGCACTGCCCGCAGTGATCGTCGTGGGCATCTGGGCGGGCATGCCGCAGACCACCGTGGCGCTGCTCGCCGGACTGCAGAACACCCCGCGCGAACTGCACGAGGCCGCCGAGATGGACGGCGCGGGCGCCTGGCGCCGCTTCCGCACGGTCACCTGGCCCGCGCTGAAGCCGGTCGCCCTCGCCATCACGGCGCTCAACTTCATCTGGAACTTCAACTCCTTCGCCCTCGTCTACGTCCTGACGAACGGCGGCCCGGGCGGCCGCACCCGCCTCCCCATGCTCTTCGCCTACGAAGAGGCGTTCCGCTACGGCCAGTTCGGCTACGCGGCGGCGATGGGCTGCGTGATGGTCGCGGTGATCTCGGTGATCCTCGCGTTCTACCTCGTGGGCCGCCTGAAGGGAGGCGACGACAAGTGAGCACGACGCGCACCGGCAAGCCCGCCCGCGCCGGGCAGTACCTCGCGCTCCTGGGCTACCTCGTCTTCCTCGCCTTCCCCTTCCTCTGGCTGATCTCCACGGCCTTCAAGCCGCCGCGCGAGCTGGCAAGCCTGCACCCCACCTGGATTCCCAAGGACCCGACCTTCGCCAACTTCCGGCAGGCTTTCGACGAACAGCCGCTCCTGCGCGCCGCGGGCAACTCGCTGATCGCGGCCGTCTGCGCGGCGCTCATCGCCGTCGCCATCGCGACCCCGATGGCGTACGTCATGGCACGCCACCGCACGCTCCTCGCGCGGGCGGCCACCGGCTGGGTCGTGGTCAGCCAGGCGTTCCCCTTCGTCCTGGTGATCATCCCGCTCTTCCTGGTCCTGAAGAACCTCGGCCAGATCAACTCCCTGCCGGGGCTGATCATGGTGTACGTCGTGTGGGCGCTGCCCTTCGCGCTGTGGATGCTGGTGGGCTACGTGCGCGCCGTACCCACGGAGTTGGAGGAGGCGGCGGCGGTCGACGGCGCGGGCAAGCTGCGTACGCTCGTCTCGATCACCGCTCCGCTGCTCGCACCCGGCATCGTGGCCACGATCCTCTTCGCCTTCATCACCGCGTGGAACGAATTCTTCTTCGCGCTCGTCCTGCTCAAGACCCCGGAGAAACAGACGTTGCCGGTCGTCCTCACGCACTTCATCGGCGCGGAGGGCGCCGCCGACCTCGGCCCGCTCGCCGCGGCGGCGTTCCTCGCCACCCTCCCCTCGCTCGTCATCTTCGCGATCATCCAGAAGCGGATCACGGGCGGCATGCTGACCGGGGCGGTGAAGAGCTGATGCGCGCACGGCTCGCCACCGCGGTGACCGCGGCCCTGGCGCTGCTGCTCTCCGGATGCGGCGGTGACTCCGACGGATCCGACGACGGCAAGGTCACCCTCCGCTTCCAGTCGCTCGCCTGGCAGAAGGAGTCGGTCGACGCCAACAAGCAACTGGTCGAGGAGTGGAACGCCATCCACCCGGACGTCAAGGTCGAGTACGTCCAGGGCAGTTGGGACAGCGTCCACGACCAGCTGCTCACCTCCTTCGAGGGCGGCGAGGCGCCGGACATCATCCACGACGCGTCGGACGACCTCGCCGACTTCGCGTACGGCGGGTATCTCGCGGACCTCGACGAACTGCTTCCCGACCGGCTCAAGTCGGACATTCCCGAGCGGAGCTGGCAGACGACGACGTTCGGCGACGGCGTCTACGGCGTGCCGTTCCTCCAGGAACCCCGCGTCCTGATCGCCAACGCGACATGGCTGAAGGAGTCGGGCGTACGGATCCCGACCCCCGACAAGCCCTGGTCCTGGGAGGAGTTCCGGGCGGTCACCAAGGACCTGAGCGACGGCAAGGGCAAGTACGGCGTGGCCTGGCCGCTCAAGGAACCGGTCTCCGCGACGCTCAACCTCTCGCTCTCCACCGGCGGCCGGATGTTCCACCGGGGCGACGACGGCAAGGTCGACATCCGCTTCGACAAGGCCGACGAGATCATGCCGCGCACGGTCCACGACCAGGTCAACACCGACAAGAGTGCGTCAAGCACCACCCTGGGCATGGGCGGCTCCGACACGCTGCCGGGGTTCTTCGGCGGCAAGTACGCGATGGTCCCGCTCGGCTTCTCCTACCGCCAGCAGATCGTCCAGCAGGCGCCCAAGGGCTTCGACTGGCAGGTCCTTCCCGCTCCGGCCGGAACGGAAGGGCTCGCGCAGGGCGTCAGCCCGCAGACGCTGTCGGTGTCCGAGGACACGGAGCACAAGAAGGAGGCGGTCGAGTTCATCGACTTCCTCCTCCAGCCGAAGAACATGGTGCGCCTCGCGCAGGGCGACTGGATGCTCCCCACCGGCACGGAGGCCTTGAAGGATCCCGCCCTGCACACGAAGAAGAACGACTGGGCGACGGGCACCGCCCTGGCCAAGGACCTCCGCTCGGCCCCCGCCCAGTCGGTCCGGGGCTACGCGGAGTGGAAGGACAAGGTGGCGACCCCGGCGCTCCAGGAGTACTACAGCGGGGCGATCGGCCTGGAGGAGCTGCGCAAACGCCTGGTGAAGGACGGGAACCTGGTGCTCAAGAGGTACCAGCGCTAGGTCGTCCCTGCCCGGCCCGCACGAGCCCCGACTCGTACGCGGCGATGACCGCCTGCGCACGGTCACGGACGCCCAGCTTGGCGAAGACGCCGCTGACGTGGTTCTTCACGGTCTGGACGCCGATCTCCATGGACGCCGCGATCTCGGCGTTGTCGAGGCCCGCGGCGATCAGGCGCAGCACGTCGGCCTCGCGCGGGGTGAGCCCGGCGAGGTCCACCGTCGTCGGGTGCGCGGCAGGCGCCGGGGTCACGAAGGTGGCGAGCAGCCGGGTCAGGAGCCGCGGGGCGACGACGGCTTCGCCGCGGTGGACGGTGCGCAGCGCGGCCACCAGCTCCTCGGGGGAGACGTCCTTGGGCAGGAACCCCGAGGCCCCCGCCCGCAGGGCACCGACCACGTGTTCGTCCATGTCGAAGGTGCTGAGCGCGAGGACCCGGCAGCCGGGCAGCTCGGCGGCCAGGCGCTCGGTGGCCCTGACGCCGTCGAGCACGGGCATGCGGATGTCCATCAGGACGACGTCGGGGCGGAGTTCGAGGGCCGACGTGACGGCCTGCTCGCCGTCGCCCACTTCGCCGACGACCCGGATGGCGGGGTCCGAAAGCAGGATCAGCGACAGGCCCCGGCGCACCAGCGGCTGGTCGTCCGCGATGAGCACGGTGATGCCGTCGCGCTCGCCCCCGGGTTCGGTGCCGGTTCGGGGTTGGGCGTCGGTCCCGGAATCGGGTACAGAGGGGGATGTCATCAGATTCTGTCCTTCCCATACGTCTCGGTGGACAGTGGCACGCTCGCGCTCACCACGAATCCGCCTTCCTCGCGGCTGCCGACCCGCAAGCTGCCGTCATGCAGGGCGACGCGTTCCCGCATGCCCAGAAGACCGTACCCACCGCTCCCGCCCGCCCTGCCGTGCGCCCCGCTGTCTCCGGCGCCGTCGTCGGCCACTTCGACGGTGACGCGGCCCTGGAGATAGGCGAGCCGCACCGTGGCGCGGGCGGGGCCCGCGTGCTTGCGGGCGTTGGTCAGCGCCTCCTGGACTATCCGGTAGAGCGTGAGACCGACCGGCATCGGCAGCTCCACGGGCCGCCCGGTGACGTGGAGTTCGGCCGGCAGACCCGCGGCGGTCGAATCGGCGACGAGCCGCTCGATGCCGTCCACCCCCGGCTGGGGCTCCGACGGCGTCTCCTCCGGGGTGTCGGTGCTGCGCAGCACCCCGAGGAGCTGACGCATCTCGCGCAGCGCGGTGCGGCCGGACTCCTCCAGGGTCACCAGCGCCTCGCGGGCCGTGTCGGGGTCGCGGTCCAGGGTTGATCTGGCCCCGCCGGACATCAGGTACATGGTGGTGATGTGATGAGCCACGATGTCGTGGAGTTCGCGCGCGATGCGGCGCCGTTCGTCGGTCACCGCGCGGTCGGCGAGGAGCTTGCGGTTGATGTCCAACTGCCGTTGCCACTGCCGCACGCCCAGGCCCACGGCGACGAGCAGGCAGGGCGTGAGAGTCACGTCGATGATGCCCGGCCCCAGGAAGGGCACGTCGTTGTGCAGGTACCGCAGGAGCTGCACGGGCACGGTGGCCACGACGCTCAAGGCCACCGCGCGCCGCCCGCTGTGCCTGGCCACGGTGTACAGCGCCACCGCCACGGCGCCACCGTAGCTGTTCGACATCGGCGCGCCCGGATCGACGGCAAGACCCAGGTTCACGGCCGTCTGCACGCCGAGGACCGCGCCGAGCACCGGCACGGGGTGATGACGCCTGAAGAGCAACGGGATGACGGAGACGGCGACCAGCAGGACACCGAGCACGGTGACGGGCACCCCCGGGCCCACCTCGCCAGGGGCGAGATAGGCCAGCAGGTCGAGCCCCACCGCCACGACGGCGACCGCCATGTCACCCGGGGTCGGCCGCGCCCCGCCTGTGGGTGGTGCCGGGGGGAAGAAGTCACGGCCCATCCGGGCGCCTCCTGGTTGTGCCGGTGCGTCGGGCCCTGATGTTCCCGTCGTTCCGCCCCATTACATCCCGGCCTCGCCGGGCCGGTGATCGGCTAGGGGGCGGTTCTTTCACCCAGTACCGGAGTACTGCCCGCGACGGAGTACCGGACCAGGGTCACGGGTGCGTCCCCTTCCGGCGGCCGACGTGCTCAAGCGGCCCCGCGTGATGACCTGTGGACATGATCCGCAAGCTGACCTCTTTCTCCACCCGACATCGATGGATGACGATCGCCGTCTGGACCATCCTCGGAGCGGCACTGTCGTTCGTGGGGAAGGCGTTGATGTACGACGTCACCGACTCCCAGGCCGGGGACTTCCTGCCCAAGAAGTACGACTCGGCGGTGGCGCTGCGCATCGCCGAGGACGAGTTCGGCACCAAGCCCGACCCCAACGCCCTGACCGTGCTGGTCGGCAGGGACGACGGCGAGAAGCTCACACCGGGCGACCAGCGGCGGATCACCGCCACCGCGGACGGCCTGGGCCGGGAGCGGATCGCCGCACCGAAGCCCGAACCGCTCATGAAGGACCACTCCCAGACCCCGCGGGTGTCGCCGGGCGCCGTCGCCCCGGACAAGTCGTTCCGGCTCCTGACGGTGTCCCTCTCCGGAAACCCCGGTGACCCGGGTCTGCAGGACGTCTACAAGGAATTCCGTGACGGCGCGAAGGACGAATTCGCTGCCGCCGGCCTTCGCGTGGGATTCACCGGCGGAATAGCCTCGACGGTGGACGACACGGAGGCGGAGGAGCCCGCGGGGAAAGTCGTCGGCACTCTGACGATGGGCCTCATCGTCCTCCTGAACGTGCTGGTGTTCCGCAGCCTCGCGGCCGCGTTCGTGCCGCTGATCGCGGTGGCGCTGATCGGTGGAGTCGCGTCGGGAGCAGTCGTCGGCGCGGCGAAGCTCTTCGGCATCGACCTCGACCCGTCCACTCCCTCGCTGATCGGTGTCGTACTCCTGGGAATCGGCGTCGACTACTTCCTCTTCCTGATGTTCCGGTTCAGGGAGCAGCTGCGGAACCATCCCGAGCGGAACGCCCGGACGGTGGCGGCCGAGACGACCGGGCGAGTGGGCGGCGCGATCACGTCCGCGGCCCTGACGATCGTGGCGGCCTTCGCGACGCTCGGTCTGGCGAGCTTCGGGCAGTTCCGGGTCCTCGGGCCCGCGATCGCGATTTCCGTGCTCGTGATGCTCCTCGCCGCCCTCACGCTCATGCCGGCCCTCCTCGCCCTGCTCGGCCGCGGCATGTTCTGGCCCGCCCGCGCGTGGAAGAAGGAGCGCGCCGACGGGATCAGCGCACGTCTGGGGCGCGCGGTGAGCGCCCGGCCGGTGCGGTACGCGCTCGGCAGTCTGGTGCTGCTCGGTGCCCTCGGCGCCGGGGCGCTTGGCATGAGGATGAGCTATGACCAGCAGGGCCGGCACGAGACCGCCGCGGTCGAGGCCGCGGAGCAGATCGCCCGCAGCCTGCCCGCGGGTGTGTCGGACCCGCACAGCGTGTACGTACGGAGCACCGACGGCGGTGACATCGAGGAGAGTTCGCTCACCGGCATGACCCGTGCCCTCGCCGGGACCGAGGGCGTCGGCGAAGTGGGCAAGCCCGTGCTCGGCAAGGACCGCACAGCGGCGCGGTTCGATCTGTTCCTGAGCGTCAAGTCCGATACGCAGAAGGCGCGCGACCTGGTCTCGGGGCCCGTCAGGGACACGGCTGCGCGGACCACCCCGGCGGGCACCAAGGCGTATGTCACGGGAACGGCCGCCGTCTTCGCCGACATCTCGACGGCCGTGGAGAAGGACCTGCGCCTGGTGTTCCCGGTCGCGGCCCTGCTGATCGCGGTGATCCTCTTCCTGTTGCTGCGCTCCCTGCTCGCACCGGTCGTCCTGATGATCGCCGTGGGACTCGGGTTCGTGGCCACGCTCGGTGCGAGCACGCTGCTCTTCCAGCACGGCCTCGACCGGCCCGGGGTCTCGTTCACGCTGCCCCTGGTGCTCTTCCTGTTCGTCGTAGCCCTCGGCACCGACTACAACATCCTGATCACCGATCGGATCAGGGAGGAGATGGAGAAGCCGGTCCCGGCGCGGCACGCGGTGGCCGAGGCCGTGCGGCACACCGCCCCCGCCGTCGCCACGGCCGGGATCGTGCTCGCCGGTTCCTTCGCCAGTCTCGCCGCGAGCCCGGCCACCCAGGAGATCGGTTTCGCCACCGGCCTGGGGATCATTCTGTCCTCGCTCGTCCTCTCCCTCGTCCTGGTGCCCGCCCTTGCCGCACTCCTCGGCCGTGGGCTGTGGTGGCCGCGCAGATCGGGACCGGCCCGAGGCCGCCACCACACACCGGACGAGCCGTCGGCCCCCGAGCAGTACCAGCCGTACGCGGCGGCCACGGCGTACTCCGCACACCGGTCGGCGCGGTGACCTGACGGCTGTGGCCCCCGCGTACGGACCGGTCCGTACGCGGGGGGCCCCGCCCGCAGGGCGGGCGGGGCGCCCCCCGGCCCCCCCCCCCCACACCCC